>CAZCCB010000119.1:0-1528 GCA_964497155.1 uncultured Nitrososphaerota archaeon | reverse complement strand
GGATAAACTATTCCACTAGTACCAATAACTAATGCTAAATCAGCTTTAGAAAACATTTTAAATGCCATATTTAATGCTTCACTTGGAATTGGCTCTCCGAACCATACAACATCAGGTCTCAAAAGGCTATTACATTTAGGGCATTTAGGTGGAATTTTTTCTGGAGGTTTTTCGAAAATTAATTTATAATTACAATTAATGCATCTTGCACGCCTAATATTTCCATGTAATTCAACTATACATTTACTACCAGCAATAGTATGTAGTCCATCAACATTCTGAGTAACAATACACTTTAAAATCTCCATATTCTCTAGATCAACTAATGCATAGTGAGCTGGATTTGGCTTAGCATTAAATATTAATTTCATCCTCCACCTATACCATTCCCAAACCAATTTCGGATTACGATTGAATGCTTCTGGAGTAGCTAAATCTTCAACTTTAAATTTTCTCCAAAGTCCATTTTTACCCCTAAATGTTGGTATTCCGCTTTCAGCTGAAATGCCGGCTCCAGTTAAGCAAACAGCAAATCTACTCTTAACCAATAGTTTCGCTGCATTATTAATTTGCTCTTCAATTATGTTCATAAATAATATCAACCCCAAAATATTATTCATTTATAGATCATTTAGATAATATTATAATTTCATTTTATACATATTATACATATAAATAATAGGTTATGATATTATCTAACTTAATATAATTTAAGTTAATTATGATAGTTTGCTGAATACTACTAGTCTTCTATTTAGGTTTACTCCTACAACTCTAAATCCAGCTGCAAGCCATCCTTCACGTGCCTGTTTTCTCTTCTCATCATTATCCCACCATGAAATTTTTTCAAATGCAGATTTTGGTAATCCACCAATAATTCTACTAACCTCATCAAAACTGAGTTCAATTACATCTGAATTTAGATTGGCTAGGAATTTTCTTAAACGTTCATATTTACCCATAAATTGATCCTCCAAATACATAGAATAAATTTTGGAAATAAATTTTATTAACCAAAAACTTTAATGGAGAATTTTAATTCTTAGCCATCTTCCTTAATATTAGCCTATTACTCCTACCTTCCCTAATAATTTGAATATAGCCGAGTTTAGCTAGCTTATTTACATGTCTCCATAAAGTTGCTTTAGGAATATTTAGTTCTCTTAAAATTTGGCTTTGAAATGCATTTCCACCGAGCTCTTTCAACTTACTTAATATAGCTTTATCAGTATAATCGAGTAGTGATCTATCAATAGTCAATTCACTCCTCTTCATAAACTTAACAAATAATATGACTATAATGATAATTGCTATAATTATAATCCAAGTAAATGGGTTCATTAAATAATCAAATATTGATGGGCCAATAACTTCAGATTTTTCTTCACCTGGCTTTCCCAATACTTTTCTACTAGTTGTAATTGTATATTGAATTTTATCTGGTCCAGTGAAAATTATTATTAAATTACCTCCAATAGTTGTAACCTTAATAATATTACTTGGAAATGAAAGCAAAATAATATTGGAT
>CAZCCB010000118.1:0-1706 GCA_964497155.1 uncultured Nitrososphaerota archaeon | reverse complement strand
CTTATATCCTCTACCTAGAGCTAAATGTATTGTTCCACCAATTTTCTCATCAAATAATATGTTTTTAACTGGTCTAGTAATATTATAGTTTAATCCTATACCAAATTCTCCTATTCTTCTTGCTCCCTCATCAGTATTAAGCATTTTCTCTAGGAATTTCTGATTCTTAGATGCTTTTGCTTCAACTACAACTCCATTTTCAAATCTTAAATATATGTCTTCAACTACATTTCCAAGTCTTACTGCTGGTATATCATATTTAATATATCCATTAACGCTATCTTCAACAACGCTAGTATAAACTTCACCATCAGGCATATTCCTCTTACCATCAGCTACAAGTGCATTTCTACCCTTAATACTAAATTCTAAATGTGTATCATCACTAATTATCTTAACCTTATCAGTTTTATCAAGTAATTCCTTAATCTTCCATAAATCCTTGCTCATAGCTTTCCAATCAACTAGACATGCATTAAATACGAATTCTTCAAATTCTTCAAGTGACATTTCAGCTTCCTGTGCCAATGCATTTGTTGGATAATAGAATACAACCCATCTAGTCTTCTCTACTCTCCAATCCCTAATTGGTCTTAAAGTTTTAAGTCTCATACTAATTCTAGTTGGGTCAATGTTAATTAATTCTCTAAGATTTGTTGGTGCTCTCAATGCAAAGTATACATCTGTATGCTGAATTTCATAATATTCATGTTCTGGAAACCATTGTAATTGCTCATCACTAGCATATTTATAGAATATGTAATCTGCTTTTGGAAGATCAACTTTAATCCATGGATTCGCTCCCCTCAATAAGCATAATTTATAAATTTCTAATGCTAAATCTTTAGCTTCAAGTCCAGTTCTAATAATTACTCTATCACCCTTCTTAACTTCAGTTGAATAATCAACAAGTATTTCAGCTAACTTCTTAATTCTCTCATCAACCAAAATATCACCTAAAGTAATTTAATTTAATATTGAAATTAAATTTAACTCCATAATAGTAATTCATGGTAAAACATAAATTGACATGAATTATATTTAGTTTTAGCCTTAAATTAATGGTGATTAAAATTGGAGAAGAATACCATTGAATTAACTTTAATATCAATATTTCCAACCATACTATTCATAATTAAAATAATATTTTCATCAATTTTATTACATAATTTACCATTAATGATTATTAGCTTTATTTTAGGTTTAATTGCAATTATTAGTGGTAGTGAATATGCAGTTTTAGGATTAAAATCTTTAGAAATACATCTCGGACAAACAGAATATACTGCTGGAATAATTTCAAGTTTAGCTTCAAATTCACCTGAACTTGTAGTTGCAATTTTAATGTCAATTAAAGGTTTAGCAATCAATTCAAAAGAATTAATTGAAATTGCAATTCTAACAGTAATAATTGCATCCGGCTTCAATACTCTCCTACTAGGATTATTAATAGTAATTGTTTCATGGAAAGAAGGTCAATTAGCCTTCCCATACGAGGCTATAGCTCATGAAAGCGATTTAATTAGAATGACGATCATAACATGCCTATTAATATTCGCTTTAGGAGTAATTGAGAAGGGTGAAGGATACCTACCAAGAGAAGTAGGATTATTCCTCATATTAACATATATTTCATATATTATTTTCATGATTAAAAGTCAGAAAGCTAAAGTTAAAGCTAAACCATTATTGAGTGGGAAGGAAAC
>CAZCCB010000117.1:0-1728 GCA_964497155.1 uncultured Nitrososphaerota archaeon | reverse complement strand
CTACAAGACATAATTAAAATTCCAAGTATAACTGGACAGGAAAAGGAAATTCAAGAATTTATAGCTTCAAAATTAAAGGAATGGGGAATAAGTTATGATATGTGGATAATTAATGAAGATGAACTTTTAAAGCATCCATTAGCTGAGAAACCTAAAATTTCATATAAGGATAGACCTATGCTAGTTGGAATTGTTAAGGGCACAGGTGATGGTAAATCATTACTATTTAATGGTCATATAGACGTAATACCACCAGGTCCAAGAGAATCTTGGAAGTATGATCCATTCGGAGCGGTAATTGATGGAGATTATCTTTATGGTAGAGGAGCATCAGATATGAAGAGTGGAGTAGTAGCATATACTATGGCAGTTAAATTACTTTTAGATGCAGGTTTTAAACCTAAAGGAGATATTTACATGCATTATGTTATAGATGAAGAGTATAGCAGTAATGGTACACTTGCAGCATTACTTAAAGGATATAAGGCTGATGGAGCAATAAATGCTGAAGCAAGCGACATGGAGGTTCAACCATCAGTTTCAGGTAGCATGTGGTTTACAATTGAAGTTAAAGGTAAAACTGCATCTATGTCAAGAATCTGGGAGGGAGTTAATGCCATTGAGCAGGCATATAAGATTTATGAGGCAATTAAAAAGCTTTATGAAATAAGAATTAAGGAGAAGAAGCATCCATTATATCCTGATCCTAAAGGTGTACTTGCACTTTTCATTGGAATGTTAAATGCAGGTACATATCCGAGTGCAATTCCAGATAAAGCAGTACTTAAAGGTAGAATGGGATTATTACCAGGAGAAACTATTGAATCAGCATTTAATGAGCTTAAAGATTTCATATTAAGTTATGCTAAAATGGATCCATGGTTAAGATTTAATCCACCAATAGTTAGGCAGGAGGGGTATGCAGGTGAGGGAATTGAAATATCCGTTGATCATCCAATAGTTCAAACATTAATTAATTCATTTAGAGATGCATTAAATAGGGATCCAATAGTTAAGGGACATGAAGGAGCAACTGATATGAGAATACTAATGAAAATGGGAGTACCAACAGTATGCTTTGGACCTGGAACAATAACTCAAATGCATGCATATAATGAACATGTTAAAGTTAGCGATGTAATTAATGCAACTAAAGTTATGGCAATAATGATAGTTAATTGGTGTGGATGCGAATATGTAAAATAAATTTCACCAATTATTTTATTAACAATCTAAATATTTGCACAAAGTAAGATTAATTTTCCCTCAACAACCCTTGCTTCAACTATAATTAACCCTAAATCTCTAAGTTCAAAAAATAAGTGTTGCAATCTCATAGGAATATAATCTAAAACATAAATCCTAATATCATTTAAGCTTAAACCAAGAGTTCTCAATTCATTCTCAAGTTCACTAATATTAACGTTAAATTTCCTTGAAAGCTCATCTAAACTAATCTGTCTCAAATCTAATTTCCCCCTTAATAAATAGGTTTGAATAAATGGAATTGAAATATTTCATTAGCATTAATTTTCGTTTTAAATGATGGGATGATTAGAAATCCATTAGATTTTATAACCATACTTCTATGCATTGAAGATCCAATATATGGCTCAACAATTGGAAGATCATTTAAATCTATAATTTTTCCAAAAACAATTCTCTCAAAAGGCTTCATATAATTCAATTCTAATTCTCTTGAAACCCTAACTTTAATATAGAAATTAT
>CAZCCB010000116.1:0-1937 GCA_964497155.1 uncultured Nitrososphaerota archaeon | reverse complement strand
AAGGTATTTCAAGCTTTTGATCATCTGCAATATTATCATTTTATATCAAGAAATTGCCTTGCAATGTTGAAGCAATTCAAAAATGGGATAGGGAACTCCATTGAGTTCAAGCCTTAGCTATCATCCACTTATCTAATTACAGCAGCTCTGCTCCTTTACAGAGCACAGCTCTTTGCTTTGTCAGTCACTAATGTATGTCTCCTCGCTTTCAGACTCGCAAGCAACGGTGAGGTAAAAGAATTAATGACAATTACTGGTATTTCATTTGCTGATGTTGGCAATTGAAATAATTAAAAAATAAAATTATTATTACATAGGAATGCATTGTATGCTTGAAAATATTCAAAATTAGAACAAATAAATACCTTTAAATATAAGTAAATTAAAATATAAATTTTTTATTATTTTAGGCCCTGTTTTCTCCTAGTTATTATATAATATGTTAGAGCCGATATCGCGCCTAAACCACCTATTGTCATGGCTATTATATCCATAGGAGCAGATAACAACTTTCTAAATTCTGATAACAACTCTTTAATTTCTGTTTTCTTGGAAGTTTCTATAACTATTGATTTTCTTGGAAGTGAGATTTCAAAAATATTACCTTTATAATCTTCATAAATAATCCTAGATCCTTCACAAGTATAAGCATCTATTGGAATATTACTTAGATTTAATGTTACATTAAAACGTACTTCCCACACATCACCTATGTTCATATCTCCTATATACCATTCAATCTTTGTAAAACTATCAATTTTTGATGGAGGATATGATGGCTCCTTTGTAAAGTTACTGGCTAATGTTAAATATTCTGGTAACATTTCAATCAATCTAACTTTTTTGGGTGGGTTTATTTTAATTATCTCATCTTTTAATTCTTTAAAAATCACTAATAATCTTTCAGCATCTTTTGCATGAATATATCTTCCACCAGTAACACTTGCTATTTCTTTCAATATTGATTCATCTATTTTATCTCCCAGACCCACGGTGTATATTATATAATTTTCTTTAACAGCTTCAGCCACGGGAGAGGAGGGATTTGTCGGTGGAGTATAATCACCAACACCGTCTGTTAAAAATATTATTATCTTTACAGCATCACTGCGATTACTTAATTTTAATAAATCGACTGCACCTCTCAATCCTATGTTTAAATTCGTTCCTCCTTTAGAGTTAATATAGTTAAGCTTACGAATTACCTCTGAGAAATTATTTGTTAATGGAACCTTAAAATCAATATCATGATCCCAGCTAATCAAACCAATTCTTATATTTGGAGATTTTATTTTATCAATAAAATTTTTAATTGAAAGAATTCTAAGATTTTGAGGATCATTTTCCTTCATACTTTCTGAACTATCCACTGAAAATACTATATCCATCTTAGCCTCTTTTGGTACGGATATCTTTATATTTATATTTATTGTACTATCTCTCAGATGGTCAACTGCAATTTTACTGGGAGTTATATTTTTCTCTACTTCAATATATACCCTCTGAGATTTTACTGGAAAAACTAGTAAAGATACTAAGAAAATTAAAGCAATGATTGTTATTCTTTTCATTTCTAACACCTCACCTAAATTTAATTCTTTCACAATATTAAAAGATTTTTGATTGTATTTTTGGAAAATTCCACTTAATTAGCATAACATTTAATATTAAATGGGATCAAAATTTAATAGCTATATATCAAATTATCTATATATATAATATAATCAGTTCTGGTTTTTTACCTCCATGCTCACGAGAATGGAATTTCGACTCCTGTTTAATTGAACTGTCTTCGTTTTGATCTTTTATCATCCATCCGTAATTATCTACGCTTCCATTAACCATTGCCTGTACATCACTAGTGACATCCCATTCCACCCAGCCCTTAGTAGTTGGAATTGTTGTTGTAGAGGTTGGATTTTCAGCAACACTTGGTT
>CAZCCB010000115.1:0-2016 GCA_964497155.1 uncultured Nitrososphaerota archaeon | reverse complement strand
ATATAATTATGGGTGAATCCTATAATTATTCCAAAAATATATCCAACATAATGGGCTGTAATATTAATTCTAACAATACCACTAACATTTGTATTAATTGGAAATAGAATTGAGGTTAAAATAAATGAAGCAATTATTGATAAACAAAATGTAATTTTAATACTAGACTCCTTAAGTATCGTGGTAACCATTGTCTTATGAATATAATATGCAAGCATAATTATTGGAATAAAAATTAATAATGAATGAACAATATATCCATGAATTAAAAGTAAAATTGAAAAGTTTAATAGAAAAGTAATTGTACACTGCATAAAATATAGACTCCATGGAGCATTAAAATATGCAATACTAATTCTATTAATTGAAAATGGAAGATAACCTATAAGCATAGCAATTATACCTGAAAAACCATAAAATGAAGTTCCATAAATTCTAGCTCCAGTAAATTGAAATACTAATATTATTGTTGAGACAATTGTAATTACAAATGGTGAGATAAGTAATACTATGAGCATTAGATATCTAAAGAAAATTCTATTATTAAGAATAATTACATCAAAAACATAAATCGTATATATAACGATTAAATATAATATTAAATTAATTATTAAATGATTAAAATCAAAATGAATAAAATTTGACAGCAGAATAGAGAAGTATGATAGATTATTAATTCTAAATATAAACATTTTCTTAAAATTCAATGGTAATTCATATAGAAATAATATGAGGAAAGGAATTATTATGAATGCAAATAAAAATTCGCTCGAGAAAATATATCCAAATTTAATATGTAAATTTTTAAGTTTCAAATTTCCACCTTAATATTGAAAGGTATTGAATTGAAATCCAAATACCTTAATTTCAATACCGATATATAACTATAATGTTTGGTGAGTTAGTATGTTAAGTAAGAGTAAAATTCAAATTGGAATTCATATTCCTCCTGAAGATAAAAGTTTTAATGAAATGAAGGAATTATGCTTAATGGCTGAAGAACTTGGTTTCGACTTATTTACTATAACTGATCACTTCCTAAATATGGCTAATCCAAAAGGTAAGACTGGACATCCACTTGAATGCTGGACTACACTTGCAGGTTTAGCTGCAATTACAAGTAAAATTTATCTTGGACCATTAGTTTCATGTGCACATTATAGGCATCCAACAATTTTAGCCAAAATGGCTACTACGGTTGATATTATTTCTAACGGGAGACTTATATTCGGTATTGGAGCTGGATGGCATGAAGAGGAATTTAAGCAATTTCTAGGCAGATTTCCATCAGTTAAAGAGAGAATGGATGGACTTGAAGATGCAGTTATAATTTGTAAGAGCATGTTCACTAATGAAGTAACTAACTATAAAGGGAAAATTTATAGTGCAATAAAAACCATGAATCTACCTAGACCAGTTAAAGGTTATATTCCAATAATGATTGGAGGTAAGGGTGAAAAAAGATTACTTAAAATTGCAGCTAAATATGCCGACATAATCCATATATCTGGCTTTCCAATTAAAAGGGAATTGGAGCATAAGATTAATGTTATTAAAAAGCATTGTAAAAAGGTTGGTAGAGATTTTGATGAAATAATTTTGGCTACGGGATTCAGCATAATTTTAAATGAAAATAAAGAACTTATCGATAAGATGATTAAGAGATTTATTGAGGCTAAAGGCTTAACATTTGATCAGGCAAAAATTGAAGTTCAAAAATACATTGGACCTGAAAACATTATTAGAACATTAAATGAATATCATGAAATAGGAATAGATTTATTCACAATTCCAAGATTAAAAATAACTGAAATGAAAAATTTTGCAAAAGAAGTATTATCAAAAATAAGGTAAATTGATAACTATTGTTTTAAATGTTCATCAAACCATCTTAAAGTATGCTTTAATCTTTCAATCCTCAAGCTTGGCTTACCATTCCAGCAAAATACATGGTCTCCCTTCATAAATAATACTAATTCAGCTTTCTTCTCTAAACTTTTGAGTGCAGTATAGAAT
>CAZCCB010000114.1:285-2063 GCA_964497155.1 uncultured Nitrososphaerota archaeon | reverse complement strand
TAAATCTCATTAATTTAATATTAACTTTTAATATTAATTTTGGTATTATTGTTAGTATTTGAATGCATATTTTAATATTGGGTCTGTAAATTTGTAGGTTCCATTAATTGTTTTTGTTATGAAGCTGGCATCGATTAGATTTTTGAGTAGGATTGAAAAGTTTTTGTCATCTATTTTTTTACCTAAGTTTAGTTCTAATGACATTTTTATTTGGGACCATGATGCTTCATCGAAATTTGCTAGGCATTTCATTATTAATAAATATTTATTTTTAGCTTGCCATCTTAAGCTTAGGAAGTGATTGAATTCGCTTCTAACTAGTTTAGTGGCTTCATTTATGACTTCATTAATTAATTTTGAATTGAAGCTTCTTTTTGAAATAGATTTATAGCCTAGTAATGTAAGCCAGCCTATATTTCCATTTAATTTATTAATTGCATTGTTAATGAATTC
Source organism: uncultured Nitrososphaerota archaeon (assembly GCA_964497155.1). Taxonomy (GTDB): domain Archaea; phylum Thermoproteota; class Methanomethylicia; order Culexarchaeales; family Culexmicrobiaceae; genus CAYWZQ01. The sequence goes on along the minus strand of CAZCCB010000114.1, from coordinate 1,610 downwards.
TATTGGTGGAGTTATATTGTATTGTTTAAATCCTTTAATTAGGAAATCTTTTGATTGTTCATTTGTGAAATTTTTTAGGAATATTTCATTTCTAGCTCTGCCGTAGAGTGGTGCTTCTGGATCATTAATTCTTAGGAATTTGTATAGTAATCCTATTTGGGAGCCAGTTAGGATTAATGTGATATTTTTTAGATTATCATAGATATATGCGAATAATTTGTCTAGTCTTAAGGCTGTGATTCTCCTTAATTCTTGGGCTTCATCGAATGCAATTATTAATTTGAAGTTTTCTTCTTCAGCTAATTTATTTAGTGAATTGAGTAGGTCTATTAGGGTTGAGGCTGCTTTGTTTCTTTTAAATTTAATTGATAATCCCATTATGTTTATGCTTTCAATATTTTTAATTAAATTGATAAATTTATTTGCAATTTTTCTTCTTGATTTTAGGAATTTATTTAAATTTCTTATTAATAGTTCTGTGAAGTCGTTTGGGGATATAATTTTATTGTATGGTAGCTCTCTTGAATCGATAATTATGTTTGGAATTTTAATTTCATTTAGGGCTGTGTATAGTAGTGATGTTTTTCCCGTTCTACGTAATCCTAGGATTAGTATTAGTGGTGAGATTTTAATTAGTCTGGTTAATTCATTTAATTCTTCTTCGCGATCGTATAGGTCTGATCTATTTGTTTTGGGTTTTGGATCGAAGTATGGCATAACTGGTACCCACCAGTAACTGGTATCTACCAGTAAATAAATTATTAGCTTGAATTAATTAGCATGGTTCTTTCAGAGTGATTTAATAGCTTTATAAGGATAATAGAATTATGAAGTTTTATAATATTGTCGCTCATAATTTACTGCATGATATATACATGGTAGGAAATTTAAATTAAACTGTCAATTTCCTCCATCTTAAACCTAACTGAATTAATAGTGTAATACTAGTAGTCTCTTAAGTTATTTATAGAGTAATTAGTTATCTATAAAGCATCTTAATTCTTTTAATGAGATTCTCAAAAAGGAGGAAAATAGCTTTTAAACTTCATTTAATCTTTCAATTCTCTTTTCATGAGATTCCAACAACATAATTCCCTACACTATGCATAGTAGTAACTATCTTTCAATTCTCTTTTCATGAGATTCCCGGCTTCTCAACTTCATAAACATACAATAGTTTGAGCTTTCAATTCTCTTTTCATGAGATTCTATTGTCAGACTTCAAGAGCTTAAACGTGAATATGAAAAACTTTCAATTCTCTTTTCATGAGATTCGCGATTGAAAAGTGGTAAAAGGTCAACAGTTAGACTGAACTTTCAATTCT
>CAZCCB010000114.1:0-275 GCA_964497155.1 uncultured Nitrososphaerota archaeon | reverse complement strand
CGTTGCCTCGAACGAATTAGATTTTCTATGAGTACCCTTTCAATTCTCTTTTCATGAGATTCTGCCTCTATGAATCCCTGAATCCAATCCCATGGCGGAACCTTTCAATTCTCTTTTCATGAGATTCAAACTGTATTCAGCTAATGTATAGTTTAATGCTTGTAACTTTCAATTCTCTTTTCATGAGATTCTGGTCAAATTTAGGTCAGCTGACCAGTTTTCGGACAGTTTTCTTTCAATTCTCTTTTCATGAGATTCGGCTTTAATGTTCGATT
>CAZCCB010000113.1:0-2111 GCA_964497155.1 uncultured Nitrososphaerota archaeon | reverse complement strand
ATTCAAATCTGAAGCAAAAATTTTACTCTCAAAACTTAAAAATTCAATTGAATATCTCAGCATAGAAGCTCAAATAGCCAGGAAATACTATGAATTACTTAAAAATATTATTCCAATTGAAATTGGATTTAAGGGTAGAATTAAACGTCCACCAAGAGACCTATTCAATTCACTAATAAGCTATGGAAACACTTATCTATACAATTTAATTAGCTTCATGCTTAAAATTCATGGATTCGATGTTAGAATTGGATTAATACATAAACCATTTAGAAAGAGAATTTCATTAGCAATAGATATGGCTGAAAATTTTAGGCAAATAATAGTTGATTCAGCTGCACTATCAATAGTAACAACTAAAAGCTTCAAACCTAAAATCCACTATCTAATCGATAGAAATACAGTATACTTAACAAAGAGGGGTAGAAGGAATTTCCTAAAATTAATTAGATTTAAAATTTATGAAAGCAAAGTTCATGGAGAAACAATTTATGATCATATTCATAATCAAATACATAGCCTAGAAAACTTCCTAATCAAAAATAGGGATTTCAAAGCATTCAAAATCCTACCCAACCTCCTTCAATAATTTCTCAACTTCACCTATAACCCTAAATTTCCCCGATAATCCTCTCAAAACAGGATTACTTGGATCAATTAAAACTTCAATATAACCATTACCCAAATCATTAATATTCCAATCCCTCCAAAAACCATTAAATTCAAAACTAAAAACTCCACTACTAATTTTAATTGAACCATAATATAATGATAAAATATATAATATTCTAGATAAATTACCATAATTCAAATTAAACTTTAAATCACCACTCCTCCTCTGCTCAATTAATATTGCCGGCAATTTAGCCAATAAAGCTCTATTCAAAATACCCCTATCACATGTAAGCAAAATTAAATTAAACTTATCAGTTAAACTTGAATAATTATTAATTAATGCCTCATCACCAACACCTTCACCATAAACATAATTAACCAAATTAAGTTTTTCAAGTTCAATTAACTCTAACAATGCAATAATAGCCCTCCTACAATCCTCACTAAACAATTTACTAAAAAGCCTCCTAGCCCTACTAATTGGATAATTAATTAAATTACAATAAGACAAATACCTAGCAACCTCACTACTACTAAGCCTCCTATCAATCCAACGTTGAATTTCACTTCTAACAATACTACTAACAATTAATGGTGGAACATTAAACCTATCAATAAAATAATTAGATATAATTTTAAGATAAAGCATATTAGTATCCAAAGCCAATGCAATTTGCCTAGGATTCAAAATTAAATTACAACTCCTCTCCCCAATCAAATTAACAATTTTACCTATAACCTCATCAATATTCACTGGGGAAATTAAACCTGAAGTCAATAATGAATCATAAACATAATCATAAGTAAATTTACTCAAATACCTATTAATCATCCTAATCTGATAATCGCTAAATTCAATATTAACCCTAGATAAATCATCATAATCAAAACTAAACAATCTCAAATTAACATAAGGAACAATAACAGTAAAATTTGAACCACCAAAACTATAAAGCCTATTCAAAATAGCAATCAAATACCTATACGGAACCCTAACATAATCATTATCAAAATCATCAACCTCAATAGATTGAAACCTCTCTAATTTGCCATGAATAACCTCAAGCCTACAAAGAGGCCTAGGAATAAGAGGATAAACAAAACCCCTAAACAAATTACTCTTCAAATGAAAATAAATTACCGGACAATTAAATTTCAAACCAACCCTAAAAAGAGAAATAGACATAGTCTTCCTACCAGGAGTAACATCAAAAATAAAATTACATGAACCACCAAACTCACCCCTAAGAAAATCAATAATTTTACATGAAGAACCATAAACATCAGCCTCATCAACAACAATCAAACCATAATCCTCAACCAATGGACAAATAACCCTAAAAACCCTAAACAATAAATCACAAAACCCACAAGTATCCCTACTACAAACAAAAACAATCCTATCAATATCAAGATTATAATTATCAATCAAACTCCAAAAACCACTAACAACAGCCTCCAAACTACTCCCAACATTACAAACATAAACATTCAAT
>CAZCCB010000112.1:0-2151 GCA_964497155.1 uncultured Nitrososphaerota archaeon | reverse complement strand
ATCCAAGCTCCCTAAGTAAATAATTAACAGCACCCTTCTCCCATAATCCACTCACATTTTCCACACCAGTATTAAAAATGAAACCATTCCTCTTGAAGGATGAACAGTAGCCTCCAACTTGATAATGTTGCTCTAAAACTAATACTTTATAGCCTCTCTTTGAAAGTAAAGCGGCACAAGTTAATCCACCAATACCAGAACCAATAATTATAACATCAAATTCATTTTCCCTCTTAGGTCTATTTGGATCAACATTAACATTCCAATCATACTTCTTAAATTCTCTTGAAATTATATAGGCTGGAGCTCTTAATGGGAAAATTATTGAGAAAACTATCCCTAAAACAATTAGAATATTTGAAAGTATTATAGGTGTAGGCTTGGCAGTGAATAGGAAAATCATTGCATTTAATAGGAAAATTAAAGTCCAAAAAACTGTAATCACATTATTTATAACTAGGAACATCTGCTCTTTCCAATAAATTTCAGGATAATATGATTTTGAAATTGTTAGCGTAAATGGCTGTTTTATAATTATGGATGTGAGAGATATTAAGAATAGCGTGATATAGCTTAGAAATCCGCTCATTTTAATAAAGAGATTTAGGTTTAAAATAAATGTTCCAATTACTGCTAAAGTAAAGTAGGAGAGGGAGGCAATATCCATTAAGCTAAAATTCTTCCTATATAATTGATAGATTACGATGATCATTGAAATTATTAAGGAAAATATAATTCCAAACTTATATTCTACGCCACATGAAATCCAATAAATTATCCATGGAAGGAAGAGGAGGAATGCTTGAATCATATAATCAATCTCCTTAAACATGAATTTTAATTTAACTTTTATAAATTTAACTATAATATTATTATTAAATCAATAATTGTTGAAATTAGAATTAGAATTGCAGTTGTAATCATTATTATTGAACGATTAATTCTCTTTGAAATTTCAAGCATAAATTTAATTGAAATTAATCCAACAATAAAAGCTGACAATAATGCAATAAATATTTCAAATGAAAAAATAGGTAGACCTTTTAATATGTTAAGTAATATTAAGCCAAGTATTGCTGGTCCACTAATAATGAAGCTCCATTTAAAGGCTAAATCGCATTTAACACCTAAAGCCAATAAACCAGTAATAGTTAATCCAGATCTACTTAATCCGGGGATAATTGATAATCCTTGAAGTAATCCAACTATTAATGCATGATTAAAATTTAAATCCCTACTGCCATTTCTAACGAGGAATAGTGAGATAATAGCTGTCAAAAATAATAATAGACTTATAATAATCTTAATTTGAATCAAGGTTAATTCACTAATCATAACTTTATATGTATAATATAGTGGTAAGCCAATTATTGCAGATGAAATTGAGGCTATAATTAACAATTTTAATTCACGATCTAGAATACCGTGTTTAAGTAGGTTAATTAATTGATTGATTAGAATTATGAAGTCTTCTTTAAGTGCAATTAGTAATGATAGTAATGTTCCAATGTGAATGATTAATGAATATTCATAGGCTTTAGCTGGATTAACTCCAAAACTAACTAATAATATCATTAATATGCCGCTACTACTAACTGGAATCCATTCAAATAATCCTTGAATTATCCCAATTAAAATCCAAATTAACATCAGTAAGGTTAGAATAATATTAGTATAAAATGGTTATGCAAATATTACCATTCTTCGGAGCAATAGCTTTCTCTAATTTTATTTAAGGGATCATCAATTAACTTTTATTTCTCAATCATCCAAAATCAATTCTAATACTGATTCAATAGAGCATGTTATTATGAGAAATGAATTCCCAATCAAATGAAAACTATTATAATGGTTTAATAGTGAATTAAATGTGAAATTTAGTGGGATAGTAATTGTTGATGATCTTAGTGATGCTAAATAAAATATGTTTTAATCTGGATCTACTATTCCTTCATCAGCAATTTTAAATACTACTTCAATTTCAGGATGCATTGGACTATCAAATATTCTAGCTACACGCCTATTTGCTTTAGCCTTCCTAAGCCATATGCGGTATGTGCATCCATGTGCAAGTACATGTCCACCAGTAGGCTTGGTTGGATTACCGAAAAATACTGCTGGATCACTCATAACCTGATTAGTAACAATTAC
>CAZCCB010000111.1:0-2300 GCA_964497155.1 uncultured Nitrososphaerota archaeon | reverse complement strand
GTATTCATGTAGTTAGGGAGGCTTTAAAGAGGGCTGAGGAGCTTGGAGTTGATGTAATTTATGGTTCATTAATTGATTAAAATATTTAAAATAAATATTTAACTAGAATTAACCATGAATTTAAATCTAATCGATATATTCAAGGCTTATAGAAATATTAGGAATCATATTATTTTAGTTGATGATGAAAAATTAATGAATGCTATATTTTGGACTTAAAGTATGAACATCAAATTGTTGAGCCTTCAGGTATAGTTGGAATTGCAGCCATACTTCAAAATAAAATAAAGTTTGAGAAAAATGATAATGTAGTAGTAATTGTTTCTGATGGAAATATTGATGTTTCAAGGATAATTAAAATATTATGAATAATATTAAGTTACTTAAACGGTTTGAATTCACTTAACTATTTATTTTTACTTTAAATATTTTTCCATTTTTCTTTAAATTTTCAGTTAGAAATTTAAGATCAAATATTATTTTCTTATTTTTTAGCTTGATTATTTTTCTTGAAATTTCTTCTTGCCATTCCCATTGCCCATAGAGCTTAATATCACCAATAAGTTTATAGATCTTCCTACGCAATTTTATGCTTAATGGTTTTGGTTTCATTCTTGAATACGGTGAACCTGGCAATGGTATAAATGTATGAGCATGAATTTTAACCCAATACTTTCTAGTTATTTTATCAATAAATTTTAATGTTAATTCAATATCTTCATTTGTTTCTTCAGGTAAGCCAAATATGAAATCTAAATCTGCTCTAAATCCATATTTATTTAAAATAATTATGCTCTCCTCAACATCATTAACACTATGACCCCTATTCATTTTCTTAAGTAAATTTTCACTTGCAGATTGTACTCCAATAACAATTCTTTTATTTGAAACTATTTTTGAAAGCTGTTTAATTAATTCATCAGTTATGAAGTCTGGTCTAATTTCACTTGGAAATGAACCCAAAAATATTCTAACATCACTATTTCTTCTCGAATATACATATAACATATTAAGTAAATTGTTTAGCTGATCATGGTTTATTTTTATTCCATTACCTCCATATGAAAATGCATTTGGGGATATAAATCGAATATCATATGCATTGCATTCAATCATCCTATTAATCCAATAAACTATATTTTCTATACTTCTATGCCTCATAAATGCTCCATGAGTATATGTTACTTGACAATATTTGCATCCCCATGGACATCCCCTCGAAATTTCTATTGGACCTACCATTCCACGCCAATATGGGAATGCTAATGATTCATCTAAATTTGAAATTTTATTTGGGAAACCAGTGAATATAATTTCTTTGTCATAATTGAATATTAATCCTTTAATATTGAATAGTTCATCAAATTTTGATTCAATTAAATTATTTATTAATTGTGGCAGAATTATTTCTGCTTCCCCAAAAATTATGAAGTGATAGGGTAGATTTATTATTGAACCAATTGGATCTCCTTGTGCATGTGGGCCGCCTAAAACTAAGAATATATTATCTCTATTCCCAATTATTTCCTTTAAATTTTTGAAAAAATTGTTTTCCATTAAGATTGGTATTTGAGTTGTCATCAGACTTTGAAGTCCAATTACAAGGTCGCTCTTATTTGAATATTCCTTAATTAAATTTATGAAATCATCATAATTTCTAGTAATTATAATATTATTCATTCCAATTGTCTTATCAATTATTGCTATAACTGTATTCATTGAATACTTATTTTCCTTACTGTATAATGCTATTATCCTAGTTTTCTTCATCAGCTAATGATAATATTAGCTATAATTGATAAAATTTATTGGCAAATAATGTTGGAGTGCTTATTTTGAATATTTCTCTATGAGTTCTTCTGCTCTTTCAATATGTTTTTCACATATTTTAATTAATTCCTTTATTGCTTTAATTAATCCCTTAACTGCATTAGACATGTTTTGTTCAATAAGAGTTTTTGCTTTTTCAATTTTCTTATTGACTGCCTCAATTATTTTTTCCGCTAATTTTAAATGTTTAATTGCCATTGATATTCCATGTTTCTTAGCTTTACTTGTTAAATCTTCAATTTTCTTCATTAATTCATTTACCTTGCTTTCTAAATTCTTTAGCTCCTCATTTAAATCTTCAAGTATTTCTTCTGGTGTTTTTATTTTTAATTCAATTTTATCTAATTGGTCTTCTATTTTCTCTATTATTGGTCTAATTTTTGCAATTAGTCTTATTGCATTTGTATAATTGTTTAGTTCTAATTGGTTTTTAGCTTCATTTATTGTTACCGTTACATTTAATATTAACT
>CAZCCB010000110.1:0-2302 GCA_964497155.1 uncultured Nitrososphaerota archaeon | reverse complement strand
ATTCTATTTTTAGTGGTTCTGGTTTTTCTATTTTTATTATTGTCCATTTGTTTTTTCTTCTTCCTTTCCATCTTATTGCTATGTATGGTTTGAATCCGAATGCTTTGCTGAAGTTTAGTAGTGCTTCTATGACTTCTTTGCTTAAATATATTTTATTTGCCTTTGTCTCTTTTACTTGATATGCTCTTCTGTCGTTTCCTTTTGCTGCTAGTACATCGCATGGGAATGATTTTCCTCCGCTTATTGGAAGTCTTACTGCATGGAATCCTAAGTCTTTTAGTTTTTCCACTAATTCTAGTTCTGCTCTATATCCTTTTCTGAATGCCATTTCTATTTCCTAATTGTTTAGCAATATATTTAATTGATATGTGTTTCAATTGCAGTTAAGGTTATATACCAATGTTTCCAATGCAATTACTTGCGGTGGTAAATTGTCTGGAGTATTGGATGAGCTTTTTTCTAAGATGCTTCATTCTAGAATATTTAAGAATAGAGAATTATTGAGACCTGATTATATTCCTGATGAATTACCTCATAGGGAGAATCAGATCATTGCTTTGGCTAAGATTCTTGCTCCGGCTCTTCAGGGTGAACGCCCTTCAAATGTTTTTCTTTATGGATTAACTGGTACTGGTAAGACTGCTGTTACTAAGCATGTTTTAAAGGCATTGAAGAAGCATGCTGAAAATAGGGTTAAATTGGCAACTATTTATGTTAATTGTAGACATGATGATACCAATTATAGAGTTTTAGTTAGATTATGTGAGGCATTTAATGTTAATGTTCCATTTACTGGATTGGCTACTGCTGAAGTTTATAGGAGATTTATTAATGGTATTGAGAAGTTTAATGGTATAGCTATTGTAGTTTTGGATGAAATTGATGCTTTAGTTAAGAAGAGTGGTGATGATTTACTTTATAAGCTTACTCGAGTTCATACTGAACTTAGGAAATCTAAGGTTTGCATTATAGGTATAACTAATGACTTAAAGTTTACTGAATATTTATCTGCCAGAGTTATTAGTAGTTTGGGTGAAGAGGAACTTGTTTTTCCACCATATACTGCTCCTGAATTAGAGGATATTCTTAGAATGCGTGTTAGAGATGCATTTAAGCCTGGAGTTATTGATGATAGTGTAATTAAGCTTTGTGCTGCATTAGCAGCTAGGGAGCATGGTGATGCTAGAAGAGCTTTGGACTTATTGAGAATTGCTGGTGAAATAGCTGAACGTGAGGGATCTGATAGGGTTACAGTTAAACATGTTAAAAAGGCTCATAGAGAAATTGAAAGAGATAGGATTGTTGAAGTCTTAAAGACTCTTCCACTTCATTCTAAGATAATTGTTTTAGCATTATATTTGCTAAGTAAATCTAAGCGTGAAGCCACTACTGGAGAAATATATAATATGTATCGTGAAATATGTAGAGAATTAAGCTTAGATGAATTAACTCAGAGGAGAGTTAGTGATTTAATAAATGAATTAGATGTTCTTGGAATAGTTAATGCTAAAGTTGTAAGCAAGGGGAGATATGGAAGAACCAAAATTGTTAGATTAAGTATTAGTGAGAAGAGTTTAAAGGAAGGATTTTCCAATGATGAATTCATAGCTAGATTTATGGAGTGAGAATTTGAAAATATTAATTATAGAGGATGGCAGATTACCTTCACGCAAATTTAGGGCTGGCGAGAAAACTTTACTCATAGGAATTAAACTAATTGATATGAGAATTGAAAACATTATTTGTGAGGAAATCGATGTTGATGGTCTAGATGCTACTGAAAAAGCATTTAAAATAGTCAGTAAAGCCATGCCTATAGACTTAATTTTGCTTAGCGGAATCTCATATGCAGGATTTAATTTAATTGATGCGGAAAAATTATGGTTGGAATTTAAAATTCCTATAATAGTTATTAGTAAGGATAAGCCCAATAATAATGAAGTTTTATCAGCTTTAAAGAAGCATTTTAGTGATTGGAAATTAAGATGGAATATTATTGAAAGAGTTTTAAGTAAATCTCAAGGAATACATGCTATTAAGGTAAAGCCAAATGAAAATCCAATATATGTCGAGAACATCGGAATATCAGTTGATTTGGCAGAGAAAATTTTGAGAAAATTAACTATTTGGGGCAAAACTCCTGAGCCATTGAGAATAGCGAAAATAATTGCAAGAGGATTATCACAAGCTTACTTAAAATTTAAGGGTAAACTTTAACTTTAACCTCTTAATTCAAATATTTAATGTGCCCCGGTAGCTCAGCGGTAGAGCGGCGGCCTTGTAAGCCGTTGGTCGCGGGTTC
>CAZCCB010000109.1:0-2368 GCA_964497155.1 uncultured Nitrososphaerota archaeon | reverse complement strand
CAATCAAAACAATAGTATTAACACCAAGCCTCTCCAATTCATTTAAAACAATACTTGAAACTGAATTATTAAAATAGAATAATGGAACATGCATATAAGAAGCATAAAGCGATGAAATTAAAGCCAAACTATAATTATTAACATTAACTAAAACAGCCAAATCACAATTATCAAAAAATCTCTGAGAAATGGCAATACATAACTCATCAAGACAACCACCTCTAATCCACTCAATAACACTGGAATCTAAAACACCAGTAAAATTAATATCGAAACTATAATCACCAACAACAAAAACCCTATCAGGATAATACTGATCCAAAAACAATTCAACATTACTATACAAACCATCACTACCCATATAAACTATAACATTAGGCTTACCACACCAACTATACATAGCGGGAATAGCACTAAAAACAACATAATCACGCCAACCAAAACTCCAATCAACATTAACAATCATAACAGCCCTACCATTAAAGTCAGAACCATCGAGACTAAAACCATAATCAACAAGATATGAGAACAATCCAAATGAAAATAACATTAAAAATAGAATATATTTAACATTAAACTTCACATTATAGCCTCCAATATTTATGTTTAAACTATAAAACTAAGCACTTAAAAACATTACGAAAATTAAGTTTCAGAACATAACATAATAATTAATATTTCTTTTTCAATTCCAAAACATAAAAACGCTTACCAAATAAATACTCATAATTAATAAATTCAACATTATCTGGAAGCAATTTCAAAGGCAACTTATCCTTACCAAAAAATCTATCAAGAAAAGAAATCTGCTCATAAACAACCAATTTACATCCAGGCTTAACAACCCTAACAGCCTCCCTCAAAGCCCTACCAACATCACTAAAATAAGAAATACCACCACCAATCAACAATCTATCAAAAACATTACTTTTAAAAGGCAAATACTCAGCACAACCCAAAACAAGCTCAACACCACTCCAATTAAACCTCTCAATCTTATCTCTACAAACATTAAGCATACTACTAGAAATATCCAAACCAACAATCAAACCATCAGTATAACGCCTAAAAAACGGTATATTACCACCAGTACCAATACAAATCTCCAAAACACTATCAAACCTACCAATATCCATACACTCAACAACCCTACTACGCAAATCCTCCTCCCGAAAACCAACCAAACTAGCTAACCTACGCTCAAATAAATCATAAAAAGGAGCATAAACATTATAGAATAATCTCTGAAACCTATTACTAAAACCAAAACAATTAGAAATCAAAAAACTAGGAATACCATCCCTAATAGGATAAACATGACTACAATTCCTACAAATCAATCTCCCACCAATAATATCATCACCAATCCTAACCACATCAACCAAATCGAGCTCACCCAAACAAATTGGACAACAAAGAAAATCGACAATGAGCTTCAAAGTAATCCCTCAAATAATAATTATAATTTTAATATTAAAATAAAACGACAATAACAAAGTAAAATAAATAATTATTCTTCTAAACGCCTAATTAGAGACTTTAACTCCCTAATCTTACTCAACATAACTGGTTCATCTCGAAATTCAGATTCAATCTTATCCAATAAATTCTTAGAATACTCTACTGGATCTCTACCCAAATAACTACTCAGCTTATCCCAATTAATTTCACGTCTATAAGAAATCATTAATCTCAAAGCATCCTCCAAATCCTTCTGAGAAGCCAAAACAATCAATTTAGCTGCAATCAATTCTTCAAGACTAGAAATCCAAAGCTCAAAATCATCAATTATAATCCTCCTCCTAAACTTTAAAGATAAATAATCAAGATTAGAACTAGCAAACTTAATATCCAATCTATAACCATCAGGAATCCAAATAGACCAATGACCACCCTCACGCCAAGCAGCCAAACCCTCATCCTCACTAAGCAAATAACCCAAATTCCTAAAAGAAACAGCTAAACTAGAAATATCAGCTTCATTACCAATATTAACTATAAAATCAATATCCAAAGTCACCCTATCAACACCAAGCAAAATACATGCAATACCACCACACAAAACATAATTAATATTCAATTTCTCAAATAAAACTACAATCCTCTTAATATGACTTAAAATCCCCATGCTCCCCTCTCAACCTACCAATCAATTCCCTAATCCTATTCTCACGAAAAAGCTTCCTAACATACTCCCTAACAATAAAACCAGCCAAACTACAAATCCTAATAAGAATTAAAGCCTCCTCACGACTAACATTAAAATACTGCTCAATACAATAAATAGAAAGTCTCCTAAGATCATCAAAATCACGAAGCCTCCTAACAGCCAAATCATCACATCTAGACATCAAATAACTAATAACCA
>CAZCCB010000108.1:0-2689 GCA_964497155.1 uncultured Nitrososphaerota archaeon | reverse complement strand
ATGAAATCTATTTCAGTTTTAGATGTAAAGTAATAGTTAATTTTTGCATTTAGAATTTGTGCATATAATTTTGCAATGAAATCTTGTATATAGAGGTTCAATTTAATTTTTAAAGTATCATATATTTCATTTAATGGGGGTAGTCCATTTTCCTCAATATTATATCTATCATTTAAATAGTAGTATAGATCTATTATTGGTGATGATAATTTAATGTACCTTTCCCTTCTATTCATAATTGGTATACTCTCAATTAAATCCATATTTATTAAATTAATCACATACTGTCTAACTAGACCAGCATCTGGTCGATTTATTAATCCCTTATTGAAAAGTAGGGATGTTATTTGATTAATACTCCAAAATCCTGATGCAATTGCATTTAAAATTGCTTCATATCTTGCTGTAAGCTCTCTTTCCTCTTCAGTAAATATTTCTCCGATTAAACTTTTAATTGCATACATATTCAATTTAATAATATTATAAACTAATTCTACTGGGTCGCCATTAAATATTTCTAAATATTTAATTAACCATGGTTCTCTCATTATTGGTGATAATTCAACTACTTGTATTGGTTCATAAATTTTTGATAATGAATAGACTATGTCTGATGGCCTAAATAAATTTAATTTAAATGTTGAAACTAATCCAAGTAATGGAGATTTAGGCGTAAAAATTTTATGTAATATTCTAAGCGATGATCCCAACAATATTATACGACCATTTGGATGCAGCATTGATAGTTCATCAATAAAACTTTCAGGCAATCTTTGAAATTCATCTATAATTAAAATTGCCTTTAAATTAGATTTTAAAATATTATTGATTTCACTTAAAAGCTCATGATAATTATATCTATTACCATTTTCATCTAAAATTGTTAAGTCACGTCTAACTAAGAAATATTTATCATATTTAATGAAATTTTTAACTAAAAATGTCTTACCAACCTTTCTCCTACCATAAATTAATATCCAACCTGGAATTTTCATTAAATCATATAGTTCAGTACGATTAATTACGTAATTCATATTACGTAACCAGAAATTACTCATATATAAATTTTTCCATTCTAACTTAACATTATATATTTTAAACAACATATAATTATTGAAAACATCTTATTGGAGGGATAGATACATTGTTTCCTGAATATAAGATTGCATTAATAGGTTTTGGAGTTGTTGGAAGAGGATTTACTGAAATATTAATTAAAAAGAGAGAATGGCTGCTAAGGAAGTTTGGATTAAAAGTTAAGGTTAATGCTATTTGTGATATTCAATGGGGATCAATATATGATCCAAATGGAATCAACATAGCTGAAGCACTAAAAATAGTTGAAGAAAAGAGGGAAAAGAAAATTTTAGAAAAAGAAATACCCGCCCCATATAAGGGATGGAATGCAATTGAAACTATTAAGGAAAGCAATGCTGATATTATTGTTGAAGTTACTTGGACAAATCTTGAAACAGGTGAGCCAGGATTAACTCATATTAAAACTGCATTAGAACATGGAAAAGATGTTATTACAACCAATAAGGGTCCAATAGCAATAGCATATCATGAATTAAGGGAATTAGCATTTGAAAATCAAGTATTCCTAATGTATGAAGGAACAGTAATGAGTGGAACTCCAGCCATAAGATTCATTAGAGAAGCACTTGCTGGATGCCATATTTATGAAATGCAAGGCATATTAAATGGAACAACCAATTTCATTTTAACTCGAATGGAGGAAGGATGGAGCTTCAATGAAGCATTAAAAGAAGCACAAAAAAGAGGTTATGCAGAAGCAGATCCCACAGCTGATATAGATGCTCTTGATCCTGCAGGTAAGATTGCCATATTATCTAATATAATATTTGGAAGCAAATTGCATCCATTAAAAGATGTTGATAGAGAAGGCATTAGAGAAATTACTAAAGAGGATGTTCAAAAAGCCCTCAAAGAGGGTTATAGAATTAAGTTAATTGCTAAAGCTTGGAAGGAAGGAGATAAGGTTAAGGCTAGTGTTAAGCCGCAGAAAATAGCATTAACTCATCCACTTGCAAGCGTTATGGAAGTAACAAATGCCCTAACCATTAAAACTGATCACCTAGGAGAAGTAACAATTATAGGTCCAGGAGCCGGAAGAGCTCAAACAGGTCAAGCAGTATTAAATGATTTAATTGCAATTCATAGATACCGCATGAAAGGATTCAAATACTATGCCTAAATTAATTTAAAGCCTTATGGTGATAAAATGCTCATGGCATATCATTGGAAAATACTTGAAATAAACTTAACTAAAAATAAAATTTCTGAAAGAAAACTTGATGAAAAAGCAGCTAAACTTTATATTGGAGGTAAAGGTTTAGGAGCATATTATTTAATTAAGGAATTACCACCTAAAACAGATCCACTTTCACCAGAAAACATATTCATATTAGCTCCAGGACCACTAACCGGAACAGCCGCACCATCATCAGGTAGATGGGCAGTAGTAACTAAATCACCATTAACAAACATTTACCTTGACAGTCAAGTTGGAGGATTCATGGGAGCATATATAAGATTAAATGGATATGATTTGATAATCATTAAAGGTAAAGCTGAAAATCCAGTTTACATATACATTGAAAATGGAAATGTAGAAATATTTGATGCAAACCATTTATGGGGTAAAGGAGTATTTAAAGTTGAAAAA
>CAZCCB010000107.1:1755-2708 GCA_964497155.1 uncultured Nitrososphaerota archaeon | reverse complement strand
AGCTACTTCATTCTTATACATCCATAAGTCCCTATGAGATTCTAATTTCATACCTCTCCTGGCAAGTGCATGAGCTTTAATAGCTAATGCACAAGCACTCCAGATCTTCTCACTTGCTTGTCTCAAATCACCCTTCATAAACTCTTCCCTGGCTTGTTCAATAAGTTCCTCAGCTCCTCTAATATAGCTCTTAGCGCCAACAGATGGATCAACATCCCTAGTTAAAATATCAAGTAAATATTCAACAATAGATATTCCAGTCTTACTAGCTCTTTCCTTAAGCTCCTCAATAACAACCTTAGGTAATATTATATTCAAATATTATAACCCCGGAAATATGATTAGACATTTATTAATATATTTTCATAAACCATCATACATCTAAATTAATATGACATGCATTTTAATTCTCCTATTAAATTATATCGTCTAAAGCTTCAACATATTCTAGGAAGAGAAGAGTCATTAATCTTGTCATACATAGAGCATTCGAGAGTTCATGCACTACTTGAACATGATGATAAGTTACCATTTGATTATATTAGAAGGTAAACTATAATTATTATTGGAGGGGCGAAATATAATTGACAATTAAAATTTATCTTGATGATTCATATATTAGGGAGATTAAGGCGAAAATAATTGATTTAAAGAAAATTAATGATAAATGGCAATTAATTCTCGATAAAACAATTTTCCATCCAACTGCAGGTGGACAACCAAATGATAAAGGGATTATTACTGGAAGCAATGGCAAAATGATTGTTGAAAATGTAATTGAAGCTGAAAATGGAGATATTATTCATGAAGGAATAATTGAAGGACAATTAAATATTGGTGAAGAAGTAAATTGCACCATTGATTGGAATAGAAGATATAGAGCAATGAGAATGCATATATCAGCTCATATATTAATTAGTGCTGTTCGCGAATACTTTAAATCACCAGTTAAA
>CAZCCB010000107.1:0-1745 GCA_964497155.1 uncultured Nitrososphaerota archaeon | reverse complement strand
ATAAAGGTAGATTAGATTTCATGGCAAAAATAACTAGAGAAATGCTACCTGAAATAGAGAAAATAGCAAATAAAATTGTTGAAGAAAATCGACCAGTAATAATTAAATATCTACCTCCAAATGAAGCTGAAGAATATGTTAAAAAGTATGGTGAAAGCTTAGAGCTTTATGCTAGAAAATATGCCTTACCAGAGAAAATTAGAATTATAGAAGTTAAAGATTGGATTGCAATTCCATGCGGAGGAACACATGTTAAAAGTACTGGTGAAATTGGTAGAATTAAATTATTAAAGAGGGCTAGCAAGGGTAGAGGTGTGGTTAGAATAGAATTTACTGTCGAACCATAAGCTTATGAACTTTAATTAAAATTTTCCTTAATAAACTTTTATTCTCAATTTTCTTCTCAACATAAAAATCACATTTAACAACTTTATCATTACTACTAAAACTTCTATTAAATTTAGTGCATTTTAAATATCCAATAGGATCTCTCTTACCATAAATACATGTTAAACACAAACTATCATCATATCTCGATTTCCATTCAAAATCAGCTGGATTAATATGAATAGCCTCACCGCATTTTTCACAATAGTAAATTGCTATTAATGGTCTAGGTGAAGGTGAAAGTACAAATAATTCGGCTAATGGAATTCTATATATATCAAGCTTTAACTTACCTCCACATTTAGGACATCTATAATTAAATTTATCCATAATCTTCAACTATTAATTCTCATAACATCCTTTAAAACTTTAAGTGTAAAATGAATATCAGGATTATAAAACCTTGTTTTACCCATCAACTTTCTTTCAGCAAATCTATTCTTAACAATTTTTAAATCAATTTCCATTGGATTATACTTTTCAGATCCAAATGCAAATGCCCATCTCCCAGTAAATGATGGAACATAAACAAAATAGTAATCAACAATACTAAAAACTTCATTTAAATCATTACATATCTTCCTTAAAGCTTCAGGACGATGATCTAAATCTAGAGCTTGAATGACAACTATCCCATTACTATTCAATATTCCCTTAATCTTCTTATAGAAATTAACTGAATAAAGTGGAACTGATGGTCCAATAACATCAGTCAAATCGAGAAAAACTACGTCAAATTTTAAATTAGTTTCATTAACATATTTTAATCCATCCATAATAATTATTTCACTTCTAGGATCATCAAATGCACCTTGAGGAACAAATGGCATAAACTTCTTTACAACTTCAATAACTTCTCTATCAATCTCAACTAAAACAGCTTTCTCAACAATTGAATGCTTTAGAACTTCCCTTAAAACACCTCCATCACCACCACCAATAATTAAAACTTTTCTCGGATTTGGATGACATATCATTACTGGATGAACGAAAACCTCATGATAGATGTACTCATCAGCCTCACATATCTGCGTTACATTATCAAGTATCAATGTTCTGCCAAAATTAGGTGAATCAATAACCTCAATTAACTGATAATTAGATTTCTTGGAATAAACAATTTCCTCAATTTTCTCAATAACATAAATTGTTGGATTAAGCTCTTCAACATAGTAGAGTTCACCATTAATTCTACGTAGTCCTACCTTCATTTCCCTCAATTAATATTAATAGTAATTATAATAAATAATATTTGCTTTTTTATCAAATTGTATTTAAGTATGATAAATAATAGAATCATTAAATAATTTTTAAATCAATATTGGTGAAATTAAATATACCATCCAATAATCCTAAAT
>CAZCCB010000106.1:0-3008 GCA_964497155.1 uncultured Nitrososphaerota archaeon | reverse complement strand
TATATCTAAAACTTTAACGAGACTTCCATCAGCTCTTATCTCCTCAACTCGAGTAGGCCTCTTAAAGAAACATATTTTGACTGTATTATCTCTCCCCATAGCTTCATAAAGTCTTATAATGAGAGACCCTTCTTTTATGTATACAGCCGATATCATCACTTCCTTCGGTTCCACAGATAAGAAACTGAATTCTCTGGGTAATTTTCCACTCGATTTAGACACAAATTTCGCTAATAAAGGCATATTATACTCAGCTCCGAGAAAATGCGGGTAAAACCAATTGGATTCTTTAGTATGAGGTACTAAAGCATATTCATACTTATTAATTTCACCGTCCATGAAACCTCTCCAACTTTCTCCTTTATATTCAAAAGAAGTAGACCTCATTAAAGTTAGGAACATGATGCCATCCACCACATTATTTCCAGGTAGTCCCCTATTTAGCAAACATAGTCCCTTATTTTCATTTGAATAGTCTATCCAGTTAAGTGCAGGATATTCACCTTCTCCCCTCTCTACCCAACCGAATGGAATTTCATGCCTTATTCTACCACTTTCAATATTAGTTGGAAAACATACCCTTAACCTATAATATTTACCATGGTGCTCAATGATAGTTTCAAAGTCAATCCTTGGTATTTTGGAATATAGATGAATATACTGGATATAACGCAACTTTATTGTCGTCCAAAATCTAATTTCTCCACAAACTTTAAGAGTTGCTCTTACTGGACCGGATTCGATAAGTTCTACGTTCTTAATCCCATGCCTAGATTCAACATAACCCCAAAGCTTGTCATCTCCTATTTGATGAAATCTTCTCGCTAAAGCTAGTTCACCAAATGATAGCTCACATCCCTTCTTATACTTTCTATAAATACCGACTAATCCCTCTGGATATGGATCTTTAGGATTAGGCAGGGGCAACATGTTATAAAAGTCTCCCCTATCGATTTGTAGTATTATATTATTGAAGAAGGGTTTCTCTCTAGAAACGAAATTCTCTCCAGTTAATTTATCAATTAAATTCTCAATAGTTCCATCTTTCCCAAGAGTGATCTTAAAGAAGTAGTTTTCAATAGTGAAATTACTAGCTTTTATATCAGTTTCATGGTAATTACTACTATCTTCAACTACATTAAACACCTTGTAACCTAGGGGTGGAACTTCAGCTACGAATATAAGAACAGCACTTCTAAGTCCTCTAGCATTATGAGCTTTTTGTGAACATTTAGCAATATTTAATGATATGTTTTCAGGTAAATAGCTAGGAGGTTCCCCATCATAGAATTCCTTATCGATAAGCTGACAGGGAATTTCTCTTTCTCCATCAAACACTCTTACACCGGTAACATCCCTTCTTACAAAATTTATTCTCACCTTAACAATATCTCTTCTATAATATGGTAATGGATTGAATATTAGCAATGGTTTTCCTGAAACGTTTGTATTAATTTTAGATGCTATATAATCAAGGGCATAGGAGATTAATGAGTCCAATCTATTCTCAAGGTCTTTAAGGGTATTTAGTCCCCAGATATATACTGAATCCACGCAACTTCCTGCTATCACATCATGAAATTGTACCATGAATAGTTTCTTCCAACAGGATTCAAGCTCTTCACTAGGATAACTCCAGCCTAATAGAGTAGCTATTGTAGAAATGGCCTCAGCAGACAAAAGCTTATATTCAATTCTCCTAACCCCCTGCTTAATTAGGATTCTACTACCATAAGTTCCTGTTAATGTTGGGTTCATATCACCCTTTCTAACTATTAATTTCGTATTCTCTAAATCATGAAAGAAGACGCTGGGAGTAGAAAGTCGAACTTCAATGTCACGAAGATGCTTATTTAGTCCTTCTACTACTTTTGGTAGCTCTCTATCTGGAATCGCATAATCCCCTCCCGACATTAATAGAACCCTATTTCCTAAGGTCTTGCTCAATTGCGTAACAAGTTTCCTGAATTTCTCCAGCTCTTTAGGCACCAATCCCCCATAATCACCATAATAAGAGAGCACTCTTGAAGAGCCTAATGCCTCCCAAATGAACACCTTGGGAGGGTCTTCATTAAGACCTCTACTAAATTGAACGTATCTTAAACCACATATTGTAGCTATTTGAGGTATTTGAGCATTATTGCCGAACACGTCACCTAGCCAGAGAACGTTCACTTTACCTCCAAAAGATTCAACAACTTCTTTGCCGATCAATACGTTTCTAAGGAACGATTCTCCCAATACAATGTTATTATCCGTTTGTATATATGGGGAAGCTACTTCAATACGACCTGAAGCTATTAATTCTCTTAAAAAATCTACGTGCTCGGGAATAAGATATCTTGCTAATTCGAGCAAAAATGCTTGCTCAAATAGGAAAGTGTAATTTGAGCATTCCTTAGCTAAGTTGAGAACCCTAAGGAAGATATACTTAACTCGAGGCAGGTACTCTTCAAATGTTCTCAAGTAAGCT
This sequence comes from uncultured Nitrososphaerota archaeon, assembly GCA_964497155.1. Lineage (GTDB taxonomy): Archaea > Thermoproteota > Methanomethylicia > Culexarchaeales > Culexmicrobiaceae > CAYWZQ01. Next base: position 535 of record CAZCCB010000106.1, on the reverse strand, counting down.
AAATCGTAGTGGAAGCTGGGGATAATATAAACTTCTAATCTATCCACACAGTATCCCCCATTACTATCATTGGATAGAAATTAAAACTTTAACAACTGAATTATGAAATTCGAATTCCATTTCTGGCTATCATAAATTTAAAGTTAGAGAATTGATAATATGTAGGAGACATGATTGCATGGAATGCTCTCATATACTGCACAATCTACAAGTGTTTTTCATAGATTAAACCCATGTATCTATAAAATTTATAAAAATTTCTTCCTAATGAACTACACAAGTTCATTGCATACAACAGCGTCTCGAAACCGCTAGAACTGTACTTTCAGTACGACTTGTTCAAGGTTACAATTGAATGGCCTCTAAGACCTATAGCCTCCATGCTGCCCACTCTGCTAATGATAACTTTATCCAGCTCATCGAGCTTCACGAAGTAGTACGAGCCTCAAGTCCCCCCGTTAATAACTATTCACCCAACCCCTATATTAGCCCTACAGTCACCCTCCCAATTCTTAAATACAGAGAAAAGTATAAG
>CAZCCB010000105.1:0-3062 GCA_964497155.1 uncultured Nitrososphaerota archaeon | reverse complement strand
TAATGTTACTCAAAATATGATTGGAGAAGCAATACATCTTTTAATTTATAAAGATGAAGTCAAAAAGGTAATTGATATCTTAAGAAAATATTTCAATGAAAGAAACATCATTATAGCTAAAATTGAAAGTAGAGGGCCAAAATATTTAAATTAAGAAATATATTTTAATACTTGAGAATCATATGAATCCCAGCTTTAAAGAAAATAGATCAATAGTTAAAATGAAAAATTCCGTTTAAATATTATTCCTATTTATTTTAGCAATAATTAATGTTTAGATAAAATCATTCCATCATTCCCCCTATTAATATTTGCACAACCATTAGGTGGTGAACCATCAGGGGCGCTAATGGTAAGGGAAGCATCAATTACAACTTATTTAAGAATAATTATGCCAATAGCAATAATTATGGCTATAAATTTAATTGCATAATTTTATAATTAAAATAATTAAAAGAAAATGTAAAAGAGTATTTCAAAGAAAATAGATTATTAAATTTAAATTAAGTCTTTGAAATGGCTCAGAAATATTTCCATTAAGAACTTCATGGAAAAGACTTCATTAAAACTTCAAATTAATAATAAGATAATCCTAATTTTTATTTAGGACAAGATTTAATATACCATTTTAATTTTAATTATGTTGAGTGAAATTATGGCTTCAAAACTTAAAGAGGAAATGCTGAAATTACTTGAAACTGATATTGAATTTAGATATGCCATTGCAGGATATATTGGTTTATCTGAAAATTTAAAGAGATTAGATAGACATGAAGAGGAATTAATAAAATTAAGAGAAGAACAGATGAGAATGAATGAGGAACTTAAGAATTTGAGAATTGAACAAATGAGAATGAATATGGAGTCAATTAGATTACGTGAAGACTTCAATAAAATGCTTGAAAGAATTAATATTATGGATAAAAGGTTAAGTAGAGTTGAAAGAACACTTGAAAAATTAACTTTAGATATTGAAGATGAAGCTAGAACAATTATTGAATATAAATTTAAGAATGCAGGAATACGGGTTAAAATTGGTTCATTAATAATACCAGGAGTATTGGAATTAAATATTTATGGAGTAAGTGATGACCTATGTATTTTAGGTGAAGCAACAGTTAGAGCTAGTGAAAATATTGTTGATGAATTACTAAATAAAGTTAATATTTTAAAGGAAAAATATCCCCAGTATCTTAGAAGTAAAGTTATATTGGTAATTTATACTTCACCTGAAATGCCAGGTTTAATTGAAAAAGCTAAGAAACATAATATTTGGATTCTAAAGGCAATAGAAGACATTTATAAACCAGATTATTTAAGAGAAATATTAAGGTAAAAATATGGAATTATAGTTTAAATTTATATCTCTCAATTGTAATTCCATATTTTTGAAATAATTTATGCTGCTCATAAATTTGCTTATCTGAAAAACTTTCTCTAAATCCTCCCCTAACATTTAGAATTTCATAAATATAGGATTCACTTAAAATCTTCCTACCTATAAATGGATCTATACGTTTATTAGCAATATATAGAGTTAATACTGCTTCATCTCCACTTCTATAAATTGTTCCGAGATAAGCTGGAGTATTATACATTGACATATTGAATAATAGATTTAAGTCTGCTATTGATGGAGCTGATCTTGGAACTGGATGTGTATGGAGAACTGCAATTGCAATTCCATGAAAATTATGTCTAAATGGAATAATTGCACCACTAAATAGTTTCTGCGTAATTATTGGTGATACATGTCCATCCTCATAAACAATGATAGCATATTCAGCATCCTTAGGCATTTTAGCTAAATTTTTGGCTAAAGTGAAAATTTTCCTCTTTAAATCACTATTATTTATCATTAAAATCTCCAAGATTAAAGATATATTTAGATATTTAAAATTTATTATTAAACTATTCATTCCATATTTCATTAATTAAATTATTTAGCAATTCCCATTCTCTACTTCCCTTCCTAATAACTTTAACTACTAATCCATTTATTAGATGACTTGGAAGTTTATGTGGATCTGAATTTGGATTATTATCACCCTTAAATTCATATAAAACAATACTGCCCAATTCAGGCTTATGAACAGATTCTTTATTTATAATTCTATGGTAAATTAATGGTATCTGCTTATCTTTAACAATTGAGATTGCAATTTCCTCTGGTAATGGTACATATGAAACTATATCATTAATTGTTAATGGTTTGCATCTCTTATGTAAATATTCAATTGCAGTTTGCCCAGGCAATATTATGAGTATATCTTCTGGATTAATTGTTGGCTGCATGCTTTCACCATGAACTTTGGTGATTAATATTGATTTTGGATTGAAGGTTTTTGTTGATGAAATTAAGCCTAAGGCAATTAATGATAAATTAAATTTTTCATGAGCAATTTTACTTCCATTATTTTTCTCCCTTAAATATAATTCATTTATGAAAGTATTTATTGCTATTAATTGAATTAAAAGATATTCTGATATTAATGAAATTAATGAACATTTCTCAATATCACTTTTACAATTAAATACTTTACAATTATTTTTACAGAAATTAATTGTTTCACGATAAATTCTCATTAACTTATTAATTATTGAATTGATTTCAGACATATTTTTCATGAGGAAATTTATGAATATATTTTCATTACTCAAATAATTATACCTCCAAGATAGATTAAATTTATTATACTTCAAATATTATTTGCTAATTGGTGTTCCTATGAAGCTTTTCACAGTCGGCCCAGTTGCATGTTATCCTGAAGTTCTTGAGGAAATGAAGCATCAAATGTTTAGTCATAGGAGTATGGAGTATAGGAAGCTTCATAGAGAAACAGTTGAACTCTTAAAGGAATTCTTGGAAACTGAAAATGAAGTCTTCCTATTTCCAAGTTCAGGTACAGGTGTAATGGAGGCATCGGTTAGAAATTGTGTTAGAAGGAAAATGCTTATTTGTGTCAATGGAAGTTTTGGTGAAAGATATGTTAAAGTGGCAATTGCTAATGGAAAGGAAGTTGAAGTACTTGAAACCCCACTTGGAGAACCAACATTACCAG
>CAZCCB010000104.1:0-3173 GCA_964497155.1 uncultured Nitrososphaerota archaeon | reverse complement strand
TTCAATTCTCTTTTAATGAGATTCTAAAGATTTATATACCCCTATATAAGGGGTTGATGTTCAATTTTATATACTATTTTCTTCCCTGATATAGTTTTCCATCAAATGATGTTGCGGGAAACGGATGGAGATCATCAGTTAATGAGAGTTTCCCGCAATTTTGAGATAAATTTCTGGTTATATGGTTTATGATTTATATGAGATTTGATTTGTAGAATTTTGGTTTCTTAATGTTAATTATTTTTGAGAGTTTTTCTATAATTGTTTTAGTTAAGTTTTTCTTTTATTTTTGATATATTTTGTTTGGTGTTTGGATTGTTTTTGTCTTTTGATGATATTGTTCGTTTGTGTAGGATTTTTAGGAGTATGCCTTGTGAGGTTAGTGATGAGCTTAGGGGTTGGAATTGGAGTGAGCCTCCATTGCTTTATCCTTATGATAGATTGTTGTCTGTTGCTGATATTGCTAGTGGTTTTTGTGATTCTGGTAGGCATGTTTATTTGAGGTATGTTGCTGGTGTTGGGGAGAAGCCTAATTGGAGGCTGAGGCGTGGTATTCTTATTCATTATGTTATGTCTGAGGCTGTTAGGATTGGTAAGAGTTTGGTTTTGAATGGTGTTGTTGATGTTGAGGAGTTTGAGAGTAGGTTTAATAGTGAGGGTTTTAGGGTTCTTGATTATTGTAGAGGTAGGTTTGGTGATTTAAGGTTTGTTGATGAAATTTTTAGGTTGCTTTGGAGTAGGGCTTTAAGTATTTTTTCTAGTTCTCTTGGTAGGGCTAGGTCTAGGTCTCCATATATTACTGTTGATGGTATTTCATTCTTAACATTTCCATATACAACCGAATTTCCAGTTGATGGTAGTTTGATTGGTTTGAGTAGGACTTTGCGTATTGATTTGCTTTTGCATCCCAATATTATTGTTGAAGTTAAGACTAGGGGTTATCATCCTGATTATGAGATTGGTGTTGCTGCATATGCTATTTCATTTGAGAGTCAATATGAGATTCCAGTTAATTATGGATTAATTCTTCAAGTTGATTTGGATCCTAAGAGGAGAGATTTGAAGGTTTATGAGAAAATTGTTAGGATTAGTGATAGATTGAGGCAAATGTTTATTGATAAGCGTGATAATTTGGCTAGGATAATTGAGGATGAAATTGATCCTGGTAGACCTAGGAAATGTAATCCTGATTGTCCATTTTTGGAGGTTTGTAGAGAGGTATGACTAAAATAGCTTTGGTTGATAGATATGGAGCATATTTAAAGGCTAGGGAGGGACGTTTTCAGCTTTATGTTAAGGGGGAGAAAATTTGGGATGTCGCTCCAGTTGAACTTGACGCAATAGTATTTACTGTTACTGGAGCATTAATTTCAGTTTCAGCTATTAAGCTTGCAAATGAATTTGGAATAGACCTTGTATTTTTCGAGGGAAATAAGCCCATTGCCCGATTAATTCAGGCAAGATATGGCTCAACGCTGAAAACTTGGCTTAAACAATTGAAGATTTTTAGGAATAAAGTTGAAAGAGTTAGGCTTGCAAGACTTTTTGCTGAGGGTAAGATTCATAATCAAAAGGTGGTTTTGAGAGATTATTATAAGTATTATAGGGCTTCGGGTAAAAAGTATTTTCACATTTTATCTGCAATAGAAACAATTAATAAAATATTGAATGAATTAAAGGAAGCTAATAGTTCAGTTGAGATAATGAATTTGGAGGCTCAGGCAGCTAAGATTTATTGGAAAACTGTTTCATCAATACTTCCAAGGGAAGTTGGTTTTAATCAGAGAATTACTAGGAGTAGGATGCCTCCTAATGGTGAAATAGATGTATTTAATAGGGCATTGAATATTGGATATGGAATTTTAGGGAGAATTGTTTGGAAAGCAATTTTCATTGCAGGTTTAAATCCATACATAAGCTTCCTACATAAGCCTAGGGCTGGTAAAATGACTTTAATTTTCGATTTAATGGAGGAATTTAGACCAATAGTTGTTGATAGACCATTAATAGCAGCTTTTAGGAGAGACTATGAGAAATTCATTAAATTAAGTAGTAATGATAGAGAGGCGGTTAGAGAGGTATGGAAGGTTATTGTAAAGAGAATTTATGAATCTAAACCACCAATGGAAAATAAAATTATTGAACAAGCAAGATTATTAGCTAAACATATTAGGGGTACAGATAGATATAGACCATTCAAGGCTAGGTGAAAATATGGAATTAATAACCCTAGTAATCTATGATATTCCAGATGATAATTTAAGATATAAGGTAGCTAAATACTTGAAATCCAAGGGATTGAAGAGAATACAGAAAAGTGCATTTGCAGGACCATTAACAACTGCTCAGAGAGCTGATTTAATAAGTGGACTCAAAATGCTAATTAGGGGTAAAGAGGCAAACATTCAGATATATCCATTAACTCCAGCAAGCTTTAATCAGAGAGTTGTACTTGGAGTAGAATTAAAATATGAAGAGGAGGAGTACATAATATAAATGAAAAAGAATTCTGAGGAATCATATATAACAGTTGTAGATGTTAGAGATTATGCATTATGTCCCAAAATAATCTATTTTACAAAAGTTATTCATTTAAGGGAGAGAATTACTGAGGCAATGATTTTTGGAAGAGAATTTCATGAAGAGCCACCATTAGCTCCAATAATACCGAAATTAAAGCCAAAACAAATATTAAAGAATCTACAGTTAATTAGTCATAAATTAAGATTAATTGGTAAAGCAGATTACATAATAATTACTAAGCATGGTGAATACATTCCAGTTGATGTTAAGTGGAGTGATCCAGAAAAGGGAGATAAGCCTCAAAGACATCATAAAATTCAATTAACAGCATATGCAATGCTTATTGAAGAGAATTTTAAGACAACCGTTAAGAGAGCATTAATATATTATTCTAGAGCTGGTAAGTTAATTGAATTTAAAATTTCAAATCATGAGAAAAGGGAAGTGAAGTCTATTATAAATAGGATTTATGAGGCAATTAGAAGTGAAGAACCTCCAAAAGTAAAGCCTAATCCGAAGAAATGTATGAACTGTGGATATCAAAAATACTGTCAACCAAGAAGTGAAAGAAGAAGAGAGGTTGAAGTATTAAAGTAGTTTGCGGGAAAACTCCATCATTTAATGGTTCCCATCTATTTCCCGCAACATCA
>CAZCCB010000103.1:0-3256 GCA_964497155.1 uncultured Nitrososphaerota archaeon | reverse complement strand
CATGAATTAGCTGGGATTATGGGGCTACCAGTTGGGGGAAAGTAAATAATGAATGAGAATCTGCTAAATGAAATTCGTAAATTTGAGGCTAGAATTAGTAACTTTATTGAAGTGGAGAAGGATTTAATTAGAGAGCTAGAATCCTTAAAGGAGAAAATATCGATGCTATATAAAATTAACGAAATTTTAAGTAAAAAAGAGAAGATAGAAAAAGAACAATTAAATGAAATTATGAAAACAAAGTTTGACTTTATGAAGAAGATAAATGAATTATTTGAAGAACTTGGTAGAAGTGATCATGTAAAGAGTCATTTTATTGAAAACATAGGTTCAATAATAATTACTTTAGAGAAAAAAGTTTTTGAAGTTTTAAGCAAGTAGGTCATATAAATCATTGATAGCCAAGCATAAGTAAAAAGATTATTTAAAATTCTTTATCAACTTAATGGTGAAATAATGATAAGTTCAGATGCGCTGAAAGAATTATCAGCTATTTTCGGTTCCAGACTTATAACTGAAGAAGATCTCATGCAACCTTATATGGAGGACCATTCATACTTAAGAGCTAAACCAGATGCAGTAGTTATACCTGAAACTATTGAAGAAGTTGAGGAGACAGTGAAAATTGCTGTAAAATACAAGATTCCAATTACAGCTAGGGGAGGAGGAACCTGCTTAAGTGGTGGTGCAGTTCCAGTCGAGGGAGGATTAGTTATCGATTTTAGAAGAATAAATCGAATAATTGAAATTTATCCCGATGATATGCAAGTTTTGGTTGAAACGGGAATAATTTATGATAATTTAAATGCACAATTAGCTAAGTATAGATTATTCTTCCCACCAAATCCATCAACTGGAGATCAATGTACTATTGGAGGCATGATAGCGGAAAATGCGGCTGGACCAAGAAGTTTTAAGTATGGTACAACAAAAAACTGGGTTTTAGGATTAGAAGTAGTTACGTCGGTTATGGGTAGGATATGGATTGGCTCAAGAACTAGAAAATGGGTTTCAGGCTATAATTTAGTAAGCCTCTTTATTGGCAGTGAGGGTACATTGGGCTTAATAACTAAGGCTCTTCTCAAATTAGCACCATTACCTGAAAAGAGGATGGGAATAATTGTTCCATTCAATGATATTAAAGAAGCAGGAAAAACCATTGTAACATTAGTTAGAAGTGGAATAGATATTTCAGCCTTAGAATTAGTTGACGACATAACCTTAAAAGCAATAAATAAAGTACATAATGCAAATCTACCCGAAAATAAGGCTGCAATATTAATTGAAGTTGAAGGGTCGTCAGAAGAGGAAGTAACATTCAAGCTAGAAAGAATAAGCAAAATTCTAAATAAATATGAAATTGCACCTCCAGGTCCATTAGTTTTCTTTAACGCAAATGACATGTGGAGTAAAAGAAGACTTGCAGGAGAATCCTTAGAGCAAATTTATGGCGGAAGAGTAGATGAAGATGTTGTAGTACCAATATCAATGCTACCAAAGTTAATAGAGGAAATAAAACGTATATCTAAAAAACATAATATTGAAATAGCAGTCTTCGGTCATGCAGGTGATGGACACCTACATCCATGCATCCTAATAGAAAAAGAAAAAGCATGGACTCCCGAGGTAGAAAAAATTATGGAGGAAATATTCAAAGCAGCAACCAAGCTAGGTGGAGCATTGACAGGTGAACATGGAATAGGACTAGCTAAGAAACCATATTTATCATTAGAATTTAAAGAAGAAAACATAAAGCTTTTCCAATTAATAAAAAAGACTCTAGATCCACATAACATCATGAACCCTGGAAAGAAAATTCCAATTTAAAATTAAATGGTGGACCGGGCGGGATTTGAACCCGCGACCTTCCGCGTGCGAGGCGGATGCTCTACCAACTGAGCTACCGGCCCTCCCTTTACTATAATAATTCTGAGATTATTATTTTTTCCCAGTAATATTTTAACCTAAACTTTATACATTTAAAAATAAATCTTTTAAACGGTGATACATTGCCCGTAGAGAGAGTAAGAACAGGAATTCCAGGCATGGATGAAATCCTACATGGCGGAATTCCGAGAAGAAATGTAGTATTACTTTCAGGCGGACCAGGAACTGGAAAATCAATTTTCGGTCAACAGTTTCTTTATAATGGACTTTTAAGAGGAGAGCCAGGAATCCTTGTAGCTCTTGAAGAACATCCAGTTCAAGTTAGAATTAATATGTCGCAATTTGGTTGGGATATTAGGAAATTTGAAGAAGAAGGTTTAGCTGCAATCGTAGATGCATTTACAGGTGGAATTGGAGAGGCAGCAAAAAGGGAAAAATATGTTGTTCCAGCTCCAGATGATTTCTCCTCATTAGTTGATGTTATTAGAAAAGCGATAAGGGATATAGGAGCTGAAAGAGCAGTAATAGATTCAGTTACAACTCTCTACATAACAAAACCAGCAATTGCTAGGGCAATAGTTATGCAACTTAAAAAAGTACTTTCAGGAATGGGTTGCACATCAATACTAGTTTCACAAGTAAGCGTAACCGAAAGAGGATTCGGTGGACCAGGAGTTGAACATGCAGCTGATGGCATAATTCGATTAGATTTAGATGAAATAGGAGGAAAACTATTCAGAAGCTTGATAGTATGGAAAATGAGGGGGACATCACATAGCATGAGTAGACATCCATTTGACATAACAGATCATGGAATAATAGTATATCCCCACAAAACATTTAGTATTAGAAGGAGAATTATTGAAGAGGAGGAAAGATAGTTATGAGCATTGAAATAAATTTAAATCCAATTGGAAGAGAGGAAATCCATAGATTAGAAGCAGCATTACTCATAGGAACATTACTCAGACCAGAAGTTCTCGAATTATTTAGAGAATCAACTGAGAGACTAACATGGGTGGACTCATTAGCTGTAGCTGCTGGAGCAATAGCAAGAGAAAGAGCAAAAATGCCAATATCAAAAATAGCTGAAGAATTAGGTAGAACCGAGGCAACCATTAGAAATCATCTAACAGGGAAAACAAAAGCAGGACACCTAGTTAGAGAAACTCTACGAAAATTCATTAAGGAAGGAGTAAAGCTGGAAGTTCCAATAATAGGAGTTTCAATGAAAGAGGTTAATGAATTAAAGGAGAAAATAGAGAAATTAGAAAATGAATTAACAAAGGAGAGAAAAGAGAAGGAAGAACTTAAAAAGAAACTCGAGAAAATAAAGGAAACATTAAGCTCCCTAATGGCAGAACTATAA
>CAZCCB010000102.1:0-3468 GCA_964497155.1 uncultured Nitrososphaerota archaeon | reverse complement strand
TCAGCATCATTGATACTGAGCAATATTTTTCCTGCGAAAGCTCAATAGTCCTTCTAAGTTTATTCTCATCAACTTTACCGTAAATAACAATAGTTTAATTGAACATCAGTGTAAACTCTAGGCGGCTCATTTCTTCGCTTACCCTTAACGTTAACCTCAATTTTATGAAAATTCTGCTTCATTTTGATAATATTTCACAGATATCATAAGCCGTACAACCTGCAAGTGCAATTAGTAATAGTTCCATTAAACTTGAACCAAATTGTATTTCAGAAATAACTTTTGGAGCCTTAAGAATAACTGGAAAATTGGATTTACTTTTACTTACAAATCTTAATCCATTAACCGAAAATAATTTAACTTCAATTTTAGACATAAAATCACCTCAATTTAATAGGAATACATTTTAGCTTTAGATAAGTCAGCTACAATATATGGTATACCAGTCTTCTTAACATTATCAACTCCATGCTCAGTAGTTATAATACAACCACCACTACCAATAACTACCCCATTAATCATGATAATTTCACCTCCAGCAATACCCATATAGGCTTTACATGTAATTGGATCTATAATTGTAATATCAGCATCAGCACCAACACCTAAATGACCTTTACGATCATCAAGACCAAGCATTTTAGCTGGATTGAGCGATAATTTAATTGCAAGTTCAGATAGAGTTAATGCACCAAACTTAACTAGAAGCATACCTTTCTCAACAGCAACATTTCTAGGTATGGCTCCACCATCAGTACTAATAGCATCAACAATAAATTCACCATTAGAATCCTTAGCAGTAGCCAAAATTATTTGTGCTTCAGGATCATTAACTGGAAAACTTAGGGTTAAATTAGTTTCGGCTTCAAGCCAGTATTTGACACCTTCCTCACCAGTAACAAGAATTACTTCACCACCAGACTCAATATTAACACTAGCATACTTATCTAGTATAGCCTGCTTAATTCCATCAAAAGTTTCAGGGTAACCCCTCATTCTAAGACAATTTCTAGTAACTCTACTAACTGGAATACCGTTCACACATCTACCGCCAGTACCATTGATTAAAGCTAAATATGATTCAGAAACAATATTACGCTTACCCTTCAATTTCTCTAAAGCCTCTAAAGCTTCAACAATAGGATCTTTAATTAAACCTCTACAATAACTATTCACGTGAGCTATATGGAGGCTATTATTTCCAGCTAAATCTATAGCCTCAATTAATCCATTTAAATCACTTCCAGTTTCAGTTGTACCAACATGGAAAGCGATATATGCCATTTGCCTATTACATTCCTCAATAATTTTGGCTGTAGTTTCAGGTGTGAATGGTCTATGACCGCCAGTAATTTTAATTCCAAGTGCACCTTCACTTAAAGCTCTTGAAACAGCATTCTCTATTTGATCTTCAGTTAAAGTTGATTCGGCATCCTCATAATAACTTCTAATGTTCGTTAGGAAAGCAATGTTTAAGCCAGTACCATAATTCTTTAAGTTAGAGAGTATTTCTTCAGCTGGAGAACCCATGTCAAGTGCAGTTATAACTCCAACCTTAGCCATCATTCTATGTCCAAACTTATCTATATGAGTATGAGTATCAATGACTCCGGGAAATACGATTTTATTCTTAATATCAATTGCAGCTCTAGCTTTTTGAGTATTTATTTCATCAGCAATTTCCACGATTTTACCATCCTTAATTCCAATGTCCAATATATCTTCAACATTATTTTTAGGATCTACAACGAAACCATTTTTAAGTACTAAATCATACAATGCTTAACACCTCTCATTAAATGTTAAATAAAATCGAGTATTAATAATTAAGTAGTCAAGCAAACTCGAACTGTAACCATTCTATTTAACCTATTTAGTCAATAAATTAACAATATTAGGTATATCCTTAGAATTTATAGTTAAAATTCCTAGCTTAATGCTTTTAAATAATTGATACTTATTTTTGGCAATTCTAATTGGAATAGTACCGAGTTTCATTGCTGAAACTATATTGATTAAATCATCATCAAATACTATAATTGGATCTTCATAATTATAATTAAATTTGTTAATACATGCCCTAATCAACGAAATCTTTAGAGGACCATAACCTGAATCCCTACCAACAATATAATGGAAATACGGCTTTAAATCAATAAAATCCAATACTTTAAGAGCTGCATTTACGCTTTGTCTAGTTGCTAGGCAAAGATAACCCTTAGTAGATAATTCTTTAAAACAACTTAAATTACCAATTAAATTACAAATATTTTTAATGGAATTTAATTCATATTCTTCAATTATATTTGAAGCCTTATAGAAAGTACTTGGATTACTGATCCAAAGCCTATATAGGCAAGAAGCTATTGTTTCCCATTTAAACATTAAACTTAATTTTATGAGTTTATATTTAGCAGCGTTCCAATTTACTTTAAGGTGAACTATGGTTCCATCCAAATCAAATATAAATAATGGTTTCTTCTTTGATTTCCAAATTTTATTATAAAATATTTTACACCATTTTCTCAATAAGCTAATACTTCTCTTAATGTCCTTCTCCCACCTTTTATGTTCATTATTTAATCTAGTTAATCCAACAATTATTTGAGAGAAAATCCTTGGGGGATCTGATAAATGAAAATCGCTAAAAACATTAGTTCTCGAAAAGGTTCGTCTTACCATATATAGCCAAGTACTTGGAATCTTAGCTAAATATCTAATACCATCAATGGTCCAATAATACTCACCACTAATTACTTTAAGACTTTTACTTAATTCTCTAGCCTTAGCAATATTCTCCAAATAGGCTGAAGCAAGAATTGATGGGAAATGATAGCCTAAAGAAACTGGAAGGTGTAAACTACCCCAAAACTTTGGATTTAATTCTATAACGTAATATTTACCTAATTCATAGTTCCACTTAGTTTCAACCATGAGTGGGCCAGTCCACTTTAATCTCTCTACAATTATTCTACCTAAAGCATATAGGTTTGGATCCATTATTGGGCCCTTAGCTGCTAAGCTTGCTCCACCACTCGGGTCATATTCAATAATTCTTTGATGTGTAAATTCTAAGAGGTATTCACCATTATAAGCGACAGTATAGTAACCTCTAGCCCATCCTGGAACATATTCCTGAATAAGACAGGGAATTCTCCTTAGAGCTGCTTTAACAGCTAATTCATGAGAGGGAAAATATTCAGGTCCAGAGGCATCACTTAAACCCTTAACGACAAGTGGTGAGCTTAAATTATTTATTAAATCAATATCCCTAGGCACCTTTAAAACTATTAATTTTGGGAGCTCAGCGATTCCCTTCAAAATTTTAGGTAAATTAGCTTTATTTGAAGCTTTTAAGACAGCTTCATGACTCGGTGTGGCCACTTTAATATCTAACTTTTCAAATACATCAATATACTTTGAAAAAGTAAATACATCGATAAAATCAACAGGCATAACTAAATCGAC
>CAZCCB010000101.1:0-3866 GCA_964497155.1 uncultured Nitrososphaerota archaeon | reverse complement strand
CAAGTTTTAATATGAATTTTAATTACATAATTATTGAGGATGATAAGAATGCCATTGCTTGGCGATTACTTAACTAGTATTGAAAGAATGTATTTTGATGAGTTTAAGAGGGGTTTTGATGAAGTTAAAAGGTATGCTCGATTAAGAGTGAGTAGGAATGTTAGTGTTGTTGGATTTATAGTTAAAATTGAGGGGAATTATAGGTTAATTCCATTTCCAACATTAATTAAACTTAAAAAATATTCTTTATGCCTTAAAATTCCTAGAAATCTTAGGGGTAAAGTTAGGGAGTGGAGTTATGTTGAAGTTGTTGGTAGACCGTATTTGAATTATATTTGGACTGGTGAATTTACATTTAGGGTTGATTATGGAGTAATTGTTGAAGATTTAACTCTCCTCAACTATAGGGCTCCGAGAATTCGTTTTGAAGATTATCTTAATTTTATTGATTCAATTTTTTATGGCTTGAGGGGGGTTGATTTTGAGGTTAAGAAGGATATTGCTCTTGTATTTATTAGTAGTCCAAGTTTACTTGGATATGCTGGCGGTATTTCACATGTAGTTTCATCGATAGATCTTAGCATTTCTAGAAGTATTTCTAGAATGTTTAGAAGGATAATTCCACCAAATTTAAGGAGGATTAGTAGTAGTTATCCTTATCCATGGAGACTACTCATGGATAAGAGGCAGGTTAAGTTTTTTGATCCAGCTAGGAGGAGGCCTAGGGGATTTATAAGTGAATTTTCAGGTTCATTTTCTACTGGTCCACTTGAAGAGGCATTGAAAATTGCTGAGGGTAGTAAAATTGAATTGGCATTTATTTTTGATGAGGGGGTTGAAATTTTACTTGACTCATTTAGGGATATTTATCCTGAAGTAATTGATTTTATTGCTAAAATGCATTTTTATCATCCAACTTTACCGCCAAATTTGGAGGAAATAGCTTATCATAAGAGTTTGGAATTAGCAGATTGGATTTCATATTTAAGGCATTATGATTTTAATGAGGCTTTAATTAGAATTATTAATCCATCATGGTATGCAACACCATTATCACTAATAAGATTGGCAGTAGCATATGCTAGGAGTTATGGTAAGAGGGAAGTTACTAGAGATGATATTGAAACTGCATTCAATAAAATTGAAGATAATATTAGGAGTTTAGAGAAAATTTCAAATGAATGGAATATATCTTTAAAGCTTTCATTTATGGGTGAAAAGCCTACATTAATGGAATCTAAAGTTTTAAGTGCAATTGAGAAGCTTGAAAAGGAATTTAATGAACCTCCATCTAAAAGGCAGATAATGATGAAGACTGGAATTAAGGAGATTGACTTAGACAATATTATTACGAGTTTATTGAGGAAAGGATTAATTTATGAACCTAAACCTGAAAGATATATGATAATACCATTATGATAATTGAAGTTGATGATATTTTATTTTAATTGATTATTTAAATTTTATGTAAATATTTCAATAAATATTTTTAAATATTAATTTTAAATCTTAAAATTAATATAAAAACATGGATATATATTAAACTGTATGGTTAAATATATATTGAATATTAATATTCCAACTAAAATTTTCACTATTCATAGAGCTGACTGTCCATATATTCGCAGAATTAAGGAGACTAAGTTTAAGGGTATTGGCGGACTGAAACTTCATGGAGGTTGGCTTGAATTTAACTCATTAAGTGAAATTGAAGAATACTTTAGATCTAATTTTGATACTAAGAAATATGTTCTAAGATTCTGCCTTAGATGTATGAAGGAGGAGGCTGGGAAAAACTATTTTTCTGCGATGATTATATAGCAGAAGCCTAGATCTCTAGTCTTTTATGATATATGTTTTAATTTTGAAGCCTATCATTTTATTTATAAATTTAATTAATTATTCTGATGGAATTGGTTTTTCCCAATATTTACTTTTTCTTCATATATTTTCCTATATCTTTCTTTATATGCTAATTTATTTTAATACATTTAATAATTCTACGTTAAATAAATAAGAATATTATGGGGGGTTATTTTGGCTTTATAATTATATTGCATTTTTCAATTGCTAATATCCAGTATGCTTCTCCAATACTTAATATTGATTTTAATTCATATTTCTTTTCAATTGGATTCCATGTATAGAATTTCGCTATAATTTTATCTTCAGGATAAATTGCTTCATTTTCTTCTAGGAATATTGAGCCTATTAGATTCCATCCCTTATTTAATGTTATATTTAATTCTGCTATTGGTATTCCTTCAATAGTTACATTAATATCTTCAGTTACGAATATCCAGTATCCCATTCCAGGTTTAAGTTCATCTACCATAACGTATCTTCTTGATGTTGAATTCCAAGTATATGCTGCATAGTAATGGTTTGATAGCAATTCTTTTAGTTTAATTGTTTTTTGAATTGGATTGCTAATTAGGTTCCATCCAGTTTTAAGTTTGAATTTGAATTTTATTCCATATATTTCTGCTACTATGAAGTTCCATGATAAAATTCTTTTATTTCCAGCTTTATCAATTATTATTGCCTTAATATTATGCTTTCCAATTTCTAATGGCTCTTTAACTAAATATATTATGTGTGATTCTGTTATGCTTGCTTCATGACTTACATCTCTATCATCTAAATATATTTTGGTTTTACTTATTGATACTCCTGATTCATCACTATATTCAATATATATCCATGGAGTTCTAGTTAGGATTAATGAGTTATTTTCTGGTTCAATATTAATTATTTTTGGTGGATTGGTATCTGGAATTTCATGAACCATTATTTCCATTTTAACGATATTATTTATTTTAAGGTATTCTTTAATTCTATTTTCAGGATCAACTTTAAATTCTAATTTATGAATTCCAGTTTTACTTGGCTTCCATAATAGGTATGCATAAGTATATTCTAATTGTGGTATTAATGGTATGGTTGTGGAATAGACTTCCTTATTGTTATCGATTAATATTACTTTAACTTTGAATGCTGTTTTAGCTCCAACATTAAATATTGGTATTATGAATAGGAAGCTTGAATTAACATTGAAGTAGTGGTCTCCTCTCATTAAGTCTCCTTCATCACTTTGAATTCCAAATGGATTCTTATATACTATTGCTAATGGCGTTAATACTAATTCTGGATCGGTTAATCTAACCTTTTTAACTACTATTCTAGCTGTTGAAACTGCTTTTTGAATTAATACTGCTTTTTCTTGGGGCATTGCTATTGGTATTTTATATGTATGTGGATATTCTGGAATTAATAGGTATATTCTTGAAATTGATGCGAAATGTCCAGGTGAACTCATAAAGTATGTGGTGTAGGTTAGAATGTTTGGTCCAATATTAATTGCTGACCATGGAATTGAACTTAGGAAGAATCCATTTAAAATTGTATTTTCTAAATTTATTATTGGTATTCCATTGAATGAATAGTAATTGTCTAATGGTTTGCTTTTAGTATATGTTATTCCATGAATCATTAATATTGGATTTGGAAGTTGATATATTATTTCTGGAATATATGGTATATCGATTATTGCATTTCCCCTACCTCTATTAACGCATGTTGAAAATCTATTTTCAAATAATGTTTCAAATAGATTATTCCATGCATTTGAAACTGAATTATTTAATGTCTTATATAGGTATTCTAATCCCTTATACGTGTATTCTGCTAATTTTAATGGTATGTTTGCATAGCTTTCAAATACGAATTTAGCTATTTTATCTTTAATTGAACTCTTTATTTTATCTACAATTTTCTCTAATACTCCTTCAGCTCCCTTCTTCTTCCATGTTTCCCAATATTCCTTACTAGTTTTAATTATTTCTTTACCCTTCTTATAATAATTG
>CAZCCB010000100.1:0-3910 GCA_964497155.1 uncultured Nitrososphaerota archaeon | reverse complement strand
GCATCATTCATACATGACTGGAAAGCTGAAAGTTATAATAAGGGAGGATTGCTAAATAGATAATTGAAAATTAAATTAAGGGATTAGAATTGTTAATCCTAAAAGATGTTAAAGTAACTATTAATGGAAAAACATCTAAATTAAAAGCTCTATTTGATACTGGCTCAAGTTTTACAATTATGGGATATCAAAGGTTAATGGAACTATTTAAGAATGTTAAAATTAAAGTACTAGCCAAACCTAGGGAAGCAGCTCTCATTAATGGTCAAAAAATAGTAATTGATGGTTATATAGATGCTGAAATCTTAATTGAAGATCATTACATTGTAACCTTAATTTATCTATCAAAGAATATTCCAAAAGAAGTTGTAATTGAAGGTAAAAGAATACCCTTACCAGATCTCATTATTGGAGCTCCAACATTAGAGACATGGGGACTTGAATTAGATCTTAAAACGGGGAAAATAATTAAGCGTGGATGTTTCATAATCTAATAAACAATTAACATTTCTACCTTTCTTAACTGCCTAGTTATTGGATCAACTTCTAATCCAAGCCCTTCTAAAGTATCGACTCCTAAAACTTCCATGTCTCCATTTTCTGCAAATACAATGATTCGTGTAGCTTTTTCGCCCATACATTCTATAATTGCTTCACCTATTTCACGTTCAATAATTTCACCCTTAATAATTCTAAATTTCCTCTTACTAAATGGTTTAATTCTAATTTTATTGAGTTTAGAACGTTTAATCCAAGTATAAGTGGAGCCTGTATCTACAATTATATTTAGATCTAAAGTTTTTGATAGATCATTTAGATTATATATTCTTATTTTAGCATAAGTATGCCCCATACTGTATTCCCAATTATTTGAGGATGATTGAATTAATAAATTCTTTGTATTAAGATAGAGGATTAATTATTTATTATTTGAATGAAATTATTTGTTGGTGCCCATTTTGCCTGAAATTATTTGCTTGGCGAATAATGTTTATGGAGTAGTTAATCTTTGGCATCCAGCTGGTATTGGTGTTAATGCTGGCTTCATAATAACTAAAAACAATATTATTCATATTGATAGTGGAATGACTTTAAGTGATGGAGAATATTTAGTGAGTAAGTCTAGGGAGATAGCTGGTGAAAATAAGAATCTCATATTAATTTTAACTCATCATCATTCAGATCATATTTTCGGTATGCATGCATTCAAAAGGCTTGGTGCAAAAATTATTGCACATAAAGCTTTACGTGACTTTCTCTCTTATAGTGAGCCACCATCATATGAAAGTATTAAGGATACATATAAACAGTTTATTATAAATCTTCTGATTGAAAGATATTCTTATAGTAAGGAGGAAGCTGAGGAGAAAATAGGTGATGTAAAATTATATTTACCCGACATTGTTTTTAGTGATGATTATGAAATTGAAGTTGATGGTGAAAAATTAATTTTGCTCTATACTCCCGGTCATGTTCCAAGCGAAATTTCAATTTACCATCCATCCTCAAAAATACTATTTGCAGGAGACACCATTTATAGTGGATTACCCCTAACAACTAGATTCGGCGGCCCAAAAGAATGGAGACAATGGATTAATAGTCTTAAGAAACTTGAAAAATTAAATATTCATAAAATTGTTTCAGGTCATGGAAGAATATGCAATAAAAATGAAATTAAGAGGAATATTGAGTATTTAAAGAGTATTTTAAGGAAAGGTGTTCATTAAGGTTAATTATTTATATACGTTTACAAATAATATACCTATGTGGATTCCTAAATGGCTTGGAGAAGCATATGTAAAAATGTATAGTGAATTTCATACAAATCTATTCACATTTAATGATGCAAAGAAAATTTTAGGATATAATGAAAGTAAAGTTAAAATTATTTTAAGTAGACTTCATGATAAAGGCATTTTAATGATCTTTGAAAGGAAGAGACCTAGAATTTATAGGTTAATTTCATCCGAAAACTTTCTCCTATTAGCTTCAGATAAAATTAGGAAGCTAAATATTAGGCAGGAGAGATATCTCCAATTAATATATGATTGCTTTAGAAGCCTAAATAGAATTGTTAATCTTGAATCATTGATACTTTATGGATCTATTGCTAGGGGTGATGCTAAGGCTAATAGTGACTTAGATTTACTTGTTGTTTCAGATGATTTTCATGGAAGTATTGGTAGTAGAATTGAATTTTTATTAATGAATATTAAGCCAATGCTGAGAGATGAATTAAATTTTCTCAGAAGACATGGTTATAACGTTTTCTTAAGCTTTTACCCATTAAGATGTAATGAAATTTATAGATTTCCAATATTCCTCCTAGATTTAATTGATGATGCAAAAATAATTTATGATAAAAATAATTTCTTCGAGAAATTTCTATTAGAATTTAAGCTCAAAATAATGGGAATGAATGCTAGGAAAATTAAGAGTAAGCATGGTTGGATTTGGATTTTAAGGGGGGAATAATTATTTGAAGAGAATGATTAAATTAGCTGAATCATATATTGGGCAGGCTGAAATTAGATTGAAATTTGCAATTGAAGCATTCAAATTTGGAAATTATCCATATGCATTGAGATTAAGTCAAGAATGTGTTGAATTATCCCTCAAAGCTGCATTGAGAATTATTGGTATTGAATATCCTAAAGTTCATGATGTATCCGACACACTATTAGATTTTAAAGATAAATTTCCAGAATGGTTTAGAAGTGAAATTAATTTTATGGCTAAAGTTTCAATAATATTGGCTGGGAAGAGGGAAATAGCATTTTATGGTGGTGAGGCTGAATTTCTAACTCCTGAAGAATTAATTAGTAAAAGTGAAGCTGAAGAAGCTATTGAATGGGCTAGGAAAATATTTGAGTATTGTAGGAAACTATTATTATATGCTAAGAAAAATATTTAGCTTTAATTATTTTACCAATTTTATTATAAATTTTAGCTGAAATAAATATTGTTGCCATTATAGTTATAATATCCATTATGAAGATCATAAATCTACTGGAAAACATTGATACTACTAATAGTATAATTGTTATTGACATTAATAGTGGAAGTATGATTTTCCAATAAAACTTCTCAAATATCATTAATAATATCGAAACTATTCCAATCACCAGCACTAATGTTATTGATATGTCGATGATGAAACTATTATTGATTAATAATATTTCATGGAAAACATAGCTTAATGCCTTAAACATATATGATCTAGTATGAATATGCTTCAATCTATATGGTATTGATAGAATTGAGGGCGAGTATACATTATATTCCCTAACGATAATGTCATGATTTAATTTTGATAATTCACCACTATAAATAATATTCATTACATATGCACCATAAGGAAACATTTTAGCAATTTCACTATGAACCTCAGCTAATTCATAATTTTCAAAGAATACTGGAATCCTAAATCCTGAATATGGCTTAAAATTAAATGAAAATACGGTTGATTTCGAAATTAATCCATAAGTTATTATGAATATTTTAATTATTGATTTTGATTTACCGAAGATTGAGTCAGCAGTTATTTTAAGTGGATAATATATGAAGGGGCACTTAAACAAGTATATTATCGGTTCAACACTTCTACTCGATTCATTAGCTTTAACTAGATCAAAAACATAGTAGTTGAAATTATTTTCCAAATAATATTTAATTGATTCAGCTAACTTTACATCTATAATTGCATGGTTAAATCCAATATTACTCACATAACTATTTATCCAATCTATAAAGTAATCATAATTATGAACTCTAACTACTGTTATTTCATGTAATCCAATTCTACCTTTAAATGTAATTTTTACTTGTGAAATTGGAGGTGTACCGCCGAGACCTCTATAAGTCTTTCTTATTTTCTCATTGAGTACTTTAACTTTCTCATTATATATTG
>CAZCCB010000099.1:0-3955 GCA_964497155.1 uncultured Nitrososphaerota archaeon | reverse complement strand
CACGTGCTGCTATTGTTAATTTACCTTCAAGAGCTCTTGCTATTTTTCCTCTCTGCCATCTTGGCGCCCTGTGAATTTCTGGACACTGAAATATTACTCCATGTTTAGGTGGCTTCGCGCCAGTTCTTAAAGCTCTAAATAACGCTTTTTCAGCGCCTAAGACTTGTATGGTGCTAGCTGGAAGCTTGGCTAATTCTTCCAAACCACCCGCTAATGCTATTAATCTTGCACCAATTAATGGTCCTACAAGCCCCTTAATGTTTGGAGCAACTTCATTCATTGTTTGATCAATGTATTTTTCTATATGTTCTCTTAATTGATACATTTTCTCTACTATTGAGGATAAGCCTACCATTGGATCAACATCAAATTTAGCTATATCTGCACCTATTGATTCCTTTGCAGCCTTAGAGAGCCTTTTTACCCTTTTTTCTGGTAAGCCTAGCTTTTTAAGAGCTTCTTCAGTGAAATTAGATTTTAACCCTAACGATGAGACGAGACGTACAAATACTTCATGATCTCTAATTAAATCATTGAGCTCAGGGAAATGTATGCCATACCATTCTCTTAATCTTGATACTAGCAGATTGATGGACTTATTTAAGTCATCTATTGCATTTACTGCTTGAGCTACGAGTAAATCTCTTTTTTCTGCGGCTTCTCTCAGTTTTCTTTTGGTAATTATCATGGATAATGAATATATGAAGTCTTTAGCTTCCTCCTTAGAATTTCTAATTCTTAATTTTATGACAATATCATCAAGTTTTGATCTTAATTGACGAGCTATCGCATTAGCTTGCTTTACTGAAATTTGAACATTAAATAATTTTCTTAGTGATTTTGCAATTAATTCATCTTCAACAATTAAGTTTTTCTTTCCATATGAAATTAGTTTATTGCATAATTTCTTAATTTCATCAATTAATTCTCCTCGCTCCATTTTTAGTATTCTCTCTGCAGCTTCCTCAATACTACTTGGTAAAGGTTCAAATGCAATAATTTCTCCATTATCATCACATGCGAAAATTGCAAAGGCTGTATCTACAATATAAACGTTCCCCTTGTTAATGCTCTCTGAATAATTCATAACCACACCATTGAAGTTATTCTCAACAAACCTTTAAAGCTTTTACACGAAAACATACTAGTGGGTTAATATTGAAAATCAATTTAACCACTAAAATTTCATCACTAAAACTGAGAAACCCACTAATTTTAGCTTCTGGAGTTTTGGGAACTACTGGGTCAATTTTAAAGAGAATTGCAAGAGCGGGTGCTGGTGCTGTCATAACTAAGTCCATTGGATTAAGACCAAGGGAGGGTTATGCAAATCCAACAATTGTTGAAGTTGATTGTGGATTTATTAATGCAATGGGATTACCTAACCCGGGGGTTGATGCATTTATAGAGGAATTAAAGATTGCAAAGGAGGGAGGAGTACCTGTCATTGCATCAGTATTTGGTTCAAACGTTAACGAGTATATGATTGTAGCTCAAAAACTTGAGGAAGCTGGAGCTGATGCTATAGAATTGAATTTATCTTGCCCTCATGCGGGGGGATTACTACAGTTTTCGCAAGATCCAAATAAGACATATGAAGTAGTTAGGGCAGTAAAGAGTATATTAAGAATACCAGTTTTCGCTAAATTATCTGCTGAAGTAACTAATATTACAGATATAGGTTTAGCCGCAGAAAAAGCTGGTGCTGATGGTGTTACCGCTATAAATACGTTAAGGGCATTAGTTATTGATATTGAAATTGGAAGACCTATACTGTCGAATGTATTTGGAGGGTTAAGCGGAAGGGCAATAAAACCAATTGCAGTAAGGTGCGTTTACGAATTATATGAGGCATTAAGTATACCAGTGATAGGTGTAGGGGGAATATTAACCTATGAAGATGTTATTGAATTTTTAATGGCAGGTGCTCAAGCAGTTCAAATAGCATCAGCTTTAGCAATTCGTGATCTTAAAATTTTTAAAGAAATAATCGAGGGACTAAGAGCTTATATGACTAGAAAGGGATACAGTAGTCTCAAAGAGATTATTGGAATAGCTCATAGGAGGTAATGGATGAATAGACCAATAATAAGCCAAATAGTCAATATTAGAGATGAAGCAAAAAACAGAAGAACAATAACTGTTAAATGCCCTCAAGTAGCTAGAAAAGCACAGCCAGGACAATTTATAATGGTTTGGATACCAGGTGTTGATGAAATACCAATGGGCTTATCATATATTGGAAGAAAATACCTATCATTTACGGTTCATATTGTAGGTGAAGCAACCAAAGCATTATGTCAAAAACATATAGGGGAACTTATAGGAATTAGAGGACCATATGGAAGAGGGTTTACAATAACTTCAGGAAAAGTACTTGTAGTTGGTGGAGGAACAGGCATGGCCCCTCTAATACCATTAATTGAAAAACTCATAGCAAATAAATCTAAAATCACTGTAATAAATGGTGCAAAAACAATGAATGAACTACTATTTCTTGACAAATTAAGAAAACTACATGAGAGGGGTAAAATAAAGTTGATAATATCAACTGATGACGGCTCTATGGGATTAAAAGGATACGCATCAGATATAGTTAAAGAACTTTTACTCAAGGAGGAATTTAATGAAATATATATTTGTGGGCCTGAAATCATGATAGTTAAAATTTTAAGAATTGCTAACAAAGCTAGAATTCATGTTCAAGCATTACTGGAGAGATATATTAAATGCGCCATTGGAATCTGTGGTTCATGTATAATTGACCCGCTGGGAGTCAGAGTTTGCAAGGACGGCCCTGTATTCCCAAGTGAAGTACTAAATCAATT
Source organism: uncultured Nitrososphaerota archaeon (assembly GCA_964497155.1). Classification (GTDB taxonomy): domain Archaea; phylum Thermoproteota; class Methanomethylicia; order Culexarchaeales; family Culexmicrobiaceae; genus CAYWZQ01. The sequence goes on along the minus strand of CAZCCB010000099.1, from coordinate 1,127 downwards.
ACATGAACTAGGAAGATATAGGAGAAATGCCGCTGGAATAAAGGAAAAGCTTATCTAGTAGCAATAAACTTAAGTGTGACCATATAAATGAATAGATATGGTGATTAACTATGCCAAGTCACGGATCATTAACAAAAGCTGGAAAAGTTAGAGCAGCTACACCTAAAATACCACCTAAACCAAGAACCAATCCATTCCCCAGAAAACGTTGTAGAAAGAATTACTTCAGAAGAATCATAATGGGAGGTCTTCCCTGGCAAAGAAGGAGAAGATAGAATAAACTATTAATAAAGTTTTGCAATACCCATCTAATTTGAAAATTAATATTTTATTAACGACTCATACGAACAACTTAAAATTATTCAATTATTATAATAGGATTTAGAACATGGAAATACAATTACAATAAACATAGAGGCGGGGGTGGCCGAGTCAGGTCAAAGGCGCGAGGTTCAGGCCCTCGTGGCGTAGGCCTGCGTGGGTTCGAATCCCACCCCCCGCATTAAAGTCATATCAAATTGAGTAGGAGAAAATATCAAAGTAAAAGCTATCTACCCATGGCTAATATTAAGTTTGATTCAAGAATACATAAGAAGGTAAGAAATCCTTAAAAAGAATAAATGGTGGGCCCGGTGGGATTCGAACCCACGACCCCCCGGTTATGAGCCGGGTGCTCTACCGCTAAGCTACGGGCCCACCATAAATTAGTAACTAGATGTGGATTATAGGTTTTTCTCTAGCAGTAGTTGGCGCCGGGGGCCGGACTCGAACCGGCGACCAACGGGTTAACAGCCCGTCGCTCTACCATGCTGAGCTACCCCGGCTCTATATGGTTTACTTTGCATTCACCAATTTAAGGTTTATTATTTATTGTAAAATAGTGTTGAAGAAAGGAGTTTGGATTGATTTAATCTTTTATTGTTTCTAATATTGAGGTGATATTCCAAAGTTGAACTCTTGTATGTGTTGGCATATTTGGGTCTTGTGATATTTCTTCAAGAATTCCTATCGCATTTGAAGCTCTTACTCCAGGAGTGTATTTGGTTGTTTGTAATGCTTTTATTGCTTCACTTGCAGCTCTCCTTATATTTCTTGGTACACTTGTATCTTCTACTATTCTTTGAAGT
>CAZCCB010000098.1:0-4015 GCA_964497155.1 uncultured Nitrososphaerota archaeon | reverse complement strand
AACAAATATTTCTGGACCCTTATCCTTAATATTTAGGATTAATGATTGCTCCTTAATTAGGAATCCTAAAATTCCAGTTGTAATTGCACCATCAAATAATTTAACTGGATCATGTCCATAGACAATCTTTATATTATTACCTTTAGCTCTCATATATTTAGGCAAAATTATAGTTACTTTAACTCCTTTATCTAAATAATAATTTATTGCTCCATTTAGGCCGCCGCTATGATCACCATGCATATGACTAATAACAATAAAATTAACATCATCTAAATTTTCATCTAATATTTTAGCATTATCGTAAATGTAATTCCAATTTGAATTTAAATCGAAAATTATTTTCCCATAAATTGTTTTAATCAATATTGATAATCCCCAAGTAGACTTCAATTTATAATAATTTACATGAATTCTATTATCAATTAAAACTGTTATTTCAGCTCCATCAAGAAATCCAATATTAATCAATTAAATTACACCTCAAATAATTAGGATTTCAAATATCTAGATTTAAGATATAGATACAATATTATAAGTATTATTAATAATACTGATATAATTATTATGATCGTAAATACAGTTATTTTGAAGCCGAAAAATTCAATTATTAATGGTGCAGGAGGCTTTGGAGGCAGAATTGCCCTAACAACTTTAGTTTCAGAAGCAATTGAATATCCAGTTTTAAATGCATTAATTGTAATTCTCAATGTCTCCTTAGTTAATTTAACTTTTAAATGAGCCTCACCATTAACATCAGTAACATTAATTCCAGAAATAATTTCACCACCAGTAATTGTCCATGAAAGCTCTGCATTAGCAATAGGCACACCATAACTAGTAACTAAAACTGTTACTGAAATTACTTCATTAATTTTAGCTTGAGATGGAGCAATTAAAGTTAAATTTAATGGTAAAAGAGTAGTATTAAGAGATGTACTTCCAGATTTAAATCCACTAGCACAAGCAATTATACTTGTAAATCCAGCATTAGAAGTTGTTTTAAATGGAACAATAATGTAATTTTCACCCCTACCAATAGTAACTGTTAATGGTGGAGAGCCGAAAAGATTAATTGAGGAAATTAAATAGACATTAACATCCCTAACAGAATAAACTGGAAAGCCACCATCATCCTGAACTTGAATAACAATAATATTCTTAGACTTCCCATCAGCAAAAACTTGAGGCAAAGCAGAATAAACAGCCAATCTACTTGGAACATAACCTCTAACATGAACATAACTTATTGTAGGCTCCAAATTTTGAGCTGAAGCAACAATAATTGTTGAACCAACACTAAATTTAGACTTAAAACTTGCAATCGTATAATATGAACCCTCCTCAATAACAATTTTCTCCTCAACCAATCCAATATCAAGATTAGATGATGAAAGATAAATCTCATAATCCCTATCAGCCTTAACTGGAAATCCATTAACATCAACCAATTGGACAACAATAACTTCATGCTCCAAATTATCTGGAAGCAAAATTGATGGACAAACAGATAATTTTAAATTTGAAGCAATAATTCCAGGCTCAACAACACTAATAGTAATATTACTTGGATAATAGCCTTGAGTTGAAGCAGTAATAATACTAGAACCAACTTTACCAATAACTTTAAAATAAGTTTCAGCATAGCTAGATCCTTTACGTATAATTATTAATGATGGAACAGATATAACACTAGTATTAGATGAAGTTAAAATTACCGGTATATCATTCATAGCTATTAATGGATAATCATTAGAATCCAATAATTCAACAGAAATAATTCCAGTAAAACCACTATCAGCTGGAGCAATTAATGGTGAAGCATAAATTTTAAGTTTAAATGGTGGAATTGCATTTGAATATGGATTAACAGTTCTAAGAACAGCTTCACCAGAACCATAACCCTCAGCAATTGCAGTAATAATTGTCTCACCAGGATTAAATGTAGTAGTGAAACTTGCAACTCCAAATGACTCACCAGCCCTAATAACAATTTCCTCCTCAACAATTCCAACATCAAGATTACTTGAAGACAAATATACGGTTACATCATTACTGGCGATAATTGGATTACCATTAAAATCTTGAATTTGAACATAAATACATTTATAGCTATTACCATCAGCAAGAATAATTGGAGGACAAATATAAACAGCCAATCTAAAATTAACCAATCCATCAAAAGAGTAAATAGAATAAAATGAAAATGATAAAGTAAATGTTAATATTAAAATTCCAATTTTAAGCCAAATAGAATATTTAGATGACATCAAAAAATAATAGTTAAATTACATTTAAAACATTTACACTTTAATTAATGGAAGCCTCCTACTAACCTCCTCGAAAATCCTAGGCAAAGCAGTAATCCAATCCCTCTCCCTATCAAGAACACTTCCAATCTCAAATGCCAAACGCTCATAATCCTCAGGAACACCTCTAATCCTACCAACCAATAAAGCCAACTTACCCTCCCTAAAACTTATTCTAGCAATTCTCCAACCAGCAAATTCTAAATGAACACCCCTAATACTCTGATCCAACTTACTATAAAATTCATAGAGATACCTATAGAAATTATCATCAAATTCCCTTGGAAGCATATCCCTATCAATATTAAATGTCTGAACCTTAACACCTAAAAGACCACTCTCAATCAAAACAACACCCAAACCCCTAATAAATTCACTCTCAATCTTCTCACCAAACTCAATAATCTTAGATTTAGAAGCACTAGTCATTTTAAGAAGCTTATCCCTCTCACTAAGATATTCCTCAAGACCAATCTGACCAGAAGTAAACATTTGATCAAGCTCAAAAAGCTTAGAAGCAATCTCCTCCTTAGAAAGCCCACCACCAGAAGGCTGAGCTACAACCTGAATAGCTGGAGCTGAAGGCTTAACCTCCTTCAACCTCCTAACCATTCTAGGTTTAGAAATAGGTTTAGGAACAATTCTAGGCTTAACAGATAATGATGGGGGACGCTGCCTCTGAGCATTATAAGCCTCAATACAAAGCTTACAAACTTCAAGTGGAATTTCATCAGCATCAATAATACACTCCCTATCAGGAATAAATGGGCAACGCCTAATATACTCAACCTCACTACTCCTTTCCACTCCCACCACCCCTAACATATGAATATGCAATCCAAGCTACGAGTAAAATAGCCAAAACAACTAAACCCTGAGGAGTACGAAGGAAAAGTATAGTTGTACCAATAAATGGAACCTTAAACATAACCCTACCAATAATATGGTCAGAAGTTAATGTCCATGGATCCTCACTTGGATTAGCATCACCCTTAGTCTTAAAGAATAGCTTTCCATTCTCAGTAAATTTATCAACAACCCTATGAACAATTGGTGATGGAGTAAATTTATCATATGGAGATGGAACATAAAAAACAATTATATCACCAACATTAATACTCTCAGGATTAACCCCACTAATAATAATTAAATCACCAAGATTAAGTGCAGGAACCATACTCCTACTAGAAACAACAAATACTGGAATATATGTTCCAAGCATAAATGAAATTAAAAGATAAAATTCAACAATAATTCCAATAAGAATACAATTCTTAATTAATCCAAGAAACCTAGCATACCTAGAAGATTTAAACGATGGAAATTTAACCCCACTATTAACATTAGAGTCTCCATAAACTTTTATTGGACGGACAACACCATAACTTTCAAACTCTTCAAATTCACTAGCCTTAACCCTAATCCTACCAGACTTATCCCTAACCAAAATAATCTTCCTACCAGTAGACTTACTGCTCTTTCTACCAAAAGTTAAAAGTGCATCAATACCAAGATAAAGTAAGCCACCAATACAAGCACCAATCAAACCAGTATACATAAAAACAGTACTTGGAGGATTACGACCAAAGCCCCTAATAAACATAAGTACAAGTAAACTAAGCAAACCCAAAGCACCAGCAAAACATATAAAGCTAAAAACTTTAGCAAACTTCATTTGCGTCACCATAATAAATGGTAAAAAGGGG
>CAZCCB010000097.1:0-4076 GCA_964497155.1 uncultured Nitrososphaerota archaeon | reverse complement strand
ATATAAACCATCAATAAGTAATTTCAATGAATTTCTAAAAATAATTTTTGAACTAGCTAGAAACGATAGATTAATAATTGTTATAGATGAATTTCAAAGATTATTTGAAGCTGATCCATCAACACTAATGGAATTACAATATTACTGGGATGAATTTTCATCTAAAACTAAAATAATGATAATATTACTAGGTTCATCAATAGGTGTAATTGAGAGAATTGGATTATCCTATTCATCACCCCTATATGAACGTAAAACTGGACAAATGAAATTATCTCCAATAAATTATTTTGATGCAAGAAAATTCTTCAATAATTGGAGTGAGGAAGATAAAGTTAGAGCATATGCAATTCTAGGTGGAACACCAGCATATTTAAGGAAATTTAATCCAAATAAATCGCTTGAACAAAATATTTTAGAAAACATTCTAGATAAGAATTCTGCATTATTTAATGAACCATACAATTTACTTAGCCAGGAAACTAGAGAGCCATTAAGGTATATAGATATATTATCAGCAATTGCAGATGGAGCAGTAACATTTAGTGAAATAGCTGATAAAGCTAAGATATCTACAAGTGAACTTCCAAGATATCTTAACAATTTAATTTATGCATTAGACTTAGTTGAGAGAATTAGACCATTACTAAGAGAATCCCGTAGAAAATCTAAGTATAGAATTTCAGATAACTTTTTCAAATTTTGGTTTACATTTATTTATCCATATATTGATGTAATTGAACTTGAAATTTATGATCAAATATTGAAATTAATAATGAATAGTATTGACTTATATACCTCTAAAGTTTTCGAGGATATAGCAATTCAAATAATGGCTAGACTTTCAAGGAAAGGAGTGGTTAGGTTTACTAAAATTGGTAAATGGTGGTTCAAGGATATTGAAGTAGATTGTATTGCCATAGATGAATTATCTAATACTGCATATTTTATTGAAATTAAATGGATTAAAGAGAAAATAGGGAGAAATGTTCTTAAGAATTTAATTGAAAAATCAACATATTTTCCATGGAGAAAGAACATTAGGAAAGATAAATATATAATTATTTCAAGGAGTGAATTTAATTTTGAAGCTGATGAAGATACCATGCTAATTTCATTAAGGGATATTGAAAAAATGTAATGGTGAAATCATGGTTTTCAATATGCTGAATAAACATTTACAGAAATATTCATTTACAGAGCCAACTGAAGTTCAGGTTAAAGCTATACCATTAATATTAAATGGGGAAAGCTTACTCATTATTGGTCCAACAGGCTCAGGTAAAACTGAAGCAGCATTCCTACCAGTATTAAGCATGTATTTAGATTATAAAAGTAAATATGGTTATCAGACTGGAATACATGCACTATATATCACACCTTTAAGAGCATTAAATAGGGATATCTTTAGAAGATTAGCTAAAATTTGTAATGATCTAGATGTTTCAATTAGCATTAGACATGGAGATACACCTAGAACTGTAAGAAAAATACAAGCTAAACAGCCACCAGAAATACTTATAACAACTCCAGAAACACTTCAAGCAATACTACCATTAAAAAGTATGAGAAAATGGCTCAAAACTGTTAAATGGGTTATTGTTGATGAAATTCATGATTTAATTGAAAGTAAACGTGGAACTCAATTAGCAATTGGACTTGAAAGACTTAAACTAGTAGCTGAAAATAAAATTCAATTAATAGGCTTATCAGCAACAATTAGTAATCCAAATTTAGTATCAAAATTCCTAGCTGGTTCCCATAATGAAGTTAGGATTATTGAAGTTAAATCCAAGAAACAATACTATATTAGAATCGAATATCCCAAACCAGCTAAAGAAGATTTTGATTTAAGCTTAAAATTAATGTGCAAACCAGAATTTGCAGCTAGACTTAGAAGAATAATCGACTTAATCAACTCCTCTAATTCAACATTAATATTCGTTAATTGCAGAGAATTTGCAGAATTCATTAGCAGTAGACTTAGATTGGCTGGAATAGAAGTTTCAAGTCATCATAGCTCATTAAGTAAATATGCACGTGAACTTATAGAGCAGAAGTTTAAAGATAAACATTTACCAGCAATTGTCTGTACTTCTTCACTTGAACTTGGAATTGATATTGGTCACATCGACTTAGTAATACAATACTTATCACCTAGACAAGTAACAAGTTTTATTCAAAGAATTGGTAGAAGTGGACACTTCCTAAAAGAAGTTTCAAAGGGAATTATTTTATGTGTTAGTCCAGATGATCTGCTTGAAAGCTTAGTCATAGCTAGAAAGGCTTTAGATTGGGAATTAGAGGAAATTAAGGTTCATGAAAATGCACTTGATGTGCTTGCACATCAAATATCAGGATTAACATTAGATTTTAATGGTGAAATTGAAATTTCAAATGCATATAAAATCATAAAATCAAGCTATCCATATAGAAATTTAAGTTTAAGTAAATTCCTTGAAGTATTAAATTACATGAACAATCTAGGTCTAATTAAAATTGAAAATAATAATATTATTAAGAAAACGAAGAATACTCGACCATACTATTATAAACATCTATCAACCATACCTGAAGAAATAAAATATCCAGTAATTGATGAAACTACAGGTGAAGAATTAGGATATTTAGGTGAAGATTTCTTTTCAGAGTACGGTAAGCCTGGAGTAAAAATCATTCTAAAGGGAAAACCATGGATAGTGTCAAGCATTATTGGATTTAATGTCTATGTTAAACCTGCAAATGATTATATAGCAGCCATACCTGGATGGGAAGGAGAAGTTCTTCCAACCTCATGGAATGTTGCAGTTTCAGTTGGAAAATTAAGGAGATTAATTGAGGAAATGTGGCTTAAAGGATATAACTTAAATGAAATTGCAAATAAAATTAAAGAGACATTTAAAATTGAAGTATATGGAATTGAAAATGCAATTAAACATTATATAGATCATTTAGAGCAAGATTATCCAATGCCACATGATAAAAGAATTTTAATTGAATCATTTGGAAACTTCACAGTAATACATTCATGCAATGGTCATGGAGTAAATAGATGCATAGCAAGAATCATAAGTGAAATACTTAAAAATAAGTATAAAGTAGATTGCATAGTTAGATGGGATGCCTATAGAATATTAATTATGACTACACCATTAATTGAACCAAAAGAAATAGCTGAAATATTAAGATCAATTAAAATTGAAGATACATACTCATTAATTTATGGTCATGTAGATCCATATATTCTTAGACATGTAGCAATGAAATTTGATGCACTGCCAAGAGGAATGTACTATAAATCTGCAAGCTACCTATTACACCTACCAGAAAAATTCAAGAATACACCAGTATATGACGAAGCATTTAGATATCAATTAACAGAACACTATGACTTCAAAAACTTCAAGAAACTATTAAAATCAATAGGGAATGGTGAAGTAGAAATAATTTATTTAAATAAATCTAATAAACCATCACCAATAGCAAGACCAATAATAGAATTAGGAGATGTAATCTTAATAGAAGATAATCAAACTTTCATGGAGAAAATAATGAATAAAACATTAAACCTACTATGCTTAGACTGCCTATATGCATGGAGAATACTAGTAAGAGATTTCACTGATGAAATTAAATGCCCAAGATGCTCATCAAAATCAATATCGATAATTAAATGGAAACTTGGAGAAATTATTGAAGCATTAAATAAAATGAAGAGAAGTGAGAAATTAAGTGAAGAGGAAGAATTACTAGTAGCTTATGCTAAGATGTCTGCAGATCTAGTCACCTTATATGGCAAGAAAGCTGCAATAGCACTAGCAGTTAAGGGAATTGGCCCATTAACCGCATATCAGGTACTAGCTAAAATGCATAAGTCATTAGATGAATTAATTGAAGATCTTAAAAAGGAAATGAAGGAATATTTAGAGACTAGAGTATATTGGAATGAATAAATTTAACTATAATTAATTTTTGCTTATACTTATTCTAAAAATTATTTTTGTGCAATTGCACATAATAATTTTTATAAGTTAGGTTTGCCTAAAAAATTTTAGGTATATCTATGATAGTTAGGC
>CAZCCB010000096.1:0-4206 GCA_964497155.1 uncultured Nitrososphaerota archaeon | reverse complement strand
CTCGTGAATAATTATGGGAAAGTTTAATATTAATTGTTTACACTCTGTATACTGGTGTTCAGATTTGAGTACTGTTATTAGCGTTAGGGTTCCAAGATGGATTAAGGAGAAACTTGAGAGGTACGGTGTCAATATTGCTGAAGTTGTTAGGAGAAGCTTAATTGAGGAGATTGAGAAGATTGAACGTGAAGAGATTGAAAAGCAACTTGATTTTTTGAAGGAGAAGTTAAAGGGTCGTATTGATCCCTTCGAACTTGCGAGAATTATTGATGAAGAGCGTAGGAGAAGGTAGTAGTGTAAATGTATGTTGTTGATGCAAGTGTATTTGCACCTCTACTTATTCTCTGTGGTGGTAGGCTTGTCAGAGTAATGAGGAGAGTCAAGTTTGTTTTACTTGATCTCACCATCTATGAAGTGTGTAATGTCTTTTGGAAGGAATGCGTGAAATTTCATAGAATAAGTATGGATGAAGCTAATAGTGTATGTAAAATTTCTAAAGCTTTAACACGATATGCTGATTTACATAAAATTACTGATTTAGATGTCGAGTTAATTTTGAAAATTGCTGTAGAAAATAATATTACTTTTTATGATGCATCCTATATTGCATTGGCTCATAAACTTAAAGTATCAATTGCTAGTGAAGATTATGATATAATTTCAGTAGCTCCCAAGTATAATGTAAGAGTTTTAAAGCTCCATGAATTTATGAAGCTCATTGAAGAGTAAAATGCCAAATTATTATTTAATTGCAATTATAATATGGTTTTCAGCGAATATTTTTGATTTAAAACTTTTACCATAAGTTTTTAATATTTTAAATTTTGTTTTTGACAGTTCATTTAATATTTCCCTTTTAGAGTATAGGTGATAGAATCTCATGAATACTCCCTTCCTCGATTTCCATGGAACATATATGTCTCCAAATTCATCCACTCTTCCAGTTAAGTATTGCCATATCATTAATGGTAATTTCCTAAAGAATCTTGGTTGAAATTTAGCCCATACACTTAAAACTAATTTACCATTAACCTTTAAAATTCTATATATCTCATTTAATGCTTCAACCCTATTTCTTTTTAGTGGAATGTGGTGTAGTGTTGCTAGGCATAGTGCATGGTTTATTGAATTATTTTTGAATGGTAAATGGTTTAAGTCGCATATTAATGGATGAATTAAATGCTTTAAATTTTCCTTTAATGCTTTTTCATTTACAAGTTTTACCATTCCTTTTGCAATGTCGGCTGCAATTACTTCGCAATTATTTTTTGCAATTAATATTGAATGTCTACCTGAACCGCATCCTAAATCTATTATTAATGCATTTCTCTCAATTACATGATAAGCTTCACTCCATGGCTTACGTCTAGTTGCATTAAATTCTAATGCTATTTCATCAAATATCTTCATTAATGATAATTTTATTTCTAAAATTTTATTATTCAATTTTATTTAATGAACCTCCCTTTAATTTTCATGATTATTAATGGGATTGATAATGGAATTCCAATAAATAGTAAATAATTTGAAGCTAATCTTATTCTACTAATTGGAATATGTCTCTTTGAAACTCTAATTTCATAATTATATGAAGCTATTCCTGAATATTCATTTACTATTCCAATTATAATGTATGTTTCTTCTGGAAATTCAAGTGAGCATTGATATGGAAGCTCAGCTTTAATTAATATGCTCATATTTTGAGTTAATTGATTAAAGTATGGTAAATCATATAGCTCTCCAGCCATTATATTTATTCCAGATTTTGATGTTAAAATTATTATTTTTAATCCTCTACCATCAACACTTATTTTAGCATTATCTAATGGTGATAAATAGTCAGCTAAAATTACTTTAACATATCCGCCCTCAATTTTACCTCCACCACCAGAAGTACTATAGCTATAAGTTATATTGATGTATGTAATTAATAGTAGGGATAATCCAATTGAAATTAAAATGAATCCACTTCTACCAGTTATGTAAATTAATCTTGAATTCATACTGGTTCAAACCTCCTAGTAAAATAGATTGTTAATCCTGTTAGAATGGAAATTGAAATTAAATAGTGCAATATTAAGTAGCCTAATGCCTCATAAAATGATAATTGTGGAGTCCATATGAATGGAAGCTGCATTACATAATGTGATGCTAATGCTAATAATGGATTTAAAATGAATAGTACATAGGTATATTCAATTCTCCTCGATACCCCTGCAAAAAACATTGCTGCAGCACTAATTATTTCCAATGCAAAATATATTGCAATTCCAATTCCAAGTGATGCTCCACCCCTCTTAATGAATATTGATGCTGCAAGTGCTAATGCTCCAAATAGTATACATGAACCTGTAACCGCAAGTGAAAATAATATTATTTTGAATCCAAAATAGGCTATTACTTCTGGATATAATATGTATGTAGCTAATATTAATGATGAGTTAAAGAAGAGGTATGGAATAATTATGCATGATAAAATTTTAATTATGAATAAATCAGCTCTCTTTATTGGATAAGTCAATATTGTTTGTAATAATCCTTTCTCAATTTCACTTGCAAATCCAAATGCAATATTTCTTGCAATTAAAATATTTGTTATAAATTTTGGGAGTAATGTGCTAAAGTATAGATATATGAAGTATGTTGCTAATCCCATAGGTATTGGTGATCTTGGAATTGCAGCTATAACTAGGAAGAAAGTGTAGAGGGCCATGTAAATTTCAGCTAATGGAAATCTATATGATAATGATAGGTCTAATGCTAAAATTTCCATTGAAGCTCTCAATCTATTCCATTTAACTTGAAAATTCATATTGCAATCCTCCTAAAAAGTTCTTCAAGTGAAGCTACTTTGAAATCTATTCCATAAAGCTCAACATTAATATTCCTTGCAATACTTGCTACATCAGAATATAATTGCTGTTCAAATCCATCTTTAACTTTAACCATAATTTCAATTCCAGTTAAACTAACCTCTTCAATATATGGAAGCTTAATTAATTCAGCAAGTAATTTTCTTGAATCACTAGATGAAATTCTAAACATGGCTAATCTATATTTCTTATATAGTTCTTCGAGTGAGCCCTCAGCTGCAATTCTACCATTATAAATAAATGCAACTCTATCACATACTCTAGCTAATTCGGGTAGTATGTGGGATGAAATAATGAAGTCAACATTTTCATCATCCTTTAATTTCCTCATTAAATTTAGAATTTTAATTCTTGAAAGTGGATCTAAATTTGATGTCGGTTCATCAGCAATAATGAGTTTTGGATAATGAATTAATGCTTGAGCTAAACCTAATCTTTGAAGCATACCTGCAGATAATCCTTTAATTAATCTATCTCTAGCATCAAATAATTCAACTAATTTTAATACTTCATTTATTCTTTCATCAACATTAGATATGCCGTAAATTCTAGCTACATATCGTAGAAACTTTATACACGAAATATTTGATGGAAAAATTAATTTTTCATGAATGACACCTATTTCAGCTCTAACTTTAGGATTATCCCATGGGTCTTCACCATAAAGCTTAACTTTACCGCGATCAGGTTTAATTAACCCCAAAATAATTCTTAGAGTAGTAGTTTTACCTGCACCATTCGGACCAATTAAGCCGTAAAAAGTATTTTTAGGTATAGATAATGATAATCCATTTAATGCAACTACCTTACCGAAATGTTTAACTAGATTTCTGCATTCAATTATGTTCATTTCCTTCACCCAATATTTTTAAGATCCAATTTGGATATTTTGCATTGTTAATTGCATATTTAAACCATTTACTTATAGGTATGAAGGGTTTAATATCTAATACTGGAGTTCCATTAAATGCATCCAATCCACGTACAATTAAAACATTATTTCTACGTTTAATTAATTCTACAATTGAAATTCCAATTGGATTAGGTCTAACTGGACTTCTAGTAGCAAATATACCTATTAATGGTAAATCAATTCTACCTCTAGGATGAACCTTCAAGTTACTTGGAGGTTTAGGGGATTTATGCATCCAGAAAATTACTTCAATAAAATTGAAATCATCAATACCATCAAGTGCATTTTCAAATTCCCTTTCAATTATAATTTCTGAAATTACCCTACTCCAATTAACTCTACTTCCAAAATTAACGTTATTTCTAACAATACCAATAGGCTTCAATCTAATGATCCCAGAATATAATTTATGGAAGCTGA
>CAZCCB010000095.1:0-4386 GCA_964497155.1 uncultured Nitrososphaerota archaeon | reverse complement strand
CTATAATGTCATGGTGGAATCTAAGCATAATACTAGCCATATCACTAGGAATACTAGGCATAGCATTCCACTTAACATCACATCTAAGTAAGGAGAGAATAGTAACATCAATAAATTAAGATAAAAACATCACATACTATCTTTATTCTCTTCCCTAAAAATATTAAAGATGTTTTAGTATTGCTAATCTATAAATTGGATCCACTATTCGATATACATGATCATCCATAGTTATTAAGTATAAGTTCTTTAATGTTTTAAGATAGGTTCGTAATGCCTCCTTTGAGGCACCTGTTTCATTAAGTAATTCACTCCATCTAGCGCCATAACACATCATTCTTAATACTCTCTTAGCCCACTCCTCCCTATTCCTTAAAATATTATGTATTTCATTTAGAGCTATTTTTATAGCTTCTACCTTGGCTTCTTCCAAGCTTCTTTCATGAGATAAGCCCATGCATCTCCTTAAGCCGTAAAAGCTTAACCATCCAGTAAGTGTTCCAAGCGTTGAAATTACTTCATTTAATTCTCTAGCCGTATAATTTATTCCGCATTTGGATAATCCAGACTCCAGATATGCATGAGCTGTTTCTATATCCCAAGGCTTCAACTCTATTTTTATTGGAGTTCTCCCATATAGTGGGCTTCTAGAAGTAGGATTTAATAATGTCTTCATTAAACCTATTGCTGATCCCGTAAATATGAAGACTAAATTTCTTGTAGATGTCCTCAACCTATATAATAAAGCTAAGAAACGATTAATACCACCCCTAATTTCCTGAACTTCATCTAAAATTACTATTAGCTTCCTTTTCCTTGAAAGTTCGAGGAAAAGCCTCTCCAATATCTTCGAAGCACTAATGGAGGGCTTAAACTTAACTTCAAAACCAAATCTTAAACCCAAAGCTTCTAAAAAACCTTTTAGTCCCTCCAATTTTTCGAGGAGGCCTTGAGGTATTGATGAAAAAATTCTTTCAGCAGAATCTCTAATGCCTCTAACGCCAATTAAATTTACATAAATAGGAGTATAGCCTTCCCTCTTAAGTTCATTAGCTATGACCTTAGCTAAACTAGTCTTACCAGACATTCTCAAACCTAAAATAGCAATCCAAACATTATTCTTAACACATTTAATGCCTAATTTCAACTCTTCATCCCTATCAAATAGCTCCTCCCTAGATTCACATGGATATTGGAGGAAAAATTTCAAAAGTCTACCCCCAAGACTAGTCTACCCCCCAGACCTATATAAAATTATATTTAATACTTAATTAAAAATAAATATCTAAACAATTTCAATTCAATTTTTTAACATATTTTTATATTTTAATCAATATGCTCTTTAATTTAATAGATAAATTTATCATTAAAACATATTATGTAGTAAATTAAACGAAATGCCCAGTTTACATGATGCCCCCGTGCAAGCCTAATAATTTCAAGCACTTCTCGAAATTATTCAGATTTAGCTTTAGCGAAAATCATTACATTATCAAAACCTAGATTTGCGTCCCATGTAGCTGAAATTTCAATACTCCACCTATAATCTGAATTAATGAAATTGAATTATAAATAGAGAACTATTTAATGACCCCTTAACATAGTTAATCGTGGTTGTAGAGCTATGAATAGTTATGAGAGATGGATCGACTGGTGGGAGGAGGCATTAGATGATCTTGCAACAGCTAGAGATCTACTGAGATTGCATAGATATAGTAAGGTATGCTACTTCAGCCATCAAGCATGTGAAAAGGCTTTGAAAGCACTTATGATTAAGAAGTTAAATAGATATGAGTTAATTCACAGTGTCGCTGAGCTTCTCAGGAGGCTTAATAATATATTAGATATACCTGAAAAACTTATTGAGAAGGGTGAAATTCTAGATAGATTCTATATACCTACTAGATATCCTAATGCATGGCCCTATGGTGCTCCCTATAAACATTACACTAGGGAGGATGCAGAATTAGCTATAAATTATGCTGAGGAGGTGATTAAATTTGTTAAGGGAAGTATTGAAGAGAAATAAATTAAGTGACAATGAAATTTTAGAAATTGAAGAAATAATTGAGGAACTCATAACTAAGTATAATCCAATCTCAATAATCCTAGCAGGCTCAATAGCTAGAGGGAAATTTATTCGCAATTTAAGTGATATAGATATCCTAGTAATTATTGACAAGAAAATTAGAGATAAGGAAAGATTTATGTTAAAAGCTATAAGCAATATAAATATTGAAATAACAATTGTAAACATAGATGAACTTAAAGAAGCCATTAAAAGGGGAAACCAATTCTATAAGGAAGCTATCAAAGGAATTGAAGTCTATGGAAATCTAAATATATAATTCAACTCTCATCATCACCATAATATTAAAAGAATCGTAGTAAAATTCTACATTAAATCATATAATAAAATAAATTAATAGCCATAAAGAGACATATGGGATAAGAAATTTAAAATAAAACTTCAACTATAATCTTCCCCATATCCGCTTAAATCTCACACACTAAAAAATATTAAATCCATTCGAGAAGACTTAACTAAGCACCCCACAATATAAACATTAATGAAAAGTTATGAAGTTAATAAAGGAAAGCATGAAATTGATTAAATGCGAAATATATGTAATTTTAAGAAAATAAATGTTCTATCATAAAATCTAATTAAAATTCATTGCCTTAAATGTTGAGTTGAAATATAAATATTGAAATAAAATATAAATTTGGGATGGAGCGTATTTCACAAGTTATGGATTATCTTACGAGTAAGAGGAGATTTTATGTACTTCTTTATGTACTGGGATTTCTAGTTCTCTTACCTTATTCCTCGAAGGGTTATTCTTGGCATGAAATGTGGGATGTAATTAAGGAGGTAGTAGTATATAATGCAATCATATATAGGCTTGTAGATCTAGCTTGGCCCTCTGCTCTTCTACATATACTTGCATTAGCTCCAATAATTGCTATTGTGGTTTGGGGTGAAAGAGCAGCTAGAGTATTTAATATTTACATGTTCATAATCTACCTCATGATAGCTATAGGTCAGGGAATAGGCATTTCAAAGCGTTATGGTCTAATAATACTTACGGGCAATATAGCTCTAACACTCCTAATCGCCTTCTCATGGGGTTGGGAATGCTTTGTTAATAGGAACAGATTTAGGAGGAAATTCCTTGCCCTTAAACGATCATGGCTAATTCCTCTAGCAATATGGGCATATTGGTCGCCGCCAGAACCATTCAAGCTAGACCCAACATACCTCTTAATTGGGTACTTTGGAACCTCCTATTGCTTTACTACACCAGTAGTGCTAACTTTAATGTCTCTCTACCATCCAGACGTAAATGAACCTGTAATGAGATTAACAGCCTTCTTAGGCCTCATATTTGGCTTATATAATGTAATACCGCCACTCATATACCTTACACTCGGCACATATATTGAGGAAGCAATTTGGAGAGGAACAATTCTCCACCTACCACTCCTCATCACAAGCATCTATGCACTCATATTAACCATCAAAAACCTTACAAGAAGAAATAAACATCTAAGATTATAGCAATATATCTGATGCGCTACGTATATGAATATACTAGTGTTTAAAGTGTGATTAGATTAAAGTCTCTTTATTAATACATATAATCCCAATATATGTGGTGTAAATGTAATTAACATTAATGCCATATCAATATTTAGAAGTAAGAAATTCATATTTATTAATGAGTAAATTCCTGAATTAATTATTGAAAAGAATATTAATATTGATAATATTACTATAAAAGCTAATATTATGTACATACATATTTTTGATATTGAATATTTCGCTCTTAATTTTTCAATCCATAGAGTTGTTGCATATGCGAATAAGATCAAGTATAATATTGATGGAACTAGTAATATGGATATATTTAATGGAAATACTATGAATATTAATGATATTGGTAATATTAATACTCCATATATGATGGGGAACATTATTGGAATCGATTTCATAGTCCAATAATACCATGGAATATTAATTTCAGGAATATCATCAATAAACATGTATTTGAGCTCAATATATCCACATAAAGCAATACCCAAATATAAGATTAATATAATGTAAAGAGCTTTAAATTCAAAGTCGATCCTCCTATTTTACAATTTAATTTAATGACACATAATATTTATTATTTAATTTGATAAATAATTTAATATAAAATGATAATTATCATAGTTAATGATACTATATTCAATAATATTTAATTTAAATTTATAAATCAGCACCATGTAAGGTATATGGAATAGTTGATATTAGCTATTTAATTAATTTTTCAATATCCTCAATGTACTTCTTAACCTTTTCAAGTTCAATTTTAATATCCTCAACATCAATAATACCTT
>CAZCCB010000094.1:0-4418 GCA_964497155.1 uncultured Nitrososphaerota archaeon | reverse complement strand
CTTATATATTTTTCGGTTATATATTGAAAATTTTTACAATAATTACTATAAAATTTATGTGAATATTGAATAATTATTTTATAATGATTATTTTAAATTTTCATGTTAATTAAATTAGTTTTAATGATATTTTTAATTGATTATTTAAATATGAATCCACTATGGATTTGTATTATTTTATTTATGAAAATTTTATTTTTATTTAATTTTGATTAATATTTATTTAGATGGGTGATGCAATTTGCATAATCGTAAATTTGAGCTAAATTGATGATTGGATGGTTATGATAAATGCTTTAAATCATAATCATAATATTTTAAATGGTGAAATCATTGAGCTTGAAGTCTAATGTCCAGCTATTAATATTGAAGAAGTGCTTGGAAGTTAAGGGGAAATTTATACCATTAACCGATTTGATAAGTGAAGTTGAGAGGATTGTTAGGTATAGGGCTTCTGCAGCTTTAAGTTTGAATTCAAAGGCTTTGGAGAGTAGGGGGATTATTGAGAGGAAGATTGTTAATAGGAAGGTATATGTTAGATTGAAGCCTGAATCTGTTGTTTTGGCTAGGAGATTATTGAATATTAGGGTTCCATATGAATTGATTTCTGGATATACTTGGAATCCATTGAAGCCTGAAGATTTAATGCCAATTAAAAATTATATTGATGCAATAAATAAACTTGAAAGAGAAGGAATAAAGCCTAGTAAAATTATATGCTTTACAACTCCTGAAGCCAGTAGGAAGAGATTGGAATTAAATGTTAAGCCTGAACCGGATGTTGAAGTTAAATTTGAATTTAAGGTTTATCAGTCGAATATTAATTTAATTGAGGAGGAATTGGGGAGAATTGTTGAAAATGAAATTTGGGATTATAATATAATTTTGGATATAACTCCATTAACCAAACTATATACTATTGCTGCAATAAATATTGCTAGGAAATATGATTTAAAGATGATTTATCATTTCGGAGACCAATTAATATGGCTGGAAGTATAGTTAGGTTAAATGTTTAATCATTTTTAAGAATGATTTAGTCCATCTCCTCAACTTAACTTTACCATCCTCCTCATAAATTAAGTTCCAATCCTTCAAATGAATAAGTGCATCCTCACCATAATTTTCAATGAAAATTGATTTCAACATAAATCCATGCCTAATTTCATTACTGTAAATTTCCATTAAAATATCATAGTATGATGGATCAATAGATAATGGTATAACAGGTAATTTTACTGGCTGATCAAATGATTCATGAATATAATATATTTCATCTATACGGAGTAGAGATGCAATAGTATATAGAATTGCATTTTCAGGCTTAAAACCTCCAGTAGCATTCAAATAAACCTTAATATTAGGATTCCTCTTCAATTCAATAATTTTACTAGAAATTTTATCCAACAAGTTAATTAGGCCAGATTCAAATAGTAATCCGAAATCCTTAACAATAACCTTATGAACCCTAATTTTAACAACATCATAAAAATATTTTTCAAGAATAGAACTGCAAAAAACACCCCTACCAGTATTAGTAGCATAGAGATAAACTTCATCAACCTTATCAAGCATAATATAATTCCAAATGGCATTTAATTCAGGACTAACACTCCTAGGATCAGTTAATAGGTAATGATAAACCCTCCTAAACAATTCACTTGAAGGTGAAGCCCTCTTAAATAATTCATTATCATCATTAATAATTCTATAATCATTAGAAGTAACATATCTACTCCTCAAATAATTTGAGAGAATACCAGCACCAACAGTAATTAAATGAACATGAACAACCATAAAATCACCAAGTAATAATATTAAAAATTAACATTTAAATATCACACATAACAATTAAATGATAATTAAATATGAAATTCAATGTAAATAGATGAATGGATTATAGCAAATTCATAGTTAAGGAAATAAAATCACATAATATCATAGCTTAATTGAGAGAAATAAATGAGGGAAAATACTTGAAAATAACTTCAATTGATGAAGTTAATGAAAACTTATTTCTCAACTTCCTATATAAAAATAAAATTTTACACTTCTATACAATATATGATCTAAAATTTCAAAGAGATAAAACTAAGATTTGGATAGCATTTGAAAATAGTGAGATATTAGGCTATATACTTGAGTATGATAGAAAAATTATACAAACTCATGGAAATAGTAAGAGTATAGAAGCCCTTATGAACTATATTGATTTAAATGAATGTATTTTTGCAATTGAACCAAATCATTTAAATATTATTGAAAAATTCTATGAAATTATTGAACCATCAGATGCTGAAAGCAAGGGGAGAGTAACAAATTTCCTCATTTTAAAAGTAAATCATAAAACGTTTAAATGTATAATTAGGCATCCTATTAAGAAATTGGGAATTGAGGATTTAAATGATATATTCAAAGCCTTCGGCGAGAATTGGAGAAGCAGGGTTGAACAGGAATTTAAAAGAGGATTCTTTTATGGTGCATATGAAAATGGATTATTAGCCTCCATAGCTGCATGTAGTGAATATATTGAAGATTTAGCTATTATTAGAGGAGTCTTTACCATTCCCTCCCTTAGAAATAGAGGGCTTGCCACCTCAGCTACTTCCGCCCTGGTTAGAGATTTACTTAATTTGGGAATGGAAGTTATATTATGGGTTGCAAGAGATAATTTACCTGCAAGAAGAGTTTATGATAAAATAGGCTTCCAAGATACCAACTATAGACTTCTAGGATTTAAAGCAATTAAATTATAAATTCATCAACTACCAATTTCTTAAAAGCCTATAATTGGAAGTAAAGAAGCTATGCTTAATATTAAATCACATATTCTACATCAATATATTAGATATGTAATGTATAAAACTTGATAAACAATAAATACAACTCCCCTTTCATCAACTTCATCTGGATCAGGCAATTTATCCTTCAACTTATCATAATACTTCCTAAGAATAATAACACCAATTTTAAAACCATTCAATTCATTCACATTACCTATTGACTTCATAATTAAATCTATTATAACTAATTAATATAATAAGTGGAGACATAAAGAATTAAACCTAGAGATTTAAATGAACCAGTAATTAAACTTGAAGTACCTAGTATATAAGCATAGTTCATATAGTTAGGATTTGGTGAGGTGTAGACCTATAAGGAGGGATAAAAAGAACTTACTATTTGCTATTGATCGTAGTAAAGGTAGGAAGATTACACTATACTCAATTATATATCTTCTATGGATGTTAAAGATGTTCTGATAAGGTATGTTGATGTATTTAAACATGTTAAGCTCCTTAGTAGACGTGAGCGGACAACGTATTTTCCTAAAGCGCTTAGGGTAATTAGGGCTCTTGTTGATATGAATGTTTTGCTGGGTATTGATGTGACTAATTATTTAGGAGTACTTTTGGATTGCGTTGAGAAAATCAGTGGTAAAGTACTTATTGCTGTTGTTGACGACTACTTAGTTAGTGTTATTGAGAGTAGGCTTAGGGAATCAGTAGTAATAGCTGAAGGGTCTTTGAGAAAACATAGAGTTCCATTAGAGAATCTAGAGGTAAAACCTTCTATAATGTATGTCCTTCTAAGTGTAGCTGATACAATACTAGCATATACAAGGATACAGGTCGAATATCATGGTAGAAGACTTAAAGATGTTAGATCAAAACTACCATTAAAATGGAGTTTATAAGAATGGACGAGCTCCGCCCCAACCTCATCCCCCAGGGGAATAACCCCTGGTGGTCGAGGGCTTCATCCGATTAGATAATAATTCTAGAGAACATATATAACTTTTGCAACCAAAATTGAAGTTATAGATCATTATTCCCCATGTGGCAAAGGTGTTAGGGAGAATTCATTCATTAACCTTCTCCCTAACACTTAAACAACGCTTTAGACCTACAGTGTAGGTCTTGCTTTCTTGGCGCTTAAAATTATAGATTTACAATGGTACGTGATATGGGTTGAGGTAAATTGTGGTGAGAGGTAGTTGGTTTGAATTAAGATTTTACGTTTCAGTGTACATCATTTGCTCAAGCATCTTCTAGTGCTACTTTAAAGACTTAGTATTATCTTGGAATGAAAGCACAATTTCAAGACTATTTGAATCTCGATCCTGAAGATAAGATTTGTCAGGGATTTAAGCCACCGAGAAGCTGGACAATAGACAAAATATCCTTATATGCAGAATATAGTGCTGGAGTTGAGAGCACTGGAAAGGAGAAGAATGTCAGTTGCAAAGCTACTCATATGTTTATGTTGAATTACGTGAAGGAAGTCCTGATGGAACAATACTTGCCTCTGGAACAGCATATATTAGTGATTTAGATTGGTATGATATTCAATTAAGTAGTCAAGTAACACTTTACCTAAACAAATGGTATTATATTGTAGCTTACTCACCATATGAA
>CAZCCB010000093.1:4120-4477 GCA_964497155.1 uncultured Nitrososphaerota archaeon | reverse complement strand
TAACTTTCAGCTTTCCAGCCATGTATGAATGATGCATTAGCTTTTTATATTTTAATCAGAAACTTGTGATAATGAATTCTAATTATGCTGTAGAGTTAATTGATGTTGAGAAAACTTATCGATTAGGTAAAGTTAGAGTTAATGCTTTAAGGGGTGTTAATCTTAAAATTTTAGATGGAGATTTCATATCAATAGTTGGACCATCAGGAAGCGGTAAAACAACCCTACTAAACATTATAGGATTACTTGACAAACCAACTCGGGGGAAAGTATACCTATACGGATATGATGTATCAAAATTAAATGAGAAAAGTAGGGCGAAATTAAGATTAAAATATATTGGATTCATATTTCAAA
>CAZCCB010000093.1:0-4110 GCA_964497155.1 uncultured Nitrososphaerota archaeon | reverse complement strand
GAAATATTGATAGTAAAACTGGAATTGAAATAATTAAATTATTAAGGAAATTAAATGAAACATTAAATACTACAATCATAATGGTTACACATAATCTTGAAATAGCAAAAATGTCAAATCGAATTTATCATCTTAAAGATGGATTAATAGTTAAGGAGGAGATATTAAGATGAAAAATAAAATTTTAGTCTCAATTCTAATTATATTAATAAGCTTATTAATTTTAAATTCAAATAAAATTGCTTTTTGCAATAATGATTATTTAACAGTTATGGATGTAATTTGGGGTGAAAAAGATAATCCAATTGAAGTTGAATTAGGAGATAAAGGAGTACCATTAACAATATATATTAGAAATAATGGGCCAAATCCAATAACAAATATAATTGCAACTCTATATTTAAAAGAGCCATTTAGAAGTATAAATTCAAAATCAAGCATAACAACCTACTATATAGGAATAGTTCAGCCTGGAAACATATTCTATTTAACATTCATAATTAACATTAATGAAATCGGCAAATATGGATACTATAATCTTCAAATGGGAATAGATTTCTCCGAAATAATTAGAGGCTCATATTATGATAGACATGAAACATTAACAATTAAAATTCCATTGCTTGGAAAAGCAAAATTGAACTTTAGTTTAAATAAAAATAGCATTAAGGCTGGAACGATAAATAAATTAGAATTAATGTTAAGTAATGATGGATCAGCATACGCCTATAATCTTAAAATTAATATTGAATCATCAAGTCAAATAACCCTAATAAATAATAGTGAAATACAATTCAATATTTTAGAGCCATCATCAATTAAATTAATTCCAATACTTATTTACGCTCCAAAATCAAGTCTAAATTCAAAAGCAATATTAACAATAACCACAACCTATACAACAATCTATGGCTTCCAAAAGAAAATTACCAATAAAATTAATATTGGAATTCCAACTTCAATTGAAACTGAATATAAAATTGAAGTTAATGTTGACAATTACATTTTAATTGGAGGGAGCCATAATAATACAATTAACCTAAAAATCAAGAATAATAGTAATAAAATAGTTAAATCATTAACTCTAACAATTAATTTACCATCAACCCTGACAATACTCGGCGAAGACAATAAATGGTTTATAAATGAAATTAAATCCAAATGTGAAGTAAACATACCAATAAAAATTTATGCTCCATCAAAACTAGTTGGATCAAGCACTCAAGCAACAATTGAATTAAAATATCATGATAAATATGGATTCCAAATAACAGAGACACGTAAAATTGGCTTTTCAATAATTGGATACATAGATCTACAATTAATAAGCCTATCAATTTCACCATTAACAATTAAGCCCGGAGACACAATTACAATTTCAGGAGCAATTAGAAATGATGGAATATCAACTGCTAGTGGAGTAAGAATATCAATTCAATCAGAAAAAGATATATTAGAGCCATTAACCATGCAAACCATATTTATAGGAAGCCTAACATCAAATTCACAAGCACCATTCAGCATATCAACCAAAATTAAATCTGAAGTCAATCCAGGGAAATATACAATTATAATCAACATAACATATAAAGATGAATTAGGAAAAACTCATACACAAAAATTTCCAATAGAAATAAAAATAGTAAAAGAAGCCACTACATCTGGAAGAGGCAAAGAAATTCCGTCTGGAAAGGAATTTCAAATTGGAATGGTTAATTTAAATACAATAATTATTGCATTAATCTCATTTATAGCAGGAACAATTACATCATACCTATTTCTTAGGAGGAAAACTGGTAAGGAAGAAATTGAATTGGAGGTCTAAAAGGGAATGAAACTTAAGGATACAATATTACTAGCATACTCTGCACTTAAATATAGAAGACTTAGAGCAACATTAACTATACTTGGAGTAGTTATTGGAACTTCATTAATAATAATATTAACTTCACAAACAGCTGGATTAAATCAATACTTTATAAATCAAATATCAAAAACAGGATTAAACTCAATATTCATAATTCCAAATAGAGGATATAAAATCTCAATTTATGATTTAACAACATTTACAAATATACCTGGAGTAGAAAAGGTAATTCCAATTATAAGGGGAGTAGCAACAATAATGATTTCAAATGAAACAATGAATGTACAAGTAATTGGAATAGATTCAAATTCACTTCAAGAAATTTTTCCAGGACTAAAATTAATTGATGGAAGTTTACCGAGAAAATATGATTATGTAAATATGCTGGTTGGATATAATATTGCATATCCAATTGAAGAAGAGGAAGGAAATACTATTCAGCAATTAATGGTTGGACAAGCAATAAATATTGCATTTAGAAGATTTAGAGCCAAACCATACATAACATCAATGATAATAACTGGAATACTTGAAAGCTATGGAGCCATAATGCCATTTCCAATAGATGACATTATAATAATTTCACTTGAAGCTGCAAATACAATATATAATAGGAGGGGATATTATGATGCAATAATAATTTTAGCTAATGAAGTATCAATTGTAGATGAAGTAATTCAATCAATAAAAGATGCTTATGGAAATAAAGTTAGAATAATAGCTCCAAGCCAAATAGTAGAAACAGTAACAAATATTTCAAATCAAATATCAATGTTTCTAGGATTAATTGCAGCAGTATCATTAATTGTAGCTAGCATTGGAACAGCAAACATAATGTATATTTCAGTAATAGAGAGAACAAAACTAATAGGATTACTTAAAGCATTAGGAGCAACAGAAAATACAATACTACTATTATTCCTAATGGAATCAACATTAATAGGATTAATTGGAGGATCAATAGGCATAATAACTGGAATAATATTATCATACATAATTGGACCAAGCATATTCAGTTTAATGAGAATACCAGCACCAAGAACACCGAGAGCAGCTAAAATTAGAGGAGCATTTAGAATACAATTTCAACCAATATTCACATTAGAATTAATATTAACAGCATTCATAATAGCATTATTATCAGGAATAATTGCTGGAATAATTCCAGCAAGAAAAGCAGCCAAATTGGATCCAGTAAAAGCATTAAGACAAGAATAAATCACCAAAATTCAGGTGGAGCAGATTTCCTAATTTTACTTAAAGGTTCATCCCTAAATCTCCATAAACCCTCCCTAAAATCTTCAACAGCAATTTTAAGTTCACTAGCCAAATAATCACTTATAAGAACTTCCCTTTCAAAATCAGAAACAACAATACATACTTTAATTGGAGATGAAACCCTATCATCAGTAATAACTTCAACAGTAGCCCGTCTACAAACAATATAAATCTTACCAATACCAAGAGGAGTACGCACATATTCCTCAGAAATAGGCTTCCATAAATCCAATTTCTCAGCTAATCTCAATGGAATTAATAATTCAGGTTGATCAACTTCATATCCACTATTAATAATTGCAGATGTAACAATAACTTTTCCACTATCAGATTTAATTCTCAATTTAATTCTTACAGGCATTACCATACCTCTCCAAATAAATTTTCAAAGAAACAAATCTACCAATTCTCCTCCTAATTTTAACAATACGCCTCATAATTCTCATGAAATCACCAAGAAATATAATGAAAATATACATTTAAATAAAACTATAATCGAATAAATAGAGGCAAATACCATTAAATGCTACATAATTTATATAACAATGCTATAGGTGAATAATAATGAAAATAAAAATATTAGGAATTAATGGTTCACCAAGAAAATATGGAAATACATTCAAATTACTATCAATAGCAATTAAATTAGCCGAAAATTTCGGAGCAAATACTGAAATTATACACTTATATGATTACAATTTAAAGCCATGCATTGGATGCCTAAGCGATATACAAGAAGCATGCCAATATCCATGCATATTAAATGACGATATGAAAATTATTTATGATAAAATTTTATGGGCAAATGGAATAATAATAGCAACACCAGTATACTGGTACTCAACATCAACCCAAATGAAAATATTCATAGACAGATTAACAGCATTCGAAAACATGATAATAACACATGGAAAATGCCCACTAGAAGGAAAAGTAGCTGGAATAATTGCATGCGGAAATGATAG
>CAZCCB010000092.1:0-4516 GCA_964497155.1 uncultured Nitrososphaerota archaeon | reverse complement strand
AATCATTAGCAGTATCAACATCCATCCATGGGGCGCCGTGAATATCTAGAGCTGTAACTATATGCTTCTTATTAATTGAATACTTGATTAGCTTAGATAATTCAATTTTATAGTTGTTTTCGCTGAATAATTTAAAGTCATTGTAAAGTTTTTTCTTCATGATGAAAAGCCCTATATCCACATGAGTGTACTCGTTAATTTCCTTACCTATATCGATAACCTTACCATGCTGAGTCATTACCTTAGTAGCTTCATCTATATTTATATATCTTGGATTTGAATCAACAGTTACAATAATACTTGCATCAGCATTGTACAAGAGCTTCTTAAAAATTGAAGGCGCATAAATATGGTCGGACATGGATATATAGAATAACTCATTTTTTACATGTTTCATTCCCAAAATGAGACTGTAACCATTACCTCTTATTGGAGAGTTATTGACTATCAACTTAACATTTACATTTAACGAGCCCATAATATTAGAAATTGCTTTCAAATTATATTGGTTAACAACGATATAGAAATTTCTTACACCAATATTCAGAAAACCAGCTATTGCGTACATAATTAAAGGAACATCTAAAATTTTTACTAAAGGTTTGGGAACATCTCTTATGTAATCGCTCATCCGGGTCCCTAAACCTGCAGCCAATATTATAGCCTCTTCAGCATACAAGGAAGAACCCCCATGAATAAACGAAATAAATACTATAACCTCAAAATTAGGTTTAGTTACCACCTATACTATTCTTGGAAATCATATTTAGATATTACCACTTAATTAAGGGGAAAACGATTTTATTTAAAAGAAAATACATCAATCCACCATACAGTTAAATAAATAATCATCTATTACACTTATAGAGAAGAACATAACAGAAGAAGCTTGACGGTATGAAACAGTTAATGTTTGGTTTTCTAATAATCCGAAAATAAGAGACTATACATCAAGCAAAATTCATAGATGTAGCTGGGAATTATGGTTTAAAACGTGAATGTTAGACCTAAAACTAAAATTCATCGAATACCTTCATATTTTCGATGGATACGAAATAACTCCAATGTCAATTTGAGGCCTAGGTTTCAAAACTTTCGAAACAAAAGTTCTCTTCAATACGCATTCTTCATTATAAAATTAATTAATAATGAAAGAACGCATAAAAACTCCTCATGGTGATAACATGAAGTTTGATTATGCTTTTTAGAGGATGATAGGTATTGGTACGTCTTGGGTTAACTACACATCAAGCTAATATGATTTCAAGAACAATTCATACTTGGAAGTATAATGGCTTGAAGCTTGAAGATTGTAGTTAAAGAATGAATTATAAGAGAGTTGACGGTTCAAATGTTACTTACTATTATGTATGTAAACAGTTATAGAGACAAAAAGCGCAATAGCCAAATACATTGCAAACTTCTATTTACAATATTCACTATCTATATTTAATTTTCAACAAAAGTATTTGTAAGTATTTAAATTTGAATAGAGCCGGGGAGGGGATTCGAACCCCTGTAAAGCGGATCTGCAGTCCGCCGCCTGGCCACTTGGCTACCCCGGCTCTAAATCAAGATATTGTGGATCTGTTATTTAGATTTAACTGGCTTTAATTTGTGGTTAAGCGTACTCTATTATGATTTTAGTTGGTATTGAGATTTTTGATGACGCTATTTTTAATGCTCGTTTAGCATGCTCGATGTATTCTGGTTTTGTTCGTATTAGGATAACTGTTTGCCCAGGTCTAACTCTTGCTGCTGTTCCAATTGGTTTTCCAAAAGCTAGTCTCATTCCGTCTTGTAGTCGGTCTGCTCCTGCGAAAGCCATCATTTTATTTTCTCTAAGGACATGATGAGGATAAACCTTTATCTTTAAGTGATAGTTTGCTCTTCCAACATTTTTCTCCATATTTTTGTTAGCGGATATACGTGCTGCTTCTAGAGCATTATGTCTTATTTGCCCAATTTCTCGTGCTACTAATTTGATATGCACTGGGAAATCTCCTTTTGGATTCCCCATATCAAATCTGGTAATTTTTGGTGGTGGAACTCCGCTAATATATTCTCTTCTAGTATATGGGGGGCCACTTATGTGTCTATAACATCTTCCGGGTCTTAATGGCATAGCTTATTGCACCCGCTTAGTTGAATTGATTATTAATTATTTAAGTCTTTTCGAGGAGAATTATAAATGGACTTAAGTTTCCATGAAAAATTCTTCTATAGCTTTTAATTGTGTATTTTAAGTTATCAGCAACATTCTTTATCAATTTGTATTCGGTAGTTAATAACGTTATGATACCATCATCCTTTAAAACTTGCCTTGCTGATTTAAGAAATTTCTCATATAAAGTTTTAAGAACATGCTTTCTACCTATTCTAATTCCATATGGTAAGTTTGAAATCATTCTATCAACATCAAAGTTTATTAATTCATTAAGCTTTCTAGCATCTCCCACTATAAATTTAATTTCATTTAATATGCCTGCTGCTAGAGCATTGAGTTTAGCGCCATGAATATGCTTTGGAGAGATGTCAATTCCATAAATACTTAGTGATTTATTCAGAAAATAACATTCTATGGGAATAGTGCCTCCTCCACACATTGGATCGACAACTACACCATTTTGGGGTATTTGTGATAACATAGCTATAGCATAGGCTATTGTTGGTTTTAAGGCAGCTGGATGATCATATACTCTGTATCCTCTCTTGTGTAAAGAATCATCTCCAGTCGTACAAATACTAATCAAGCATGAATCTCCAACTACATCAACTCTCAAGATAATTGCTGGTGCGTCGAGATTCACTTTAGGTTTTGATCCGTATTTTAAGGATATTGAATCAATAACAGCTTGCCCTGCCACTTTTGCTATGTCAATTGAAGTATATTCATGTACTCCTAATCTTTCAGCTCTTATTGCAAAGGTTGTATGTGGAGTTATGTAATCTTCTAAATTGCAGTTTACAAGCTTCTTGTAAATTTCATTTAACCCCTCATATTTTCTTGATAACTTAAAAGTACACAATAATATTGAAACACGATGAATTGTTCTAGCGTTCATATTCAATGCTAAACTTGCATTATCCAGTGCACATCCACATTCAATAATCAATCTCCCCTGAACACCTTGAGGCTTAAGTTTCGCATTTCTAATCGGTATTAATTTCTTTATTTCCTTTAGAGATACATCTTCTAATCCTGGACAAGTCGTTATTAATAATGACATGGTCAGTAACTATTCGATTCTAGCAATATAGATATTATGCTTAATGTGAAGTATTTTAGCATAAACTTCAGTTTCAATTGGAATATCATCTGCATCGATAATTGTTATCACTCTGCCTTTAGCTATTGCAAGTTTTTCTCCCTTCAACCATCCTGGTGCTATTATTCTTGCTTTCACCTTTTCATATATTTTAAATGGACAGGGAAGCATAGGCAATTTTATGATATCAAAATCCTCACGCCTTAATATCAATTTAATATTAAATTTTCGCTCTAGTTTTCTAAGTTCATTATAGAATTTCCTCCATGACATTGGTTTTACTCCTTTAGGTTTCCTACCAAATTTATGAGCTACATATTTTTGTATACCAAGTGGAGGCCATTTTTTACCTGCTCCAATTTGTTTTGCATAAAGTATGATTTTTGGAATTTCTTGATCATTTATCTTAGGAATCCATACAGGGGCTATTAGCAAATCTATTGATGAATTTTTAACTATATATTCAGCTATATTCAGAACATGAGATAAATTGTAATTGTTAGTATTCGCAATTCTTTTCGCTAACTCATTATCCAATGCATCAATGGATAAATTAATCCTGGATAATCCTGACTCAGATAATTCATCTATCATTTTCTCATTTAAGAGAACTCCATGAGTTTGCATTGATATAACTTCAATGCCATCAATTTCTGATAATTTATGAACTAGATCAACCAATTGAGGATAAGTCGTAGGATCACCTACAGTGTCAATATGCGCTTCAATATGCTTCTCTCCTTTATACTTAACAACCTTCTTTACTTCATTAATTAAATAGTCTAATTCTACAATGTACTCGGATTGCCTCCATTTTGACTGCGGACCCGCATCAGTTGAACAGAAAATGCATGACAAAATGCATGTTGAGATTGGACGTATTTGAATAATATTTGTTCCTCTATCAATTATACCAAAGGCTATACAGCCAATTAACGGAATATTTGACTCTTCAGTTATTGAAATAATTTTAATTCCACTAATTTTCTTCTCACTAGGCATAGTATTCATTTCATTCAAAGGTAGCGGAATAGAGCAATATTTAATTTCCGTCATTAACCAATAATACTTGAGGCCCCCGCATAAATCCACGCTAGACGGACTTGAGGGAGGGGGCTAGGCCATCAATGACCTCAAGGCTACCCAGGCGTGGAACAGCGGGGGCCAAAATGGGAGTGGGGGGGTATAAACTCCCGCCGTTGAGAGTGCCCAAAGAGAGAGGCTTACCTCCTCCCAATGAAATTGGG
>CAZCCB010000091.1:0-4529 GCA_964497155.1 uncultured Nitrososphaerota archaeon | reverse complement strand
AACCAAATCCTCAATAGACCAAGATGCAATTAAACCTAAAGGTAAATTGGATTCTCAGATAAACCTCCAACATAAATTCTAGCACACCTCAAACCGCCAGATTTAGCATGAAAATATCCTAAAACAATATTACTTAAACCTGGAGCAAAACCAGCATCAACAACCAATTTAACATTACGCTTAACAGCTAATTCATGTAGATTCCATGGATCCTCGGGAAAATATGAAACATCAACAACATTAACACCCAAATCAACCAACTTATTAATAACCCTATATGAGATTGAACCAGGTAGACATGTAATGGCGAGATTATATCGCTTAAATCTATCAAGCTCACTTAAATTTAAAACATTAATATTCGAAATATTAAAGCCGAAAACTTGAAATGCATACTTAAGCTTTCTAGGATCACTATCAACAACTGTTAAAGTTAAATTTGAACGGAAAAAATTTAATGCAACAGCATATCCAATTCTACCAAAACCAATAAGGACAGCATCAGACAACCCGATACACCAAAATATGGAGGACAAATTTAATGTATAAAATTTTTCAATAAAATAATAAGCTAAAAATATACATGAATACTTGACTATGAAAATTAATCTAATAAAAATCATGACAAGCATACTCCTACTAATTAATGGAATAATTGAAATATTATTTGGAATTTCAATTGGAGCACTAACACTATTAATTCCAATATCAATAATAATGATTATTAAAGGAATAATTGGAACTCTAGGCCTAATATACATATTATTCGGATTATTCGACTTAATTATGACAATAATATTATTAAGCTCAAGAAAAATTATCATAATAACCTACCTAATAATAGCAATAATGAAAACCATATTCATAATTTCAAATCCAATACTATTAACATTAAACATATCAATAATAATGATACTAATAATAAGATTAATGATCAAATAAAATCAGTATCATTTAAGGAATATAATTGACATAATAAAGGCAATTATTAATATAAATGTCATAATTAATATGAAAAATGTAAATGCCATTCCCAAAATATTCAATTCAAATAATCCATAAGCATCATAAATCAATCCAGAAATAAATGAACCAGCAACAATACCAATATTACTAGAAGCATTAATCAATCCAATAACCATACCGCCAAGCCTATAATATGTAATTGCAATTCTCCTACTAATAGAAATTATACCCGAACCAGCAATATAATATAAAATTAAGCCAATCAAAACTCCAAATAAAAATTTAATTCCAACAAGAAATGAGCCAATCAAACCTATAAATAATGAAATTTTCAATGCAATTAAATCATTAATTTTATCAGATAACCAACTAAGAATATAACCACCAAATAATGCAATTAAACCTACAAATGCAATAAAATTAGCAACATCACCTCTAGATAAATTAAATGCTTCATTCATATAAATATAAATTAAATCCCCACGAATAACCGAACCAAACATATTAACACTAAGAACAATAAACATTAAAGGTATAGCGGCTACCAATTCCAAATAACCCCCACCCTTATGTATAGTAACATCCTTAGATTTATGGTTAATAGAATTAATTTGAATAAATGGAATAAATCTCAATCCAAATGTTAATATTGAAGCCACCAAGAATAGTAGAGATGAAATCATTAATATAAAAATTAAAGGCTCATTAGATAGAAATGAATAAATCACATTACCAATAATACCTCCAAAACTTCCAATTGCAAAATATATTGAATAAACACGTCCCCTAATAGATAATTCAACATTACTACCAAGAATATATTGAATTGAAATCCATGAAACCCCATTTAATGCACCCTGAAGAAATCTAACAATAATAATGCCGAAAACACTATTCACAAATGCATAGAGATAAGTTATAAATGCATTTAATAGAAAGCATAATGATGCAATATAAATAACTTTAAATCTATATTTATCAGCCAATCCACCAGCAATAATTGCAAATAAAGCCCTACCAGCAAAAAATGATGAAGTCAAAAGACCAATACCCAAAGCAGAAGCCTCAAGAATCAATCTAGAATAAAAAGCAATAGCAGGAATACTAATCCTAAAAGCAGAAGTACCAAAAAATGAAATAGCAAATATAATTAAGATAATTAAATTATTATACATGAAAACATCAACACCCCCAAATCATCACAATTAAACCAGCATATTCAAGCTATTAGAAAATCTATTTAAGCTTAAAGATCAAGTCATAAAAAATATTACCTTAAAAATTAAATTATTAATTGTATGATGAAGGTCTGCAGCGCTGAGCAAATGCAATGAAGAGCACTGGCTAACTGAAACAACCAACCCTCAACAATAAAATACTATTGCATACTAACTATAATAATAGGGTAGATTAAATAGAGATTAAATAGCTAAGCATTAAACTATACCCATTATTTTACTCATTACTTGAAAATCATTATCCTTCTAATTCCATTAACTAGCATTATTCCTCCAATCATTACATACAGAACATTAATTATTTCACCCAAACCTAATATTTCTCCTAAATCTTAGCCAAGTTTCCTCAAGATATTTTAAAGCCTCACTATCCTCAAGCTTTCCAGCAAAAATCTTATACTTATCTTAGGTTTACTCAAAAATCTTTCAATAACATCTGAAAAGCTTTCACCCTCTCTCCTCAATTTAACAAGATTCTCATAAATATCTTCTCTAATTTTATTGTTCTCATACACTAATACATCAGTACGCGAAAATATAGTTAATTGAAATATCAGGTAATAAATAACTCCAAATAACATCACAAACTCATTTACAGATATCATTATTATATTTGTAGAAATATGCATTAAACTAAAACCAGATATAACGAAACACCATATGAAATAATTAGTCCAAGACGAATATTGATTGCTGAAAAGATTAAATAAAGTTAACATATGCAATTATTGGAGGTAAATTGTTAAAATGAAATTAAAGGAAATAGCACTACTAGCTTTACTAATGGCGATTCAATTTATTGGACCATTCAGCGGCAACCTAATAATGCCAATGTTCAAGGCTTTAAAAAAGGATTTTCAAGTTGAAATATTCCTACTTAGCCTATCAATAACCCTATATATGATTCCATATAGCATAGTTCAGCTCTTCGCAGGATTCATAAGCGACCTATTTTTAGGTAGAAAGAAAACAATAATTCTCGGATTATCAATTCAATGTATTGGAGCATGCCTAATAGCACTATCAACAAACATATGGATCTTCATTTCCTCAAGGCTAATTCAGGGATTAGGCGGAGCACTCATAACTCCAAATTTAATGGCGCTAATTGGAGACCTATATCCAATGGAAATTAGAGGTAGAATTATGGGACTAATGGCAATTTCAGTTACAATTGGAAGTTCCCTAGGACCATTAGCTGGAGGATTCTTCGCATCAATAAATTGGAGATATGCATACGCCTTAATAGCAGTTCTATCAGGACTCTACGCCTCATCAACAAAACTAATAATACCAGAAATTAAGAGGACGAGGAAAAATAGTAGAAAGACAAGAGATCTAAGCGATATTCGATATACACTTCTAAATAAAAATCTAATAGCATTATGCTCCCTCGGATTCATACTCTTCCTCGCAAGAATAGGATTCATAACATACCTATCAGACTACCTAACACTACCACCATATAATCTTAAAAGCAACATAATAGGAGCCTATTTAGCGCTCTCAGGATTTGGAGGAATAATTTCCGGAATAATAACTGGTCACCTAATAGATAAAATTGGAAGAAAAAGAACAAGCATAATTGGATTCACATTATATGCAATGGCTTTAAGCACATTCCTAATAGCCAACTGGTATGAATACCTACCAATAATAATGCTAGCTATGGGATTCACATCAACAATGAGCTTCACACCAATAAATACAATGGTCATAGAAGCAGCACCCAAGCATAGAGGTATAGCCACATCAATTTATGGCTTCATCAGATTTCTCGGATATGCAACTGCACCAATAATTACATATCCACTCTACATGGAAATGGAAATTCAAGGCATAACCATACTAAGCACCACCCTAATAATTACAGGATTAGCAATAATACTATTTGTAGTGAAAGATACAAGTAACATTAACGTAAAGTAAAATATTCAAGTTAAAAATTATTTAAAGAGATTATAATTCTCCTTTTAATAATTAATAATATTCTAAATTAAGAAAATATCTTATAAATATAATTATACCAAATCCCTCAATTCTTTTTTAATTAAGAATTAATGAAACATTCCAGAGATTTTAGAGAAGAATTTCAAAATAACTAGAATTCTTTCAATTCTTTTTTAATTAAGAATTAATGAAACCTGTAAGCTGCTTTATACTGAAGAGGGATTAGAAGACGAAACTTTCAATTCTTTTTTAATTAAGAATTAATGAAACTCGTTCAGTGATGAACTAGGAGTAGGCAGATATGCAATAGTCTTTCAATTCTTTTTTAATTAAGAATTAATGAAACTTTTCTCTGGGCTTAGTTCCCTCGTAAAT
>CAZCCB010000090.1:0-4728 GCA_964497155.1 uncultured Nitrososphaerota archaeon | reverse complement strand
ATTATAACTATCCTTCGAGAATTTCATTGAAATATGAAATTAAATGATTTGCAAGCTCCCTAGAATATACTATTAGGCTTACTTCATTATTATACCATAATGCACTTTCAGTCCAATTATGACTTCCAACTATAATTATCCTACTATCAATAATTACTATTTTAGCATGAGTTCTAGACCCATTATCATAATAAACTGAAACCCCATTAGACTTCAAATACCAATAAGCCTCATCATTAGTACTAACTTCGCTTTCCAATATAACATTCACATTAACACCTCTATTAGATGCATTAACCAACGCTCTAATCAGGTCATTAGCTGGATCAAAAGGATCATCAGGATCATATTTCATAACATACATTATAACATAAATTGTCTCATTAGCACTATTAATTAACTCCAATAACTCATAATAATACTCCCTATTTTCAAGTATCTCAATAGGCTTTTTCCATCTAATATTTACATTATTGAGGACAAGTACCCAATAACCTTGATTAGGCTTTAAAACATTAGTTAAAGTATACCTCTTGTCAATTGGATCCCATTTATAAACCACATAATAATTAACATTAGAAAATAATTCACTTGTAGATACTTCATCAAAAGATGATATTCCAATTAAATTCCATCCCTTATATAAGGTAAATTCTTGATAATCATTTCCACTAGTAATTTGACTGCTGAAAATCTTGCAATATAAATTGAAGGATGAAAGCAATAGAATTGCGATTATTAAAAATATCATAATCAAAATACGTCTTCTCAATTTAACTCCCCTCAATTAAATCTAAAATTCCGGGGTTAAGTATAATAATTACTGGTGAATGGGAGTTGATTGAGAAATACGATTTCGGAGTTATGGTTATTAATGGAACAACATATACAAGAGACTTAATAATATTGCCAAATGGTGAAGTTAAATCTAATTGGTGGAGAATTGAAGGACATAACTTACATTTAGGAGATTTAAATGAGATATTAAGACTTAGAAATCCACCAGAAATACTAGTTATAGGTACTGGTTATAGTGGATTAATGAAGGTTCCAAGAAGAGTTATTGAAGAATTAGAGAGGAGGGGAATTAAAGTTATAGTTGAAAATACTAGAAATGCATGGAAAACATATAATAAACTTTTAAGTGAAGGTAAGCGTGTTGCAGCTGCATTTCACTTAACATGCTAAATTAGTTAAGCCCAGCAATTATAATTCAATTTGACCAGCCAATTTACTACATAATTCAAATACCTTCATAGCCTTTCTAAGTGCTTCCTCAGCATCCTCCCTACTAAATAATTCACTTGGTGGAATACCTCTTTCTTCATCACCATACATACTTGGACCTCTTGCAAGTGCAAGTTCACTCGAAATAATTGATAGTTCATCAATTAAATTTCTAAACCATAATGGAAATCTATCCCTATATTCTGAAAGTACATCACTAACATCATGAACCTTAGGATATTCTATTCCAATTAATCTTAAAGCTGCCTTAAGCGATAATTCAACACATTCCTGAGAATATCTCACAACCTCTGGATAATCACCTCTATTTAGAGCTGATTTAGCATCTATAATTCTAGCTTTAGCTCTCCTTAAATAATCGTGTGCAAGTCTCCTCATAATCCTATGATCCAATACCACTTCCTCCTTGAAGTATAAATTTTCCTAGCCTTCATTAACTCAATTTCCTTTCTAACTCTATTTAGAAAATTTTCAGCATAACCATTCCTGCTATATAATATTATTCCATCAAATGCTAAGTCAAAATAGAATGAATGAAAGCTTTTTAATTCTTCAGGTGTATAGGCTAATATTTGAAGTGAAGTATAGATTTTCTTAGACCATAATTTAATACGTTCACTTCTAGTTTTAGATACTACTTGAGCTAATATTGAAGCTCTCTTAAAATAGGATTTTGGAAGATTATTTACGATAATTAATAAGTCAATATCACTATTACTTTTAGCTTCACCCCTAGCAATTGAACCAAAAAGTATTATTGCCAATAAATTGGAAGTAAAAATTTCATATATTTCTGTAATAGTTTTCCTAATTAATGGAATATATTCTTTACAGGGTATTTTATCAAGATTAATTATTGCATTAGCTAGAGTTAATATGCATTCAAGTGGTTTAAGAAGCCTATAAACTCCCCTATCCTCTCTAAGGCACCATCCAAATTTACATAATTGACTAATTGCAACCTTAACATAACTATAGGGGCGATTAATAATTTTCACTGCATCCTCTAAGCTAAATTCCTTATCAGCAAATTCGGAGTATAGAGTGGCATATATTTTACCTAGCCATGATGGAAGCCATTTCACGGTAAGCAGTTAATTTACAGTAAATAAATAGTTTACTTTTATTCCACTAAATCTAATCGCCAGCAATTTTTAATTCACTAACTAGTACTGATGGAGATAATGTGTTAAATACAAGCTTTTCTTCATTACCAACATCAATTATATTTAATAATTGACTTAAATCACCGCTAATGGTTGCATGTTTAACTGGTTTACCTATACCTCCATTTTCAATTTTAAATGCTATTGGTGCAGTTGCACTAAATCTTCCTGATGCTGGGTCAGCTCCATGAGCACCAATAACGTAAATTACATATAATCCATTATTAACTTGATTAGCTAAATCATGAATACTCTTATTACTATTAATAATCTTTAAACTCCCAATTTCAGGTGATGGCAATCCCTGATAGGGCTTAGTCATTCTAGGCCATGTAAGTATTGGGGTTCTAAATCCATTTCCAGTTGACTCTACATTTTCCCTCTCAGCATAGTAATGATCATAAAGTAGAGTTTTCAATTCCCCCTTCTCAATAATAATTTTCCTCCTTCTAATTGTTCCTTCATGATCTATTGGTGATGATCTCGGTATTAATGGATTTAATGGATCTTCAATTAAATTTAATTTTTCAGATCCAATTATACTCCCCCTCTCCAATCTTCTTGGATAGAAATTAGCTTTTAATATTGGATATAAGGTATAATTTAATATTGTTATAAATGCTCTTGGAGAAAGTATTACTGGGTAAATTCCACTCTTAATACTTGTTTCGGGAACTCCATTTTCAGCAAGCTTTATCACCTTTATGGCATATTCTTTAGCTTCATCTAAATCTATAATCTTTCTATCATAAATATGGTCGTAATTTAATGCTGAAGCTCCATTCTTAATTGCAAGTGCAGAATAACTTACTATATTATGGGTTTCGTGAAATTCATATTCTAAACCATAACTATTAATTATTTTCCATTCAATATATTTGAAATCGCTTCTACATGAAATTAATTTCCCATAACCATTATACTTTAAAGTTTTATCGAAAATTTCTTTAATAAACTTGAATACTTGATCCTCAGTTATATTCTTAATTTCCTCATAATAAAATCCATTTACACTTGGAATCTTATCCTTCGATTTTGGTAGGGTTTCAAGTTTTCTACCACTCTTTTTCGCTATTTTAATTGCTCTACTAATTGTTTTTTCGATTTCATTTAAATCCAATTTTGATGTATAACTAAATCCCTCCCTACCATTAACTATAACTCTAATTCCAATACCTTCAGATTTACTTGATGATAAAGATATTTTACCTCCCCTAGAAATTGAGGCTGAAACTTCTCTATCACTATAAATAAATAATTCACTTAAACTAGCACCCCTATTTTCAGCTAGGTTAATTATTCTCTCGAGATT
Source organism: uncultured Nitrososphaerota archaeon (assembly GCA_964497155.1). Taxonomy (GTDB): domain Archaea; phylum Thermoproteota; class Methanomethylicia; order Culexarchaeales; family Culexmicrobiaceae; genus CAYWZQ01. The sequence goes on along the minus strand of CAZCCB010000090.1, from coordinate 1,002 downwards.
CATAATATTAACCTCCAATAATAACTCTCTTAATTCTCATTGTAGGGGCAAGTGCAGTTACAGCCATTCTCTGTCCACCCTTACCGCATAGGGTTATGTAGTATTTTGCATCTCTACATATTGCATCAATATCCTTTAATGCCTCTAATATTCTCATGGAAACGCTTACGCTTTTCAATGGCTTAGTTATTTCACCCTTCTCTATTAAGTATGCTTCACTTGCTTGAAATTGAAATGGACCCTTACCAGTTGTTTGTCCACCTCTAGCACCAGTAATATAAATTCCATTTCTAGTTTCACCAATTAATTCATCCTCCCTCCAATCTCTAGGTTTAACTACTAAATTAGCCATTCTAACTATCGGTTCATATTGATAGCTTTCAGCTCTGGCATGTCCAGTAGGCTTTTCATTTAAATTATATGCTGTTTCTCTTGAATGGATAAAGCCCCTTAAAATTCCATTCTCAATTAAAATTGTCCTTTTAGGCTTAACTCCCTCATCATCAAAAAATATTGAACCCCAAGCATTAGGTATTGTAGGATCCTCATATACGGTTAAAATTTCATTTGCAACAATTTCCCCCTTTAATCCCTCAAATGCTGAAAATCCCCTAATAACCGAATCAGCTTCAAATGAATGTCCAATTTCATGGAAGAAGTCTCCAGCAGCCCTACTCTCCAAAATGGCTTGAATAATTCCTATTGGCGGAGACTTGGCTTCATATTGACTTACAACCCTCCTACCCATTCTATTCGAAACTTCCATTACAGCATTTTCCAAATTCTCCAATCCACTCATCATGCCGAATCTTTCGGAATCATAGAATAATCCACTTGGAGTCATCCCATAAACCTTAAACATGAAATAGAATCTACATCCAATTTGAATTGCATCTGCACCATCACTACTCATAAAATGAGTTTTAAACCATAAATCAAAATAATTTAATTCAACACCCCTAAGCTTATCACCAGCAATTTCATATGCATTCTCAATACCCT
>CAZCCB010000089.1:4641-4761 GCA_964497155.1 uncultured Nitrososphaerota archaeon | reverse complement strand
GTGATGTTGGTGTTTAAGTTTTTGGTTGTTGAGCCTATTCATAGTGATGGGATTAGGCTTTTGGAGAAGTTTGGTGAGGTTAAGTGTCTTCCTATTGGTAGTACGGTTGATGATTTAGCT
>CAZCCB010000089.1:740-4631 GCA_964497155.1 uncultured Nitrososphaerota archaeon | reverse complement strand
ATTTGAAGCCTAGAATGCTTAAATTAACCATGCTTGCTTCCTCAATAATATTATTTACTTTTAAAATAAAATTTTAGTCTTATTTTAAACCGAGTATATAGTGTTAAATTTGTGACTATGAATATTGTGTGCTTTTCTCATGTATTAGAAGTTTGACTTAAATTATCTTATATTAGTTGTTAATTTTAGGAGGTGGACTTATATTGTTTGGTTAGTATTTTAGTGTGGATTGTTTTTGGGGTGATGTTGGTGTTTAAGTTTTTGGTTGTTGAGCCTATTCATAGTGATGGGATTAAGCTTTTGGAGAAGTATGGCGAGGTTAAGTGTCTTCCTATTGGCTGTACGGTTGATGATTTGGCCGAGGCTATTATTAATGTTGATGCCGTTATTTCTAGGGGTTTTATAAAGATTCCTAGGGATGTTTTGTTGAGGGCTAGGCGTTTGAAGGTTATTGGTGTTCATGGTGTTGGAGTTGATCATATTGATCTTGATGCTGCACGTGAATTGGGAGTTAAGGTGATTAATACTCCTGAGGCTTTAACGGTTACTGTTGCTGAATTTACGGTTGGTCTTATTCTCGCATTGTTGAGGAGAATTCCCCAGGCTGATAATGCTGTTAGGTCTGGTGAGTGGGATAGGAAGTATTCTGATTTGATTGGTGTTGAATTGTTTGGTAAGATTGTTGGTATTATTGGTTTGGGTAGGATTGGTAGTGCTGTTGCTAGGCGTTTGAAGTGTTTTGATGTTAATCTTATTTATTATGATAAGGTTAGGAAATTGTTTTTGGAGAGGGAGATTGGTGTTAGGTTTAGGGGGTTTGATGATTTGTTGAGGGAGTCTGATATTATTACTATTCATGTTCCATTAACTAGTGAGACTTATCATATGATTTCTGATCGTGAGTTTGAGTTGATGAAGGATGGAGTTTATATTGTTAATATGGGTAGAGGTGCTGTGATTGATGAGAGGGCTTTAATTAAGTATTTGGAGTCTGGTAAGATTGCTGGTGCTGCTTTGGATGTTTTTGAGGTTGAACCTCTACCTAAGGATAGTCCGTTAACTAAATTTGATAATGTTATTTTAACTCCCCATCTGGGTGCTAGTAGTAGGGAGGCTTTGAGGAGAATGGCTATTGATGTTGCTAGAAAGGTTTTAATGGAGCTTGGAGTCAAAATTGATTAACATTAAACTATTTAATTTTAAGTGTCAGCTAGATAATGTAACTTTATATTTCTGGAGGTAAGTTTGATGGTTATTGTTAAAATGGATAAGACTGGTCGTATACTTATTCCAGCTAGTATTAGGAGGATTATTAAATCTAGATTATTTATGATTGAAATTGTAGATGATGAAATAAGACTTAAACCTCTTAAGGTTATTGATTTGACAAGTTTATTTGATAGTATAACTGTTGATATTGATGATTTTACGAATACGCATAAGTTAAGGAAAGCTTTATTGAGAGGGTAATGTTGGATTAAGATTTCTTGACTCTGGTTCATCCTAAATTATGATTTCATTTTATCTTTCTTATGATTAATACTTTAGATTGCTGTTGGGATTGACTAATTATTTATTTAAGTTTTATTTGATATTTTGGTGATTCAAATTGAAGTTGGAGGGTATTTATGTTCCACATATAACTCCTTTTAAATTGGATCAGTCTATTGATTTTAATGCTCTTAGGATTTGTATTGATTTTTGGATTGATGGTAGTTTGAGTGGATTGGTTACTTTGGGTATTAATGGTGAATTTCCATATTTAATGTGAAATGAGAAAATTGAGCTTATTAGGAATGTTATTGATTATGTTAATGGTCGTGTTCAGGTTATTGTTGGTACTGGTGCTCCTAGTACTATTGAGACTATTAAGTTTTCTAGGGAGGCTATTGATTTAGGTGCTGATGCAATTATGATTGTTCCTCCATATTACTTTAGGGTTTCAAGTGAAGAACTTTTTAGTCATTATAGTGAAATTTTGGATAAGATTGATGTTCCAGTTATTCTTTATGATGTTCCTAAATTTGTTGGTTATAGTGTTAATGTAAATGTTTTTGAGAGATTGGTTGATGAGTATAGTCAGATCATTGGTGTTAAGGATAGTTCTAATGATTTGCTTCATATTGCTGAGTTGATTAGGAGGGTTGGTGATAGAATTTCAGTTATGGCTGGTACTTCGAGGGTAATTTTATCTACTTTGGTTTTGGGCGGTAAAGGTGCTATTGTTACGGTTGCTAATTTTATGCCTAGACATGTAGTTAAGTTATATGAATCATTTATGAAGAGTAATATTGAGGAGGCTAGGAGGATTCAGTTTTTGATTAATGAGATTGATGTTTTAATGAAGAGGTATAATCAGATTGCTATTGTTAAGGCTATTTTTAATTTGATTAGTAAGCCTGGAGGTATACCTAGAAAACTTATTCTACCTTTAAGTGAAGGTGAATTGAAGAATGTTAGGGATTATTTGGTGAGGTGTGGTTTAATTTCGGGTTGATTTAGAATTTATTGGATTATTAATTCATTTAATTATTAATGAAGCAATATGCTTCACAGTTTTTGAAATTCCTAATTTACTCTTTACTTTCGGTTTCCATGGAAATATTTTGTCGGGCTTACATAGTGAAGCTATGGTTCTAGTTTCTATAGTTAATGGATTTTCATAATTTCCAATTATTTTTAATGTTCTCTCATATTTTCTTCCTTTGTATAGTAATATTCTACCTGGCATGACTATAAATACATAATTTGATTTTAATGCTTCTAATATTGGTAATGCTGCATTATTGAAGCTTTCTATAATTATATAGTTATCTCGCATGTATAGGAACTGTAAGATTTTACCTATATTTTGATATGTTTTTAAATTTGATATTTTACTAATGAAGGTATCATAGTTAATTAGTTTGGCATTTTCAAGTTTATTTACAAGTTTATCTAATTTTCTCTTTAATGGTTGAACTGTATTTTCATAATTTTCCTTTATAATGTAATGTTTAGTTTCACAATTATCGTTAATTAGTTTTGTTTCCCTCATTATTACTGATTGCTTGAATGTATTTGTGTATAGGTCCATTAAGTAGCTTATTGTATCTGTTTCTATGTATTTTATTGGTTCTGGTGGTGCTATTAATATGTCTAATGGTGAAATTAATTCTATTTCATTTAGTTTTCCAGTTATTTTTGCTAGTTTATATGCATCTTCGCCTATTAGGATTCCATGTTTTATGCTATTTATTAATGTTTTATATTGATACCATGCATTATGGCTTCCAATTGGCTTAAATGGAGTTACCTTTATTCCAATTTCTTTTAATGCTGAAATTAATTCTAATGCGAAACTTGTTTTCCCAGATTCATATGGTAGTAGTCCTGTAATTAGAATCATTAACTTATCTTTACTCATATTCTTCATTGTAATTCAAATAATTATTTGGTTTGCTTTTGAATTAATTTTTCTAATTAAACAATAATGAGGTGGAATTATTTTGCTATGTAGAATAGTTTGGGCAGGTAGTAAAATTTGCTTCTATGGGATATTGTTTCTGCTTTAGTTGCATCTAATACTCCTTCACGTTCAATTCCTTCATTAACTGTTACTGAAACTACTTCTCCAACAAATATTGTGTGGTCTCCAGCTGGATAGCTTGCATGTAATTTGCATTCGAAATGTGCTATGCATTCCCTTATTAATGGTGGTTTAACCTTCTTGGCTGGAATTGGAGTTAAACCTGTTTCCTTAAATTTATCAACATCTCTGCCAGATACTGTTCCGCAGTAAATTACTTTCTCTACTAAGTCTTTATTTGGAATGTTGACTACGAATTCTTTTGTTTCTTTAATTAATTTATGTGAATATCTTTTGGGCGCTATTCCTATTGCTACTAATGG
>CAZCCB010000089.1:0-730 GCA_964497155.1 uncultured Nitrososphaerota archaeon | reverse complement strand
ATTTTTCCCATTTTTAGTGCAGCATGTTACTAATACTACTGGACTTGGAGGACTGAATGCAACATATTTTTCAGGTGGCTTTTCAATTTTAACCATTTTTTCACCTAATAATATGTGATTGATTTTAAACTTAAGTATTGTTTAATCAGTGGATTGAATTGGAAAATGTTATATACTTTCTCTAAGCAAATTTAGATGTAATATTAGATTTCTGTCTAATTGAACTTGGATAGGTGAGGTTGAATGTGCTTCCATAAGAAGTATGGAAGTATATTAATTTTATTTGCAATTATAATTTCACTTTTAAATTTCACTTCAACTATTATTGCTTATAAATCTGAAGATGATGGGAATTATGTTTATGGTTTAGGTGATTTTGAGGTTTTGGGTACATTTAATGATTTTGATTGTGGAGTTAGGGTTACTATTAGTGTTGATCCTTATCCAATAGTTTATTATCCTGAGGATATTCCAATTTATGCTCCTTATTATGCTAGTGTACGTGGTTTGGGTTTGAAGTATATGACTTATGGTAATTTCATGTCTCTTGAAACCAACTTTACTAAGTTCTGTAAATATTATAATGCTTCAGTTGAGAAGATTGCTAGTGTTAATCTTGAAGGTGAATATTATCTTTTGCCTGAACCTGATGCTAATGGATGGGTTACTTATGGCTCAATTTTAAGGTCTTATTGGAGGGAAATTCTCCTTAATGTTACTAAGCTTGCAA
>CAZCCB010000088.1:2483-4763 GCA_964497155.1 uncultured Nitrososphaerota archaeon | reverse complement strand
TACACTTTTCATATTAAAGTTTTCTTCATGAAAATTGATTTGTAATATAGGGCCCGGGGCGGGACTTGAACCCGCGACCAATGGCTCCACAGGCCACCGCTCTACCTGTCTGAGCTACCCGGGCCTTCTAGTTCGATGTATAGTTTGATTAAGGTTAGTTATAAAGTTAATTCACTTTATCTACTATGTTATTACGTAATGCTTTATACGTAAGACTTTTAAAGTTTTTAAGTGTTATGTTGTGTGGGAGTTGGTTATGCACCAAGTGTTTTAACTAATAATATAACCAATTTCTCTTACAATGCCTTTATATGTGATTCTATTCTTTTTAAAGTCTTAATGACGATTGGAGGTTACAGTAATGGTTAGAGAAATTCTTCCAAAAGAGTATCGATTTAATGAAGTTGAAGTTAAATGGCAAAAAGCATGGGAAGAGTGGGGGATATATAGATTTAATAGAGATGATCATAGTAGACCAACATATTCAATCGATACTCCTCCACCCTATCCAAGCGGCGAATTTCATATGGGTAATGCATTAAATTGGTGTTATTTTGATGCAGTTGCCAGATTTAAGAGAATGCAGGGATATAATGTTCATTTCCCTCAAGGATGGGATTGTCATGGGCTTCCCACTGAAGTTAGAGCGGAAAGAACACTTGGTATAAGTAAGAGGGATATTCGACCAGATGAATTTAGAAAGGTTTGTATGGAATTAACTGAAAAATGGATTGAACAGATGAAAACAACTATGAAGAGAATAGGATTTTCAATAGACTGGAGTCTCGAATATAAAACTATGGATCCTGATTATTGGAGAAGAACACAATTATCATTCATCATAATGTATAAAAGGGGCTATGTATATAGAGCGGAGCACCCTGTTCTTTGGTGTCCTCGATGTGAGACAGCTATTGCTGAAGCTGAAGTTGAATATGTAAGTAAGAAAGGAAAACTCTACTATATTAAGTTTCCGTTTGTAAATGGAAGTAATTATCTTCTAATAGCTACAACTCGACCTGAATTACTTCCAGCATGTGTTGCAGTTGCAGTTCATCCTGATGATGAGAGATATAAGAACTATGTCGGTAAAGAAGTTATTGTTCCAATATTCAATAGGAAAGTTAAAATCTATAGTGATCCTGATGTCGACCCTAAATTTGGAACTGGAGTTGTAATGATATGTACGTTTGGAGATAGAATGGATGTAAAGTGGCAGAAGAAATATAATTTACCAATAATTAAAGCGATAAATGAGCATGGTAAAATGACTTCAGCTGCTGGAAAATATGAAGGATTAACTATTACTGAATGTAAGAAGCGAATAGTTAACGATTTGAAAACTATGGGTTTCATTTTGAAGGAAGAAGATATAATTCAAAATATTGGTACCTGCTGGAGATGTCACACTCCAATTGAAATTTTAGTTAAAATGCAATGGTTCGTTAAAACTAAAGCTATTGCAGATAAAGTTTTGGAATGGGCCGAAAAAATAAAATGGGTTCCTGAATGGGCTAAAAATCGTCTTATTGATTGGGTTAAATCATTAGACTGGGATTGGGTTATATCAAGACAGAGAATATTTGCTACACCCATACCAGTCTGGTATTGTGAAAATTGTGGTCAAACTATAGTTGCTGAGGAAGATTGGCTTCCAATAGATCCAAGAACTGATCCACCAAAAATTGATAAATGCCCAAAATGTGGTGGAAGTAAATTTAGAGGCGAAACCGATGTAATGGATACTTGGATGGATTCTTCAATAACATGTGCTGTTCATGCAGGTTGGCCTGATGATATGGAATTATTTTCAAGACTATTTCCAGCTGATCTTCAACCCAATGGATACGACATAATTAGAACTTGGGATTACTACTTAATGATTAGAGGAATAATTCTCTTCGGCGTTCCACAATTTAAAACTGCATTAATTAATGGAATGGTTAGAGGGACAGATGGCAGAATGATGCATAAATCATATGGAAATTATGTTGAGGCTAGAGAGGTTATTGAGAAATATGGTGCTGATGCATTAAGGCAATGGGCATATGCTAGCGGTGCAACTGGATCAGATATTCCATTTAGATGGGAGGAAGTTGATTATGGATGGCGTTTCCTATTAAAATTATGGAATGCAGCTAGATTTGTAAGTCTACATTTAAAAGACTATGAAGTAGAGAGTACTAAATCAGTTAAACTTCATTTGATCGATAAATGGTTATTAAGTAAACTTGAAAAATTAACTGATAATGTTACTAAAGCTATGGAAAACTTTCAATT
>CAZCCB010000088.1:0-2383 GCA_964497155.1 uncultured Nitrososphaerota archaeon | reverse complement strand
TAAGTATTCATATATCTCCATGGCCGAAAGTTAATGTTAATAGAATTGATGAAAAAGCTGAACAAGAAGGTGACTTAATAATAGCTCTTATAGCTACACTTAGAAGATTAAAAGCGAAAATGCGTCTGCCTCTTTCAGCAAAGATAAGTCAAGCCATAATATATGCTCCTAAGAATTATCATAACAGTCTAACTAAGTATAGTGATTACATCTCTGCAGTTATTAAGTCAGAGAAAATTATAGTTACTGAAACTGAAGCTGAAACTGGCTATATAGTTGAGGAATATCCAGAAGTAAGAGTTGAAATTAAACCCTAAACATTAACTCTATATCTAAGAATTGCAGCAACTCCTCCAAATGCTCTCCTTAATTCCTCACCCTCCTCCGTTTCTGTTGAAATTAATTCTACTTTTGCTCCAGTTTTTTCAGCTAGTTCGATTAATTCATCTATTAGATTCTTCCTTTCAGAAATTGTCATTAATGAAGAGCATTTTGGACACGTTTTATTTGTAAACTTGTATTCCTCTTTACTTGATATGAGAAAATGTTCTTTATACATGCAATTTTGGCATGTAAATTCTATTTTCTCAAGATCTAAGTCTGTTGATATTAAGAGTAAGTCTACTGCACCTTGTTCCAATAACATTTTTATTTCCCTTATTCCATATGTAACCATTTCACTATCTCTAACTAGTAATTCAAGGAATTTCTGCATTAACTGCTTTTCCTTTACATATCTTACGTTTTCCAATAATTTTCTGCTCCTCTTAATTAATTCATGTACTCCAGCTTCACCAGTATATCCAATATCAACTATTCCTACTATTTTGCTTTGAAGTTGATAATGTAGGTAATTACCCTTTACAAATTCATATTTTGTTGGTCCCGGTCCACCTATAATTAGACCACTTAAATTAAGATCATTTTGTAAGAATATTTTCTTAGCATATTCTGCGACTCTCTTATAAAATTCATGAGCCATTTGCTCTATAATTCTTTCAAATCTCCTTTGAGATTGTCCTCCAGCATCATGCTTTCCAGGTACTCCAGATGTTATATGTTCAACTATTTCCAGTCTTCTCCCCTTTAAAATTGCAAATGTTGCTTCCTGCCTATCAATAACTATTATTCCATAAAAATCATGTTCCATGAGTAATTGCTTTAATGGTTCTACATGAAAGCGACTGTCACATCTATACAGATATATGTTTAATGGTTCAGGGGGTATCACTATATGTACTTCAAGTTTCTCGTTTCCTGGAACTCCTCTAGAAACATATCCGCAAAATAGTACTAATCCTGTCTTTGGCACTTGTTTAAAGAGTTTTAATCTTTGCATGCATGATGTAAGTGCATCTAATACGTGGTGTCTTGTAGTTCTATCCTTAATATTTGATGCTTGTGAATATTCTTGTCTCAATACATTCATTATATCGGAAATCTGCCTTCCTGGAGGTATATATAGGCTTATTAATTCAGTTCCTCTACCCTGCTTTGCCTCCAACTCTTTTATTAGCTTCTCAAGTCTATATCTTTCAATCGAGCTTCTCTCTTCCCTCTTTGCTTTGGACATTTTAAACACCTAAATCTGGCATATTAGGTTTAGGCTAGATTGTTAAATGTGATAAACTTTTATAAATATTATTTTAAGAGCTAAATGAGGGATTCCAATGAGAGAAAGCATAGTTATCAAGTTAAGTGGACACCTACTATTCAGTGAACTAGATTATGAAAATATTAAGAAATATGCTGATGTAGTTAAAAATATTTTTAATGAAGGCTATCGAGTTTCAGTAATTGTTGGCGGCGGTAAAAAGGCTAGAGAATACATTAATGTTGCAATGAAGTTTGGTATAAACAATTTTGAAAGAGACATTATAGGCATTACTCTTACTCACGTTAATGCAAGTCTTCTTTCATATGCAATTGGCGACTTAGCCTTTAAACCAATACCCAAAACCTTAAGCGAATTAATTGAAAGCTTCAAGTACTTAGATGAAAAGATATTGGTATTAGGGGGTTTAATTCCAGGTCAATCTACTATTGCAGTAGCAGCATTAGTTGCTGAAGCAATTAAGGCTGAATTAATTGTTTATGCAGCAACTGTTGACGGCATATACACTGCAGATCCCAAAATTCATCCAAATGCTAAGTTAATTAAACAAATAAACGTTAAAGAATTAATTAAATTGATGTGTGGGATGAAAGCTGAAGCTGGAACATACAAGCTCTTTGATATGGTTGCATTAAAGATTATTGAGAGATCTAAAATTCCTGTAAGAGTAATTAATGGCTATAATGTTGATAATATTATTAAGGCTGTACATGGAGAGGATATTGGATCATTAGTTATCTATTAAATTCATGCGAATGATCTAATTAC
>CAZCCB010000087.1:0-4970 GCA_964497155.1 uncultured Nitrososphaerota archaeon | reverse complement strand
CCCATAGGTTTTGTTTTGATGTTATTTCGTGGATTGGTGATATTGCTATTGCGATATGGTTATTGTCTAGTATTATTGTTTGGAATTCTATTCCAGCTTTGACTTCTATTTTTGGATTTTCTATTAGGTTTTGATTTTTTATTGCTTTTAATCCTATTATTTGATGTCCATGTAATTTTAATTTCTCTTTTATGCTTTGATTCACTATTCTCTTAATATATTCTCTATTTATTTTGTTTTGGAGATTTATTTGCTTTATTTCTTTTAATTCGAATTTTATTGTTTTATTTTCTATGTTTATTTCTATTGTTTTGGGTGTTTTTTCTATTCCTATTATTGGTATTGCTATGCTGTTTAGTGTGTATCTTTCGCATTTTAACTTATATTCTTGATATATTATTCTTGATGCTATTGATGTTACTTTATATTTTTGTCCAATATTGCTTGCTAGTTGGTATATTGCTATTTTGAATGTTTTTATTGGATTTTTGCTTATTAGTAGGGTTATTTGGTGTCTTATGTTTGGTTGGAATCTTAATGTTAAATTTTTATTTAATTCTATTATTGTTCTCTTTATGTTTCCATAATATTTTGCTGATATTGTTTTTGATTTTATTATATATTTATTATTTTGTTTTGTGATTGTTATTGGTATGTTGTATTTTTTGTATTCGTTTATTATTTTTTGTATTATTTTTGGTGTTATTTCATTATATCTTTTTGATAGTAGTTTTTGCGCTTGATTTAAATCTATTATTGTTATGATTTTCCCTTTGACTAGTTTTGTTTTTATGAATTTCATATCAGTCAGTCAAATTTAAAGACTAGTTTTACTAATATTTTTATCGGTGATTGGTGGTGATTTATATTTTGGTTTATGATGTTAGTGATGATGATATTAGGGATAAGATTAGGGATTTAATTAGGAATTGGGGTGGGGTTAGATTTCAGTATTCTGCTTTTATGATTGATTTGAGTGAGGTTGAATTGGATGAGTTGTTGAGGATTTCTGCTAGATTGATTAGTGATTGTCGTGGTAGTGTTATGGCTATTCCGGTTTGTAGGAGGGATTTGGATAAATTAATTATTTTGGGTGAATATAGTTTAAATTATGAATTGGAGTGTGATTTGATTGTTTAGTGATTTGGTTAGGGTTTTGGATGAAATTAATGGTAGGTTTAGTGAGTTTGGTAGGTTTAGTGTTGATGTTGATTTTGTTAATGTTAGGGATGTTGATTTGAGGAGTTATATTGCTTTGAGGGATGATGTTATTGGTGATGGTTTTGAGGATCTTGCTTTGACTGGTGAGGATTATGTTGTTAGGGATTTTGATTTTAATGTTGAGGTTCCTAAAAGTGTTTTTGCTATTGATTCTTCATCTCTTAAGGTTTTGGAGACTGATGATGGATTGGTTGTTGCTTATAGGGTTTGTGTTGTAGCTTATGATGGTGATTCTAGTAGTTATAGTGTTTATTGTCTTGGTCCATATTTATGTTATTTGAGTGAATGGAATAGGGTTGATGTTTATAATATGGCTAGGAGGCTTATGAATTTACCTTTGGTTGATGTTAGGAGTACTCCTGGTTTAATTAAATTGGTTGATAGGGTTAGGAATGCATTTGAGAGGGTTGTTCAGAAATTGGTTTTGGAGAATGTTTTTGATAGTTTAATTTTATGGGATGGCTCATTAACTATGGGTACTATTGATACTCCAATTAGTTTTATGCGTGGATGTATGGATATTGCATTTAGGCATAATAATGTGGTTGTTGGTGTTTCTAAGAGGAGTTGGCTTAGAACTAGGGGTGGATTTAGAATTGTAAGTTTGCTTTCTAAAATTAATAGGCCGTGTTTTATTGATATTCATGATCATATTGATAGTAGTCATCCAATTTGTGGTAGGGTTTATGTTGCTAAGTTTGATGTTAATGGTCCGAGTTTGAGGGTTGATGTTGCAGTTAAACCTGGTATTGATCCTAGTAAAATTTTATCTATGATTGCATTTGGAATTCCAATGTTTAATGGTTATCCTGAACCATTGAGATTGGCTCATGCTTATTGCTATTTTACTAATGTTGAATTATTGAATTTGGAGGCTTATGCTTTGAGTAGAATTGAATCTGATTATATTGAATTTACTGATTGGAGGAATTTAATTTTATATCCATATTAATTGGAGGGGGTGAATGGATTTGCAGTTATTTAGGAAGATTGGTGATGAAATATATTTTGTTTATAATCCTAATGAGAATGTTGAGGTTGGGGATAATTTTAAGATTATTGATAGGAATGTTAATAGAGGTATTTTGGTTCAGGTTATAGAGGTTAATTTAATTGATTTGCCTGGAATTTTAACTGATGTTTTGAGGAGGGAGGTTTCAAGTTCACTTGTAAATTTAACTGAAATTAAGAGTAAGGTTATGGAGCCATTAATTGATATTAGGAATATGAGGATTGCTAGAGCTAAGATTAGGAAGGAAATATTATTTGAGAATGGAGTTGAAGTTTTTAGTTCTTGGAGTGGATGGACTCCTAGTAGGGCTTGTAGGATTGAGAAGGTTTCTCCAATTGAAATTGCATCTAAAATGAATATTGGATTTAAATATGAAATTGAAATTGGAAATCCAATTAACGATAATAATCCAATTAAAATTAATGCAAGCGACCTTCAGGGGATAAATATTATTGTTGGTAAGAAGGGTTCAGGTAAATCTCATTTAGCCAAAATAATTTTACTTGGAATAATTAGGCATGGAGCTAAGGCAATAGTATTTGATATTAATGATGAATATTCAGGATTAAAATATACTGAGAATGGTGGGGAAAGTGAATATTATGATAAAATAATAACTTTGGAGCCTAATCCAACTGAGAATAGTGAATATGTTCCATTGAAATTTACATTGAAATATATTGGATTAAATGTTATTTATAGAGTTTTAACTGAAGTTCTTGGATTACCTGAAGCATCAGCATATACTTTTAGGAATATTTGGATTGACTTGGAGAGGAATGATAATCTATATTTGGATCTCATTTATGATATGGCTGAGGATATGAGTCCAAAAATTGCAGGTGCAATTACTAGGAGAATTGAGACAATTGAATCTACTGGAATTATAACTTCAAATGAAAATGAATGTACTAGAATAGAGAAATTATTGGAGAGAATTGATAATGGTGGGGCATTAATAATTAATTTGAAAGCTAAGGGTTCTCCAACCCAGGAAATAGTTGTTCAGACAATTTTAAGTAAAATTGAGGAATTACTTGAAAATGAGGAGACTGAGCCATTATTCATATTTGCTGAGGAAGCTCATTTATATCTTGAAAGAACTGTTTGGATAAATTTGGTTACTAGGATGAGGCATTTGGGTGCATATCAATTTTATATGACTAATACTCCTCAAAGTATTGATGAAATAGTTATTAGGCAATGCGATAATATATTCATATTTAATTTAACTGATAAGAAGGATATTTGGCATATAATTCCAGCAGCTAAAATTGATGAAGAGACGATTTCAGCAATAGTTAAAAGTTTACCTCCAAAGCAATGCCTTGCAATTGGAATTGCAACTAGGGAATATCCATTTATAATTGAAACAAGGGAACTACCATATATAACTGCAGGTAAAACTAAGCTTTTATGGGAAATTTAATTATGGTCGATTAAATTGCTCCAATTAATTTTAAAAGCTAAATTTCCAATATATTCAAATTCACTTTTAATTGACTGGTTTAATTTAGATATTAATTCAATTAAATCACTCCTACATTCAATATTGAATGGAAATTTAGAAGAGATATATTTTGGGAAAATCATGTTTTCAGCAACATATTTGGCGGTATTAATTAATTTAATTGCCCTCTTAATCTTCATTAATGAAGCATTAAAGCTCCATTTAGAAGTTATTTTAAGTAGATTTGAGGCTTCATCAATTAAATTTAATGCATTAAATAAATATTTGATTGGAGTAATTTCACCGCAAATTCTATTCCAAATATTACTTAAAATTCTACTCCAACCAATAAAAATTTGGCAGTCGAATGTTTCTAATAAATTAATTAATGGTATGCATAATGGTGAAAATTTAAATCCCCATCTAGATTTAATAAATCCTAAATTTAATATTGAATCATTAGAACCATTAACTATAAGCCATGATCTACGCTTAAAATTAATAAATTTACCCAAGCAAGCCTTTAGGCCGGCATTAGTTATTTCAATTAGGTCATCACAATTTTTAATGAAGCCATCATTTCTTAATTCATTAATATATTCAATTACATGGTTTAATGGAGTTCTAGTTGAAAATGCTAGGTCTATTAAGTGTAGTTTTCTTAGGATTATTAGTGGCATTAGAATTCTATATTTAATCAATTTAATCAGCCTTTATGGTTGAGATTATGGATTCGATAGAAATTTTATTGGAGGCTTTAAAAGTTTATCGTAAATTAAGTTTAATTGAAGCTAGGAGAATTCTTGGAATTAGTAGTGATGAGTTAAATCATTTAGTTAATGAATTAATTGATGATGGATATATCATTAAAAATGATGATGAAATAGTATTGACATTTGCAGGTTTAATGGCATTAACATCATTTAAACCATTAATGAAGAAAATTTACATTAAAATAGATAGGAATGGATGGAGGATTTGTCAATTTAAGCCTGAAAATAATTATATTGAAGCAATATCCCTAAACTATATGGCTGGAAGAGATAGGGTTAATGAAATTGAATTAATTGATGATAAATTGAATGAGATTGCTAGAATTGTTAGGCAGCCATTATCTAGGGGGATGATGAGTTATGTTAAAATTAAAATTCAAAATATTATTGATAAATTGATTAATAATAGTTGGGGGTTGGTGAGGGATAATTATAAATTGAATATGATTAGGAGGAAATTGATGGAAGCTAATAGTAGGAGGGATTTATTGAATATAATTGGGATGATAAGGAG
>CAZCCB010000086.1:0-5030 GCA_964497155.1 uncultured Nitrososphaerota archaeon | reverse complement strand
GCAATCGGAGCGATAATCTTTTTTAACTCCTTCTTCTCGGGGAAAAAGGTTTCAATTCTTTTTTGAATAGGTTTTAATTCGATTGCTATTTGCGGTGGTTCACGCTTAA
Organism: uncultured Nitrososphaerota archaeon; assembly: GCA_964497155.1. Taxonomy (GTDB): domain Archaea; phylum Thermoproteota; class Methanomethylicia; order Culexarchaeales; family Culexmicrobiaceae; genus CAYWZQ01. The sequence goes on along the minus strand of CAZCCB010000086.1, from coordinate 4,921 downwards.
CTTCTCTTGGATATGGCCCTATACTTCTAAATGCTTTTATGGCTAATGGATCAGCTTCACCTTCAACATAATTCTTCCAGTCTGGATTATGCTTAAAGTTTAATGGATTAGTCCATTCAAAATTGAATTCATCTAATTGATCAGGTTTAAAGGCTATACAGGCTACATCTAATTGTTTATGTAAACTTAATGGTGCTGTAAAAACTCTTTGTGGATCAATTAAATTTTCAACTTTAATTTCAGTTTTAAATTCCATGTTAACTTTGATAATTGAAGACTTAATTTTCCTAATTATGTATTCGACTATACCATAGGCAATATTTAATGGCTTATATTTACTGTAAATTTTATTTGAAATTGCTTTTTCATGAATATGTACATGTGCTCCTCTACCACTCCACTTAATATAAACTGAGTTCTTTACGCCTTCATTTTCTAATGCTTTAACTATTATTTTAATTACTTCAATTGTAGCTTTCCACCATTCAGGTTTACTATCAATATCCCATGTAGGTGTTTTTGCAATTACTAGTTTCTCATAGTTTAATGCATCCTCCTTAGTTTCAAGTTTTGAATATATGCTTGCTGTTGCATAGAATGTTCTAGGCTTTAATCCTCTAAATCTTCTCAAGATATATTGAATATCATTTGGAGACTTAATGGTTAATGGTCTACCTTTATCATATCTTACTAGCATTGGTCTACCATCACTAGTCTTATGTTCACAGTGAATTGCAACCCATCTATTTCTGCAGAATTCGGTTATTTCATTTCTTACAATTGAATTTTCATAATATTTTTCCACACTTATCTTCATCAATTTCACTCCAAATATGCTTCGATAAAGAATATATGGATTAGGAGATAATTATATTATGTTTCAAATTTATTGATCTCTAAGAAAATATTTTGGATGGTGATTAAGATGAGATGGCTAATATTAACTATAATATCGCTTATTCTTTGGGGGTGTTGGAGCATATTCATTAAACTATCATTGAAATATACTAGTTGGCAGCGAGCTACATTAATTTCAGTTGCTTCATCATTCATCATAGCCTTAATAGTTAATTTGATAATTAAGTCTAAATCGAGTATAAATACATCAGCATTATGTTATGCATCCATAGCCGGAATACTAGGTGTTTTGGGCACATTAGCATTTAATAGTGCACTTGAAATAGGTAAAGCATCATTAGTTACATCTGTATCAGCATTATATCCATTAGTTACACTCTTACTTGCAAGAATACTGTTAAACGAGAAAATATCATCAATCCAACTAATTGGAATTATACTTGCAATAATAGCGATAATTTTAATGTCTAGTGGAAGAATTTGATTATCCTCCACCTGCGGGTGGAAATATATAGATTTCATCTCCATCTTTAACTTGTGTTTCAAGTCCATTTAGAAACATTATATTATGCCCATTAATGAGAACTTTATACATCTCCTTTAACTTACCATTTTCAGTTATATCTTCAAGTAAACCTTTAACATGGGATAAAACTTCTTTTACAGTTAATGGTTTATCATAATTAAGATTTAATTCAATCCTTTTACCATACTTATCTCTTAATGTTACGAAAAATTCAATTATAATTTTCATGACTAGAATAATAAAGAAAATAATAAAATAAATTTTAGCTTGGAAGTAATCCTGCTTCTTCAAGTTTATCTGCAAATTCCTTTAACCCTAACTCTTCCAGTTTGGCTCTAGTAGGTCTGCCATCAATCCAATTTCTAATCTTATAGTATTCATCTAACATTTCACTTAGCTTAACTACATATCCCCTAACCGGTCCTTCTGGCATTGGTTCTTCAAGTAATCTTCTTGGTAGTGTATCATATGCTCTTCCATCTCCAAATGCAAGTATATTGAATACTCTCTCAGCATTATAGATTCTTTCTCCAATCTTATTTAATTCATCAACTGTATAATTGAAACCTGTTGCTCCAGCTAACATACCAACCCAATCTTCAATCCATGTTGCAAATGTATTAAACTTACATAATACTAGGCTATCTACTATTGCGAATCCATCTTGGAATGTTTTAACTAATTCAGCTTTACCCTTAGTTGTAAATCTATCGACCAATTGTGGTACTCCTAGAATTTCAGGTGCAATCATATATGCTCTTAAATGGCATCCACCCCTATTTGAAGTTGCATATCCAAGTCCATGACCTTGTGCTCCACGTGGATCATATGCAGGTAATTCCTGTCCTCTAACTACCATTGCTAAGTCTGGTGCACCATATTTTTCAGCTAATTTCTTTGCTCCTTCAGCTAAGTCATCTCCAATACCAGATCTATAGGCTGTTCTCCAAGTTAACTCTATTATTGCTTGACCATTACCCCATTTTGGCTCTAATCCTCTAAGCTTTTCAATTGGAACCTTTCCTTTCTCATAGAGTTCCATTAATGTTCCAATTACATGTCCCATTGAAATTGTATCTAATCCAAGTTCATTGCATAAATAGTTTGCCTTACAAATTGCTTCTAAGTCATCTGTACCCGTTTGTGCTCCAAATGCCCATACAGTTTCATATTCTGGTCCATCACCCTCACCAATTAATACTTTAGTATATCTTCCACATGCAATTATACAGCCCCAGCATGGAACCTTTCTAATTAAAATTTTCTCTGCAATTGTTTCTCCACTATACTTATCTGCTGTCGGATGAACTCCAGTTTGGAAGTTTCTTGTTGGAAGCAATCCATGCTTATTAATAATATTTACTAGAACCGCAGTACCATATTTAGGTAATGCTTCACTTGTAACTGGACTCTTTTTCAATTTATCAACATTAATTTTAACTGCTTCACGGAATTTATCTTCATTAGTTATTGGAGGTCTCATAGTTCCTCTAACAGCTATAGCTTTAAGCTTCTTACTACCCATAACTGCTCCATGACCACCTCTACCAGCAGCTCTACCCTTATCATTAATTAGACATGCAATTTTAACTAAATTCTCTCCTGCAGGTCCAATACACATAACTTTAATATTCTTATCTCCAAGCTCCTCAATAATCATGTCGGTTGTCGTATGAGTATCTTTACCCCACAAATGTTTAGCATCTCTAAGCTCAGCTTTGCCATCATGAATCCAAAGGTAAACTGGCTTTTCAGATGCACCTTCAATTATAATTGCATCATAACCAGCAAACTTTAATTCTGGACCCCACTTACCACCTGAATGCGAATCGTGAATTGTTCCAGTTAAGGGTGATTTAGTTACAGAGCACCATCTGCCACTTTCAGGTGCAGCTGTACCAGTTAATGGTCCAGTCAAAATGAACATCTTATTATCTGGACTTAATGGATCAACTTTAGGGTCAACTTCCTTAAGCATTAAATATACTCCTAAACCTCTACCGCCGATCCAGTTTCTCAACACTTCATCTGGAAGAGTTTCATCTCTCAATGTACCATCAGTTAAGTTTACTCTCAAAATTTTACCCATATATCCTCCTGGCAATTTTATCACCTAAAATTAGAAGTATCTAGAATAGTATTAAATGAAAGATATATTTATCTTTTACATTCCACTAATTATCAATCTGATTAAAAATAATTAGAAAATATTATTGAAAATTAAATAAAGAGTGTAAATACTCAACTAATATCCTATTAAGAATGAAAACTATAAGATATAGATGCAAAAAAATATAAACTTCAAGTAGTATTTTTCATGAGATATATTTGTGGAGGATTAATGGTGGATGAATGAGAAAATAATAGAAGTCTTCGATGAGGGAGTAGTATTAGCTAAACCTAAACTTGGACCTAAAAAATTAATTTTAGAATTAACTACCAAATGTAATTTAAATTGCATAATGTGTTTTAGAAAATCTTGGAGTGAAATTGAAGGTGAAATGAATGAGAAATTATTCATGAAAATTTTAGATGAAGCAGTTAAGGCTAATACAGAATTTATTTGGTTTGGAGGTTGGGGTGAACCATTAATCCATAAAAATTTTATTGAATTTGCAGAGGAAGTTAAGAGAAGGGGGTTTAAGCTTGGAATAAATACTAATGGAACATTATTAAATAAAGATTTAGCATTAAAACTCATTAATATTGGTTTAGATAGACTTTCAATTTCAATTGACGCTGCATCACAGCAAACCTACAATAAGATTAGAGGTGGAAATCTAAATAATATTTTAAGAGTCTTAAAGTTTATTCATGAAGAGAGGAAACGTAGAGGAACACCATATCCAATTACTGAATTCATATTTACTGCAATGAACAGCAATATTAATGAACTCATTAGTTTAATTGAATTAGCTGAAAAATATGGTATCGGGAGAATTATTGTTTCAAATGTAATTCCAATATTGAGTAAAGTTAATGATGAATGCTTATATTTAAATGATAATTTCAATTTTGATGAGCTTTACGGTAAAATTGCAATTAAAAGTTTAGAAACAAATGTTTCAGTTAAGCTTCCAGAATTTACACTTAAAACTGAAAGAAAATGTCCATTCATAATGGAAAATGCTGCATGTATAACTTGGAATGGAAATTTAACTCCATGCTTCAACTTTCTACACACATATAAATGCTATATTTATGGTGTTGAAAAGAATATTAATCAAATAGTATTTGGAAACTTAAATAAAGATAGCTTAATAAATATTTGGAATAAAGTAGATTATTTAAGATTTAGATTTAAAGTTAGATACTTTAATTTCCCATCATGCACTGATTGTAAATTCCATGACATATGCGATTTCACATTATCAAATGAATATGATTGCTGGAGTAATAGTCCAAGTTGCGCTGACTGCCTATATTCTAGAGGAATAATTCAATGTCCAATATGAATTATCTCCATACTAATAGCAGGAATTAAGTATATTTGAATTCCAATGCATTTCCGATTAATTTTAAGTAAATTCTTAGCTA
>CAZCCB010000085.1:0-5125 GCA_964497155.1 uncultured Nitrososphaerota archaeon | reverse complement strand
GTGAAGAGGGAGAAAAATATCTGAAAAAATGTTTTCCAGAAGTGAGACTAATTCTGAAACTTAAAGAAAAAGGATGTGAGGCACCATTAAGTACTTTAGAATTAGAGGAGGATGAACGAAAATTTGGTATAAGTTGGGCATTAAAAAATGGATGGATAGTAATTGAGAAAAAGGATAGAGAGAGAATTTTAAAGTTAACTAATAGCGGTTTAGAAAGTCTTAAGAAACCATACAAGCCGATGGAAATACTCATTAAGATTAGTAAAGGTGAAAAATTAACTGCTAATGAAGAAAGAAGTTTGAAGGAACTTAGGAAAAGGGGAGATCTAATTAGAGAACATAAAATAAAGAGAATGAAAATTAAACTTACAGAGCTAGGTATCGAAGTAGCTAAACAGATTAAACCAGTTGAGGAAGTTAGTGAATTAACCAGAGAATTAATAATTACTGGAAAATGGAGAAAAGTGTATTTAAGACCGTATAATATTGAAATTCCAGCAGTAATACCAATTAGAGGGAAAAAACATCCATATAGAGAGATAATCGACGAAATTAGAGAAGTCTTAATTGGATTGGGATTTGAGGAAGTTACTAGTCCACCAATAGAAGTTAACTTCTGGAATTGTGATGCATTATTTATGCCATCAGATCATCCGGCGAGAGGCATACATGACATATTCTATCTGAAAGGCTCAGTTAAGAAAGAGGAGGTAGCTAGAGAAGAGGAATGGGAAAGAATTAAACAAACACATGAAAATGGATGGAAAACTGGATCCACTGGTTGGGGACATTGGGATCCAAAATTAGCTCTAAGATTAATTTTAAGAAGTCAAACAACAGCCGTTTCGGCCAGATACTTATCAATACTAAAGCCAGAAGACTTGCCCAAAAAAATATTCACAATAGATAGAAATTACAGGCCAGACAGAATAGATTCAACTCACCTACCAGAGTTTAATCAATGTGAAGGCATAGTTGTGGCGGAGAATGTTAATTTAAGACATTTAATAGGCTATATTAAAGCTATTGCAGAAGCATTTGGAATAAAAGAAGTGAAATTTCAACCAGCATTCTTCCCATTTACAGAACCAAGTGTAGTGGGATATATTAAGCATCCTAAATTAGGGTGGATTGAAGCCTTACCTGGAGGTATTTTTAGACCAGAAGTAGTTCAACCATTAGGACTTAAAGTCCCAGTACTTGCTTGGGGATTAGGTATTGATAGATTGGCAATGGTTGCACTTGATATTGATGATATTAGGATGCTTTTTACGCATAATTTGAATTGGCTTAGAAATAAATCCATACCATCTATTTGGAGGTATTGAAATGCCAACCATAAACATAGATTTAGATGAACTTAAAGCAATGGTCGGTATAGATGATTTAAAAGAAATAGAGTATGCAATAACTCAACTTAAAGGGGAAATAAAGGGAATTGAAGAAAATGAGCTAATAGTCGAGTTGGAGCCAGATCGCCCAGATATTTTGAGTGTTGAGGGGTTAGCAAGAGCATTAAGAGGATATTTGGAAATTGAAATTGGAATTCATAAAGCAACATTAGAGGTTTTAAGAACATCTAAACTTGAAGTTAAAGTAATAAATGCAAAAGTCAGACCCTATATAGCCTGTGCAATAGTTAGGGATTTAAGACTAGATGATAAAGCAGTTAGAAGTTTAATGCGAATGCAAGAAGTACTCCATTTAACTTTAGGAAGAAATCGGCGGAAAGTTGCAATAGGACTTCATGATTTAAGAGCAATAAAACCTCCAATCATATATACTGAAGCGAAATCAACTGATAGAATGATTCCATTGGACATGCCCATAGAAATGAGCCTACAAGAAATACTTGAAAAGCATCCAAAAGGAAGGGAATATAGACACTTAGTAAGAAATGGTTATCCAGTATACATTGATAAGGAAGGTATTTTCAGCTTCCCACCAATAATCAATAGTGAAAGAACTAGAGTTACGGAAGAAACAAGAGACATATTCATTGAATTAACAGGTATCGATGAAAAAGCTGTAAAGCAAACGCTAAACATAATAACATTTAATTTAATGGATAGAGGAGGGAAAGTAGAGTCGATAAAAATAAATTATGCTGACAGAAAAAGAGTAGATTATACTCCCGATTTAAAACCAAAGATAATGAAAATAGACTTAAATAGAGTACTAAACTTAATAGGATTAAATTTAACAGTTAATGAAGTTAAACATCTACTTTCCAAAATGAGATTCGGTATTGGAAAGATTCTAAATAATGAAATTGAAGTAATAATTCCTCCATATAGAGTTGACGTAATGCATGAAGTAGATATAGCTGAGGATATAGCAATAGCCTATGGCTATAGTAGATTAGAACCAGAATTACCTAATATCGTAACATTAGGCAAACCTTCACCAATTGAAATTTTAGAATCAAAAATTAGACAATCATTAATTGGAATGGGTTTCCAAGAGGTAATTACATTTACATTATCAAGTAAACCATTGCAAACAACACTAATGAATCTTGAAGAGAAAACAAGTATTGTTGAAATAGAAAATCCAATAACAATTGAATTAAATGTTTATAGAAGATGGATAACACCACATTTAATAAAATTCCTTTCGCTAAATAAGCATGTTAGTTATCCGCAGAAAATATTTGAAATCGGATATATAGCAGTTCCTATTGAGGATAAAATAATATCCTTAAGGAATACTGCTGCAGTTATCGCCTCATCAAGAACATCATTTAGCGACATACAGGGCGCACTTCAAGCATTAATGCTCGACTTAGGAATAAATGTTAAGTTAAGGAGATATGAGCATCCATCATACATAGCTGGAAGAACCGCGGCAATATATTTGGAAGATAGATTAATTGGATTAATTGGAGAAATACATCCACAAATTCTCAATAACTTTGAACTCGAAGTCCCAGTAGTTTCATTTGAAATAACTCATTATCAACCAGAATATCCAAATAGCCCAAAAAAACCAAAATCACTTTATGATAAAGTGGAGGCACTATGGATTTAATTAGATCCTAAGTGTCCTCTTAATAAAATTATAAGTAGAGCATAATTAATAATTAGAAGTAACAGATAAATGCCTAAAAAACCCATTGATTTAAGGTGGAAAGCATGCCTACTTGCCCTATATGTGGAGCGGAAGTTTCTGATGAGGAAATGGTAAAATGTGAAATGTGCTTCTTAAAAGTATGTCCAAACTGCATTACAGAGCGGGAAGGAATGAAGGTTTGTGTTAGATGTGCAAAGTTCATGGATTTAGTAGGATAGTAAACTAAAACACCACACAATTAAACGTTAATTTAATGAAATTCTTTAACGTAAACTAAATTAGTTAATTAGTTAAATGAAGCCCCGGGCGGGATTTGAACCCGCGACCACTGCCTTACCAAGGCAGCGCTCTAACCTGACTGAGCTACCGGGGCTCCAAAGCTATCACTATCAATTATTTGGCAGTACATTATTAACTTTGTGGAAGAAAACTATTTTGTGGTTATTATCACACCATCCCTCTTAACTATGACGGTATGCTCTGCTTGAGCAACAATTCCCCCCGAAATCTCTCTAAGAACTGGATATTCATGGAGAGCCCCTTCCTTAACAAACTTCTTGAGAAGCAGTTTAACTTCATGGGAAGGAAAGAAATCCACTAACCAACGCTCAGAAAATGGGAGATTTCTAAATTTACTTTTAATTACTTTCAGGAATTTCTTTTCTCGCTTGTTATTTGCACCTTTAACTTTAATGAAATTATATATATATGCTTTATTTAAATCTCCAACCATTCCAACACCCGTAGTTGAAAAGGGTTCAATGGCATATACCTCTCCCTCAAGTATTTTCCCCTTACAATTCTCAGCAATATTTGGTATGCTTTTTCCTCCATGGAGCAGGTATCTCTTCATTAAATGCCCTGATAGATTTTTTATGGGCTTAAAGCCATAACGCTTAATTGTTTTCTCAATTATCGATGAAATTTTCCTCACTTCTACTCCTGCTTTAATTGCACATAGGGCTTCATTAAGTGCTTCCTCAGCTGACTCAACTAAATCACTTAATTGCTGATTAAAGCATATGGTTTTCGCAGTATCAGCTATATATCCATCTATATGAACACCAACATCAATTTTCACTAAAGCTCCCTCAGGTATTACAGTTTTATCTTCAATAGGAGACGAGTAATGCGCTGCTATATCATCTATAGAAACATTACATGGAAAAGCAGGCTTTCCACCCAGCTCAATTATCCGCTTCTCAACTTGATTACATATCTCAATTACGGGGACCCCAGGCTTCGTGATATTGATTGCATAATCGAGGACTTTCTTAGCTATTCTCCCAGCCCTTAATAGTTTCTCTTCTTCAATCTCATCACATCTTCTAGAAGAAAGCATTGGCCTACTCCCATGAGCAATTATGGAGAAAGAAAGCTTAAAATCTTGCTGGTAGATAGTAGTGTAGCGGAAATAAGGGCCCGTAGCTCAGCCTGGTTAGAGCACTCGGCTGATAACCGAGGGGTCGTGGGTTCGAATCCCACCGGGCCCACTACAATATTCTATTAAGTCTTAGCATGAACAATCGCTATTTTTATCTGTTTAATTCCTCGAATATTAGCCAATTTCTGTGCTAGTTCTCTAATAGAATTTGATTTACCTTTAACTGCAACTATTTCTAGACAATTTCTTTCATCTAAATGTATATGCATTGTAGAACTTATTATATCAATGAAATGATGTTGTACATGCGTTATGGAATCTTCTAATCCCTTTACTGTATGATCAAATATCATTATTATTGCTCCTGCACAAGTACCCTCAACTTCATGGAGCCACTCGTAATCACTAATTAGATTTCTCATTGCAACTTGAATAGCTTTAGATCTATCTCTAAAACCCATTTTCTTAACGACAGCATCAAATTCTTTAAGTAATTCATTTGGCACAGATACGCCAAATCGTGTTGCACGTGCCATTTAAAATACCCCATCGAAATAATTTGATACTAAAATTAACTTTGTAACAAAATTAATTTAAATTTTAATAATCATGAATTAGTTGGGATTATGGGGCTACCAGTTGGGGGAAAGTAAATAATGAGTGAGGATC
>CAZCCB010000084.1:0-5314 GCA_964497155.1 uncultured Nitrososphaerota archaeon | reverse complement strand
ATAGAATTGTTGAGGCAATTGAAGTTGCAGAAAAGAAAATAAATGATCCAATAAAAATTTTAATCAAAATTTAATAATAAATAATGCTCAGCTATAATATTCATTTATATCTCTTTATAAACTCTCCTTCTATGCTCAATTACCAAGACTACTAGAGAACTGCGTGTAATGTCGAGAGTTATAATAACTCTATAATCTTCTATCCTTAAAGTGCATAGAGGGTATTCCTTAAGTTTTTAGGATACTTAAATGGATTAGTCGATGATTCTTCAACCTTCTCAATAATTCGCTTTACAATATTTCTATTGAGTTTTTAAGATCTCTAAGTGCTGTTTTAGTCCAATAAACTTTATATTTTTCAATATTTAATTCCCTCTTAATATCATCAGTTGAATATATTCTATTAGCCTTAATGTCTTCTAATGCTTTCTCTATTTTATCTAAAATATCCTAATATCCTTAGAAATTGGTTCGATGTCAATGTTATGTTCTATTAATCTTCTAATTACAGAATCATAGGACTCTCTGGGATGAATTTTAAGTTCATCAAGTATCTTCTTAACTTCCTTGCTAATTTGAATGGTTGTTTTCATATCAAGCTATAATATGTTATAGATACTTAGTAAATTAATTATTTCATAAATCCATTAAGTTATTAATAACTCTATGAGTAACTCTATATTCTTTACGTTAATTTATGTGGATAGCGGCTTAAATAGTTCATTTAACAATTTTTCGCATATACTTACATGATTTTTTGCAATATTATAGGCTTCTGGTGCATACTCCTTAAAATAGTCTGCATCTATTCCCTTTTCATATCCATATCCAGCCAACCCTCTTAATTCTGCTAATTCAGCAATGTTTCTAGATAGATTTGGAACTAAATTTCTAAACCATTTTGGTAGATCTCTCCTGTTTCTTAGTTCATTAAATATATCGCTTACATCATGTTCTCTAGGGTAATCTATTCCTAATGCTATTAATACTCCCTTAGATGATTGTTCAACTGCCATTTGAGATGAATATACTACATCATCCCATCTCTTATCTTCTAAAGCTCTATATGCACTTTGAAGCCATCTTCGTGCTCTGGCTAAGGCTTTATATGCTAATTCAATATTTGAAGTATTATTCATAGTTTATAGACCTCTCCAGCTCTAATTTCTTTAATTATCCAATAATATTTTCCATTTGGCTTATAAATTCGCCTAGCATTATATTTAACTAATTTATTTTTTAATGAATTTATTATTTTAGAGAAGAATTTATCTTTATCATAAATAATTATTCCATCCAACACTATGTCGAGGTATAATCTATGGAAATTTAAAGCTTCTCTTCGACTTAAAGGGTAATGCTGTATTATTGGAATATAACCTGCTTTTACTGCAAATTTATATTCAATTGTCTCCCTAAGTTTACTTCTAACTTCATAGAGTTCTCTTAGTCTTTTCCAAATTGGTATTTCATCCCAATTATTTACTATTATTAATAGGTCTATATCACTATTCTTATTCCAGTCACCTCTACTAATAGAGCCGAATAAAACTATGCTTATAAGTCTATTATTAAAATGCTCTAATAAAAGTCTACTATATCTTTTTATAAGTGGAGCATAGTATTTATGTGGAATTCTATCAATATTTAAGATTTTAGATTCATTTTGAACTTCAATTATATTTAGAATTTCCTTCATATGATTTAGAACTTTAAGTCCCTTATCCGTAATTTTATATCCCAATCTATCTTTAACTAATAATTCATTATTTAATAAGAACTTTATTTTCCTACTTAGAGTTCTAGGGTTATTTACTGCTAATTTTAAGTCGCTAAATCTAATATGCTTAAATTCACCTGCAAGTTCTAGAATTTTATAAAGGGATTTATCGATCATCGAAGTAAAATATATTTTTGTATACTTAAGATTTACTAAAGTATATTAATTCTAATCATTTAGGTTGTCGGTGTTGGAATTGAATGATGTGAACATTATGAATCTAAGTATAGTACATGCTTTATATTAATTCTAATTTAATTTATATTGTAGAGGTGTAATTTTATGGCTAAGGTAGCTATAACTCGTGTAAGAGAGCCAGTTGATGAAGATAAAGTTTATGAAGCAGTTAAAAATGCTATTGACCTGCTTGGCGGAATGAAGAAATTTATTAAACCTGGAGAAAAGGTTCTTGTTAAACCGAATTTAGTTAGTCCTAGACCGCCACCAGTGACTACTGATCCTAGAGTTACTAGGGCAGTTGCAATTCTAGTTAAGGAAGCTGGTGCTAAGCCTATTATTGGTGAATCATGTTCGGCAATGACTCATTGGTGGAGGGAGGGAATGACTACTAGGCAGGTAATGGAAATTTTAGGTTATACTGATATGGCTAAAAGCATTGGAGTTGAATTGGTTCCATTTGATGAAGATGGTAAATTTAAGTCGGTTAAAGTTAAAATTCCGAATGGAATTTTGGTTAAGGAAATAGAATTAGCTGAACTTGTTATGAAGGTTGATAAAATTATTGGAGTACCAATATTAAAGACTAGCATGGAAGGTGGAGGTATAACTGGATGCTTAAAGCTCATGCATGGAGTAGTAAATACTTTCAATGATAGATTAAGATGGCATAGATCTGATTTATGGTATAAAATTGTTGATGAATTAAAGCCATTCATAAATAAATATGTTCTGGGAGTATTTGATGCAATTAAATGTATGGAAGGTGATGGTCCAATACATGGCTCTCCGGTAGACATGAATTTAATTATAGCTGGAGATGATCCAGTTGCAACTGATGCAATTGCAGCTAAAATAATTGGATATGAATATCCACATTTAGAAATTGGTCCAATAGCAATAGCACATGTACAAGGATTAGGTGTTGGGGATCCATCTAAAATAGAAGTTTTAGGCGAACCAATAGAGAAGGTTAGGAGGAGATTTAAATTTGCACATTGTGAAATTGTTGAACCACACTTTCCAAATACAATTGTAATTGATGGTTCAAGTTGTAGGACATGTAAAGCTTGGATTAAATTTACATTATACATGCTTAAGGATACTGGATTTTTTGAAGAATTAAAGGCTATGAATAAAAACTTATACTTCTATGTTGGTTTAAATGCTCCATTACCATTAGATACTACTGAATTAAATAAGTTGGCTGAAAAGGGATTAATCATAATTTTCGGTGAATGTGCAGTTTCAACTACTGCTAGAGAATTATATTGGATTTTAACTCAAGGAACATTAAGGGATAAGGTCATGGTTGTTCATGGATGCCCACCATTTGCAGTATCACAATATGCAGCTGAAATTAGGAGAAGACTTGGATTAGAAGTTACTGAACGTGAAATAGAAGCATTCAAGTATGTTCCAACATAATTAACTATAATATTTATTTGAGGTGATATCTTCTGATTGAAGATCCAATGAAATTAATTGAAAAATGGCTTAAAGCTGAACACTTCCTAGTTGTAGGTAAATCAATTAAGAGAATTGATGCAATTGATAAGGTTACTGGTAAAGCTAAATTCATGGAAGACATAATTTTACCGAACATGCTTTATGTTAAACTTGTACTTAGCAGTGAACCTCATGCAAGAATAATTAATATGAATATTGATGAAGTAATGAAAATTCCAGGAGTAGTTAAAGTAATAACTGCAAATGATATTCCAGGTGAAAATCAAGTTGGATATGCCCTTCCAGATCAACCATTACTTGCTGAAGGTAAAGTTAGATTTCATGGAGAACCAGTAGCATTAATTGCAGCTGAAACACCTGAAGCTGCACTTGAAGGAGCATTATCACTTAAAATTGATTATGAACCATTACCTGCAATATTAGATCCACTAGAAGCAATGAAAAGAAATGACGTTTTAATTCATGAAGAGAGGGGAAGCAATAGTGCATTTACAACTAAAGTTAGAAAGGGAGATGTTAAAGCTGGATTTGAGAAAGCTGACATTATAGTTGAAAATGAATATAGAACTCAGCATCAAGAACACGTTTATCTTGAAACTGAGGGAGCATTAGCTATACCTGAAAGAGGGGGAGAATTAACCATTTATTCATGTGCACAATATCCACATTTAGCTCAAGCCATAACTGCTAGAGTGCTTGGAATACCATCTGGCAAAATTAGAATTGTACAACCATTTATTGGTGGAGGATTTGGAGGTAAAGATGATACTGGACCACTCGTTGCTGCTCAAGCAGCACTCGTAGCCTATTTAACTAATAGACCAGCATTACTAGTTTATTCTAGAGAGGATTCATTTAGAGCTCATTGCAAGCGTGAATATTCAATTATTAAATATAAATCCGGAGCAACTAAAGATGGAAAATTAACTGCAATTGAAGTTGAAATAATAATGGATGCAGGTGCATATGCAAATAGAGGTCCATTCATACTTTGGAGAGCTACAATGCATTCATCAGGACCATATGTAGTTCCAAATGCAAAAGTAGATGGATATTGCGTATATACAAATAAGGTTTATATAGGATCATTCCGTGGATTCGGAAATCCAGATATTCAATTTGCAGTTGAAGCTCAAATGGATGAACTAGCCAATAAATTGGGATTAGATCCAGTTGATTTTAGATTGAAAAATATTCTTAAACCAGGAGCACTCACAGTTACGAGTCAACTTTTAGATCATTCAGTTGGAATTGGTGAAGCATTAAAACTTGTTGCTGAAAAAGCTGATTGGTGGAGGAAAAGAAGGGAATATGGTGATCAGAAAGGTAGATATCGTAAGGGTATTGGAGTGGCATGTGCATGGCATGGAATTAGTACGAGTAGAGGAGTACCGGATTGGAGTAATGCATTAATTAAAATTGAGAAGGATGGAAGTATACAAGTTTTCACTGGAATTACTGAAATTGGGCAGGGTTCACCAACAACATCACATGTACAAATAGTATCTGAAATTCTTGGAGCACCGATAAAGCTCATTTCAATGCATTTTGGAACAACAGATGCACCAGATACTGGAGCAACACATGCATCTAGGGGGACAAGTATTGGAGCTATAGGAGTACTTGTAGCAGCAGCTAAAATACGTGAAAGATTAAGTAAACTTGCAGCTGAAATATTGAATTGCAATCCAAGTGAAGTTGCCTTTGAAAATGGAAAAGTTTATGTTAAGAATAATAGGGAGAAATGTATTTCTTGGAAGGAATTAATTAAGGAGGCATATAGTAGGGGTGTTGAATTATCAGCAACAGGATACTTCTATCTTCCAAAAGGAACATTTGATCATGAAAAAGGTCAAGGGTATGCTTATCCAGCATTCAGTTACATAG
>CAZCCB010000083.1:0-5424 GCA_964497155.1 uncultured Nitrososphaerota archaeon | reverse complement strand
ATTACAGTATCTGTACTTATTCCAGCTTCCTTAGCTATATCTGATATTTCCTCTAATTTCTTAAGTAATGTTGTTAAAACTATTTTCTCTTTGGGGTGAAGTTGAGCGATTATTTCATTTAAATCCTTTTTTAAAATTGGCGCTTCATCACCATCACCAGCGGCAATAATATTGTAGAATTCTAGCTAAAATTTTTACGGCTTCTTCATATTATTTTTTCTTTAATTATTACTCAATGCTAATTTCAATTAACAAAGTAATAATAATTGTAAAAAATGTTATTAAAATAGTAGCTCTTTCATTTTTGGCATTTTCTGCCTTAACCATCCAACCAGTCCTTGTGGTACAAAGAGTACCACAACAATTATTATTAAACCGACTATTATCATGTGTGCAAATGGAAATTGTGCCCAGAAGTAATCTTCAATTGTATATAAAATTGTTGCTCCAAGAATTGGTCCAGTAACAGTTCCTGCTCCTCCAAACATGAGCATTGCTAAACCTATAACTGTTTTATGAATTTCAAATTCCGATACTGCCTCAATGTACATTGTTCTCCAAGCATGAATTGAACCTGCCATACCCGCGATTAATGCACTTATCATAAACGCCATGAGCTTTAATTTATGGGCATTTACTCCTAATACTGCTGCTGCATCTTCGTCCTCTCTAATTGCCATTAATCCCATTCCAAATTTAGAATTAGCTATGAAATATGTAATAAGAACAGTTATAACTGCCAATGAAAGCATTAAGTAGTAGCATATTATTGGTTCGAAAAGTTCTGTCGGTAATGTTACTCCCATTGGTCCTCCAGTTATCTCTTCTGGAGCATTATAGATTATAACCTTAAGAGCTTCATTTAAAGCAATAGTTGCTATTGAGAAGTATGCCCCTCTTAGTCTTAATGTTGGATAACCGATAATGAAGGCTAATGCCATGGATGCAAGTCCACCAATTATTATGGCGATGTATGGTGATATTCCCAATTTTACTATTGAAAGTACAGCTGCATATGATCCTGCACCTAAGAACATTACCTGGCCAAATGGTACATATCCTGTGAATCCTGTTATAATGTTGAAACTTCCGACAAAGACTATCCAGAATAAGGTTAAATATAAAAACGGCAGCCTAGCTGATAATGGGGTGAATGGGGCCATTACTAGTATTACTAGAAATATTAATGCTATATAATGTATAGTTTTAAATTTCATTTCTTTTATTTCGATTTTTAAAAAATCCATATTTATCTCCCCATTAATCCTGTGGGTTTAAATAGTAATACTAGGTACATTATTGCAAAGTATATCGCTGGAACTAACGAAACTGGTATAAATAATCCACCCGTGAAGCTTTCAATTAATCCTATTATTAGTCCTCCAATAAGCGCCCCTCTCATACTTCCTAGTCCGCCAAGTACTGCTATGCAGAATGATAGCAATGTGTAATGTCCACCAATATATGGGTCGAATGCTCTTTCGACCGACATTGTAATTAACGATCCTGCTGCAAATGCTATTGCTGCTCCAAGTCCAAATGAAAATGCAAATATTTTCACAACATCAATACCCATTAATGATGCTGCTAATCTATTTTGTGATACTGCTCTGACAGCTTTCCCAATATAAGTTTTTGTGAAAAGTACGTATAGTCCGAATGTAATTGCTATTGCCAAGATAAATGCCAATAATCTGCATAGTGGTATAACTATTGATCCAATGCTTATCGATGGTAGTGTGTACGGTATTCCTCTATAATATGCTGTCCATGCCCATAAAGCCATATTTGCTATAAATGTAGATACTCCGAACATTAACAATAGACTCATTAATTCAGGTGCTTCAACTACTCTATTAACAAGTATCCAGTATATTGCTACCCCAACTATAAATCCAAGTGGAACTGATATTATTAGTGAAATAAAAGGGTTGATCAATCCTCCTGAATATACAAATAACCAATAGCTCGTATATGCTCCCAGCATCATGAAATCTCCATGAGCTATATTGATTACTCTCATTACTCCAAATATTATTGATAATCCAAGCGCTATTAGTCCATAAATCCCTCCAGTAATTAAACCATTTATTAGCACTTGTGCAAGTGTTTCCCATGCAATCATCTAGTTCACCCTAAAAATATTAATAAGAATTTGTAAAAAAGATTTAGGCTTAGTTAAATAATTTAACCTCTTTCTTTCCAAGAGGGCATTGGATATACTGGGTCTGCAGTTGCAACCTCACGTGGCCATACTATCTCCTTTTTACCATTCTGCCATTGAATCACCACCATTTTATGTCCAACTTGTAATCCAGTTGCAGGATCAATTTTGAATTCTCCAAAGAATGTACAGAAGTGCAATTCATTACAAACTGCCCTAATCTTATCGGAATTAAGTGTTCCTGCTTCTTCAAGAGCTTTTTGAAGTACTAAACATGCTGCAAATGCTTCAGCATGATGATATTCAACATCTTCTGGACTTTTAATATCTTTACCTATACCATACTTCTTATATGACTTTGCAAGTAATTCCATAAATTTGTCAGGTGTAGGTCCATAAAATTCTAAGCCCATTTTTGCTGCTACTTCAGGTGTAAATGATGCTTGCGGTTCCCATTGAGTTGGTCCATAGAAATATTCTGCATCTTTACCTAATGCTTCATAGAAGTCTGGCATTGGTACTCCTACTAGTAAGCAAAATGCTTTAGGACAGAAATTAATTTCCTTGGATTGACTTGCAATTGCAACCGCATCTGGAAGATAACCTCCGCCAAGAAGTATGTCTGGTTCTTTTTCTTTAACCTTTGTTAGCAGTGGTATGAAGTCCTTTAATCCCTTAGGATAACCCTCATAATGAACCACTGTCATACCTAATTCTTCTGCCTTAGCCTTTGCAGCTTCCGCACAGCTTCTCGGAAATTCAGTATCTTCAAATATTATAGCCACTTTTGTTGGTTTGGGTGTAAGTGTAGCAAACATTTCAAGTGCAATAGCCAAGTATTGAGTTGTAGGTGATAATACTTGAACACTATATTTTAATCTTCCACCAGCATAAATTTTAACTGATGCTCCACCATGGCTAAAGCTAACTATCTTATACTTATCAAGTATTGGTGTAACCGCATAGGTTAAAGCACTTGAATATGGACATAAAGCTACATGAATTTTATCCTCTAATATCAATTTTTCATATAACTTTACAGCTGTTTCTTTTTCACTTTTATCGTCATAATATATGATCTTTACTGGTAATTTCTTTCCATATTCTTTAATGTAAATTCCACCAAGCTCTTCATTAACCCAGTCTTGCCATGCTAGGATTGCTTGTAGGCTATATTCCCCCTTTCTAGCATATTTACCAGTTAATGAAATTGATAATCCAACTTTAATTTCTTCAGGAACAGCGGGTCCTTTTGGCATCATAAAGAAATAATAGGCTGCTCCTGCCACAATCAGTATTACTATAATTACTGCAACTATTGCATAGATTTTTGCAATACCTCTCCTAGAATAAAACTTATAGGATTTCATCAGTAAAATAGTATTAAGTAAATAAAGATATATACATTACTATCGAGATTAATTAACAGTTAATGAGTTTTTACATCCCTAGAAATGCTTTCTTAACATATTCATTTTCTAATAATTCCTGTCCAGAACCTTCAAGCACTATTTTACCTGTCTCTATTACATATCCTCTATGAGCAATGCTAAGTGCATGTCTAACATTTTGCTCAACCAGCAATATTGTTACACCTTCTTCGTTTATTTTATGAATCATTTCAAAGACTAATAAAACCAGTTTCGGCGCAAGACCTAATGATGGTTCGTCAAGCATTAGTAGTTGTGGTCTAGACATTAATGCTCTAGCAATTGCTAGCATTTGTTGTTCTCCTCCGCTTAGTGTTCCTGCAAGTTGATTTTTCCTTTCCTTTAAGATAGGGAATAATTGATAAACCCATTCAAGAGTATCATAAAATTTTTCTCTAGCTCTCTTAGTATATGCACCCATTTCTAAATTCTCTAATACAGTCATTTCAGGGAATAATTGTCTACCTTCAGGTACTTGTGCAATGCCCAATTCAACTATTTTATGTGGCGGCATGCCATCAATACGTTTGCCCATAAATTCTATCTTTCCACTTCTCGGCTTTAGAATTCCTGATATGGTATTAAGAGTAGTTGTTTTTCCAGCTCCGTTTGATCCTACTAATGCTAAAATTTCTCCCTTTTCGACTTTAAGCGAAACATCCCATAAAGCTTGTAAATCTCCATAGAATACATTTATCCTATCTACAACCAGCATGACTGTATATTCCCCCTAGAATATGTATTTTTCACCAAGATATGCATCAATAACCTTTTGATTACTTGCTATTTCTCTGGGCGTCCCTTCAGCAATCTTTTCTCCATGATGAAGAACAATTATTCTTTCAGCTACTTTCATAACTGCTCTCATAACATGTTCAACCCAAAACACAGTAATTCCCAATTTATCTCTAATATTCTTTATCAAGTTCATAGCTCTGAGCAATTCACTTGGATTTAACCCTGCTGCAACTTCATCAAGTAAAATCAATTCTGGATATGTTGCAAGAGCTCTAGCAATTTCTAAAGCTTTTCTATCAGCCAAAATTAAGCTTTTAGCTAATGTATATTTTTTCTCACCAAGTCCAACAAATTCAACCCAATACTCTGCTTCCCGCCTAGCGCTATTCATTCCCATATACTTTCTTCCATATAATGCCCCTACCATAACATTCTCCAATACAGTCATGTTAGGAAAAGGCTTCACAATTTGGAATGTTCTTCCAATGCCCATCCTACATATTTCATGAGGTTCTTTTCCAGTTATGTCCTCACCACGAAATATTATCCTTCCACTTGTAGGCCTGTAAACTCCGCTTATACAATTAAATAGCGTCGTTTTACCAGCACCATTAGGACCAATTAATCCAACAATCTCCTTACTGCGTATTACGAAATTAACATTCTTCAATGCTGCAAGACCACCAAAGTACTTTGTAACCTGTTCCCCTTTCAGCAATTCGCTCAAATTCTCACCATAAATAATTTGCCATAGTACAACTATATATAATGTAAGGCAAACTATTAATAATTCCTCGGCATTTTCACATTATAATATTTACTTAAGTAAAATATTGTTATTACTGAACTGCTATAGTATTTCAATTTAATCGTTTTAAGTTTTATCCTGTTTCATGTTATGATGATTAGCCCTACAATGAGTGGTGCGGGGGGTGGGATTCGAACCCACGACACCCCTGCGGGAGCGGATCTTGAGTCCGCCGCCTTTGACCGCTCGGCCACCCCCGCTTATTAATAAGATATTTTGAAATAAACTGCTCCAGTCTAGGATTACTTCTAACTATTAAATAAGTTTTTATTTAACCTCTATGC
>CAZCCB010000082.1:0-5553 GCA_964497155.1 uncultured Nitrososphaerota archaeon | reverse complement strand
ATATAACATTATTAATGGCTAGTAATACTAGTTGAATATTTAAGCCTAATTTATTCCAGTTAAACCTAATATGAATATTGATTTGCACGATAACTTTAATAGGAGTTTCTTCGAAATCTTCATGGTGTTATTATTTGAGTGTTGAGGAGAGATTAAAGGCCATTGAAGATAGAGTTCATAGCCTTGAAGTTAGGATGGCTAGAGTTGAAGGTATACTGGAACAAGTCGATAAGCGGTTAAATCATATTGAAAGTGAAATTAGAGATTTAAGAAATTATATTGACAATAGATTTAATCAAATTGAGAATAGATTTAATCAAACAGATCGTAAATTTATGTGGGTTATAGGACTTCAAATAACAATGTGGGTAACCATAATCTTAACAATCCTATTTAAATAATTTTAAATCTTCTCTTTAGATGATATTTCGTATACTTGTTCATAAAGTCTTAATGCATTCTTCATAACTCTTAATGAAGAATTAATTAATTTCTTAAGGGGAAATAGCTATTCAGTCGACAATATTATTGACTTAGTATTGTTCTATTTTAGAGATATTTTGAATTATGGATTAACCTTAACTTTCATAATTATGCTAATAAAACAGTTAAGCTCTGCTTTAGAATGTAAAACTTGAAATACATGAATGGGACGCTAATTTTAATTTAAAAATACTATTTAATTTTTGAATGTGAATTGGAGAAATTTAATTGAATTAATAATTGCGGTGACTTTGTCAGCTATAATATTGTCTTATCCAGATTTCTCTACTGATAATATAGTCATTTTCGGTTTGATTCCTAGTATTTGTATTGTTTTTCATGAGATTGCTCACGAAATTACTGCTCATAAGTATGGTAAGGTTGATGTTAGAATTAGAGCTTATTTTCCAGGTCTAATTCTTGGTTTAATTACTGCGCTTAGGTCTAATGGAGCTTTCATACTAATGTTGCCTGCTTACACATGTTGGGAGGAGCCTGTTTCTCCTATTGATGTTCTTTTTGATGAAAGTCCCGATGAGGTGAAGGAGATGAGATATAGGAGAATGTTGAAGGTGGATGCTGAAATTGCTATTGTTGGGCCAGCAGTTAATGGATTAATTTCATTAGTATCATTATTAATACTAATTGTTATTAAGAGCCTCTATAGTGATTTTTATAGCTTCTTGCTGAATGCTGTGGAGAGTAACTCGTATTTTCATTTTCTTTTGCCATTAACCTTACTTAATTTGGCATGGTTTAATGGCTTGCTTTCAATTATGAATTTAATTCCATTGCCAATACCTATTCTCTCACCAGTACCTCCATTCTTCATACATACGGATGGACTTATTTTCGTAAGCAGTCTTATTGAGCTTGTTCGGAGGGGTGAAGGTAAAAGCATTCCTTGGAAAATGTTTTTCTTATCACTGCTTGGAGCTTCAATTTATATTGCTCTAGTATTTCTTGGCTTAATATCAGGAGAAGTATGTAATGCTTATGAAAATTTTAGGTTTTAGTTTGGAAATCCCTCTAAATAATAATGGGATCATAATAAATTAGCTCTTTAAATAATAAACCTATAAATTAAGCCAGCAAACTAAGTAAATACAATTGATATTAATTGGATCTGACTTAATATTCATCAATTAAGATATTTGTTTATTATACTACTATTAATATCAAAATTTTAAATTAATTTTATCTTAATATTAAAGTTTTGTTAACCTATTACTCTGCATAGAATAATCTACACTTACATTTACCTTCATTTTTAATTTCTTCGAAAGCCCATACACATGGACAAATGTTTTCTCTTATCCGCTCAAGTCTACATGGACAATATGGATGACCATAATTAGCCCAATTAGCAATTAAATGAGCAATCAATAACCTAACCCTCTCCCTATTTGAGCTCAACCTCCAATTATTCCTCTTAGCTATATATTCCATAATTTTTACAACAAAATCAATAACTTCACTTGGAACGTCTTCAGGCTTAATCACCAAAATCACCAAATTTGAATATACATAAAAGTCAATTTAAAGATTAATCCAAACTAGAAAGATATTCTTAATATTTCATTAAGGATTAAGGGTTAGTTATCTAAAATAAAGTTTAATCCCAAGTTTCGAATTAAATTTTTCTTTAATTTTATTTAAGTTATATTAATATAAATAATTGGGGTTATATACCTTGAATGGAAGGCTGAGTGCTTTAATGGAGATAATCTTTTTCGAATCAATTTTCTTCTTAGCGGCTTGGTATTTTCAATTCTTAATTCCTCATGGATATGGCTGGTATTCGAAGAGTATAATGATTCTACTTGGAATTATTGCTATAATTCTTCATGGGAAACCATATGAATATGGACTTATACCCCATAATATTAAGTTTAATTTAAAGTGGATTTTACGTATAATTCTCCTCTTCTCCTCAACATTAATAATATTCATAATAGCCTCCTTTATTATGGGGGAATTTAAGTTCACAGATTTACGTGTAATGTTAATTGATTTAATATGGTTTTTCATTTTCGTAGGTTTCGCTGAAGAACTCTTCTTTAGAGGTTATGTGCAATCTAGACTTAATGAAGTATTCACTAGGAAATATGAGAAAATTTTATGGGTTAAATTTAATTGGACTCAAGGAACATTGGTAGCCGGAATATTCTTCTTCGGCTTACCTCATATATTAGTAGCTGTAAATCCGTTTATGGGAAGAATATCGCTCTCACCCATTATAATCATGATATCCCTTTTTGCATGTTTCATAGGGGTAATTTTAGGAGTTATTAGGGAGAGAGTTGGAGACATAATTCTGCCAACCGTGATTCATGGTCTAATTGATTTTGTAAATTTTAGTTTTAGTAAAATGATTGGCTTCATGCTTTCCAGCATAGCTACTAGTTTAGCTCTCTTTCTATTCTTTCTATTCTTCTTTGAGAAACTTCTCACTGAAATTCAATAGAGATAGCGTTTAGTAAATAATAATTATACCTAATTCAATAGTGATGAAATTATAGCTTAATACTTAATAAATTGAGAGTTAAGGTAAATAATTAGGGAATATAATGTTATTTAGAGATAATTCATAGTGACCTGCTATGGCATACATGGATAGGAGTGAATTAATTAAGGTTCTTCGCATTAGGCTTAATGATGTACCAAGTTTCATTAAGGCTATATTACTTTTTGGATCTTTTGCTCGTAATGAGGCAAGTGAGAATAGTGATTTAGATTTACTGGTACTTCATGATGGAATGCAAATTGATAATCCAGTAGTTCGTAGGAGAATTCTTTATAGAATAGTTATGGATCGAATAGATGATTTATTTGATGCTGTAACGTTAATAGATATGGAGCTCGAAGAATTTCTTAAACCCAAAATAATTACATCTCTCCTCCTCAATATTTATTGGGATTCAATTATCATTATTGATAGAACTGGAAAATTAGGTAGTTTCATAAATTATGTTCATGAGAAAATTCGTGAAGCAGGTTTGATTCGAATTAAAAATGGAGATGCATATTATTGGAAGTTGCCAAAGCCTTTTAGGAGGATTAAAATTTTATGAGTATCGATCCAGTAGAGGAAGCTCATTATAGATTTAGATTGGCAATTCAGCACTTCAATAGAGCTAAGAGGCTTTATGAATTAAATGATTGGGTTGGAACAGTTCAATTTTCCCAATTAGCTATAGAGAACTTCGCCAAAACACTCATAGCACTCTTTGAAATTCCCACTTGGAGTCATGATCCATCAAATCAACTACTCAAACTACTCAATAAATTTCCAAGTAAAGCTACAAATTATATACGTGAATTAATTGAAATTGTTAGAGACGTTGCCCCAGAGCACGGTAGATCTACTTATGGTGAACCAAGTAAAGGACTCACTCCCAACGATATATACACTAATAATATAGCTAAGGAAATATTCGAGAAAGCATGTAGAGCAAAAACTATAGTGAAAAAAGTACTTAATATGCTAAGTATCCACTTAAAATAATTAATGCTTACAGCCTTATTGATATAAAAGCTTGCAAAAATTAAATCTATAGATGATTTAATCATTATTTTATTACTTAATAATTAGTATTCATTGAATGCTTTTAGTAATTCAATTCCCCTACTAGTTATAGTGTAATATGTTCTAGTTCTACCATTAACAATTTCACTCCTACTCCTAGCTATAAGACCCATTTTTTCAAGCTCTCTCAAATGCTGATAAACAGCTGGAATAGATAATTCTAAACCTAAATCCCTAATTTTCCTCCAAATTTCATATCCATGAAGCCTATATTCTGAAAGCAATTTTAAAATCTTAATTTTAGTACTGCCAATACCAAGTCTAGGCTTAACTCTAATCTTAAATTTAATAAATTTCTCTAAAGTCAAATTCTTCTCTAATTCTTTAATGGCGGCTATTGGATCTTTAAGACCTGAACCGGTAATAATACATACAATAATATCTGATGAATCAATGATTCCTTCATCTCTCAATTTCTTTATACATGCAATTGTAGATGCAGCTGCAGGTTCAGCAAAAACTCCTTCATATTTAGCTAAAATTTTTGAGGCCCAAAGCATTTCTTCATCAGAAACCTTAACTCCATAACCATTACTCATTTTAATAGCATTAATAGCTTCCAAATCCCTACTAGGCTTTTCAAATGCAATATCAACTGCAATGGTATTATGAAAATTACTTTCAACATTACCCATAGTTAATTTATCAACTATTGGTGAACAATATTCAGATTGAACACCAATAATTCTGCATTCAATTTTATCAATGAAATTTATAGCCTTTAATTCATTAATTGACTTCCAAATTGCCGATACAAGTCCACCAGAACCCATTGGAGCAATTATGAAATTGGGAGTATTCCAATTAAATTTCTCAATTATTTCAAATCCAATAGTTTTTTCACCCTCAATAATAAATGGATCAGCATTATCAGCAAAATACTGTTTACCAGTAATTTTAATTGAATTATATGAGCGTATTGGATATATTGATGCTCCATAAACAATCATTTGATAAAGTTTACTAGCATCAACTTGACTTGAAAGAAAAATTGTACATTTCAATCCAGCTTTAGCGCTATAAGCTGCAAGTGAAGCACCAAGATTACCCTTAAAAATTCCATAAACACCAGTAAATCCATATTCAACAAGCTTAGATATTAATACTGATGAACCTCTATCCATAAATGAGCCTGTTGGATTTTTAGTTTCATCCTTAACAAATAAATGTTTTAAACCTAAAAATCTACCAAGCTTATCGCATTTAACAAGTAAAGTATTTCCTTCACCTAGGGAAATGGCATTTTCAGGTTTAATTGGAAGTAATTCATAGTATTTCCATAATCCATTAGCTCTATTCTCCCATAAATCTCTAGAAATACTTCCCCTAATATTTTCATAGTCATAAATTACATCTAATGGTCCACCGCACTTCCTACATGTACCAAAAATTTCTCTCATTGAATATTCAAATCCACATCTAGCACACTTAAGTTTCATAATCACTACCAATAAAATTAAGGTAAATCTATAATATATAAG
>CAZCCB010000081.1:3505-5741 GCA_964497155.1 uncultured Nitrososphaerota archaeon | reverse complement strand
ATAAAAATGACCTCAAAATTTTAAGAGAAATTATTGAAAGTAAAGATGGAAGTGAAATTGGATTAATAGCAAAAATTGAAACAATAAGTTCAATTAAAAATCTGGATGAAATAATCACCAATTCAGACGTAATACTAGTTGCTAGAGGAGATCTTGGAATGCAATTTCCATTAGAAGAAGTTCCATGGCTACAAAAATCCATTATAAATTCATGCCATAAACATGGAAAACCAGTAATAATTGCAACCCAAGTATTAGCATCAATGATAAACTCACCATCACCAACAAGAGCTGAAATAACGGATATAGTTACAGCAATAAGTGAAGGTGCAGATGCAATAATGCTAACAGGAGAAACTGCAATTGGAAAATATCCAATAGAAGCAGTTAAATGGCTAAAAAGAACAATTGAATCCTACAAAAACAAAATAACCTATCCAAAACAAACTCCAAATACAAATAATATTAAAATGAAATTTGCATATAGCGTAGTAATATTAGCTGAATCACTAAACTCAAAACTAGCAGTATACACTAAGAAAGGTAGAACAGCAATAAGAATATCAAAATTCAAACCAAAAGTAAAATTCTATGCATCATCAAACAACATTAAAACACTAAGAAAATTATCAATAATATGGGGAATAGAACCACTAAAGGTATCATCAAACAATTATATTGAAGGAGTAGAAGAAACATATAGAAAACTAATAGAATTAAATAAACTGAAAAATAATGAAACAATAATATTAACCTATGGATTCATAGAGGAAGACGAGCATACAATAAAAATTAGAAAAGCAAAATTAAAATAATCAACAAGCTTTATAAATTCGGTTTCTCATAAGCACTAATTTCTCAATACTTTATTCAACCATTAGCCTCAATTTTGATGATTATTAACTTTAATAAAAGTTAAACGTTAAACTTAAATGTCCAAAGTTTAACTTTTTAATGGTGCACGTTATGGAGAGATATAGAGTTAAGGTTCATAAGAAGGGATTAATAGTAATACCATCAAGTATAAGGAAAAAACTAGGCATATTTGAGGGTTCCTATTTAGATCTCATAGTTGAGGGTGATAGCATACGTTTAATTATTCCCAAAGACCTTAGAACAGCTTTTGGTGTTGATGGTGATAAGGCTCTTGAAGTTGTAAAGTTAATCAATACTTCTAGGAGGATTGAAGTTGAAAAAGAAATACGTTATTGATGCAGGTATTCCAGCACTTTATTTTGCTGGTCATGAAGGTTCAAAGAAATATATTGATGAAATTTATATGGGTTTAGCTAAAGCTTTTATGTGTGAAATCAATATTGCAGAATTCCTATATAATTATGCTAAAATATTCGGTTGGGAGGCAGCATTAATAAAACATCATTTAATACGAAATAGTCCAATATCCATAGTTAATATAGATGAGGATTTAACCATTAAAGCAGCTAAAATTAAACTTAAGCATTATACAATGCTTTCATTAGCTGATAGCTATCTAATAGCATTAGCAAAAAGGGAAAAAGCTACAATAATAACTACAGATAAAAATGTAAAAGAAGTAAGAGAAGCTCCAACAATATTATTATCAATAAAATGAAATAAAATTCATAGTTAAAAAAATTTAGGATAAATTCTATGCAAAACAATTAATGCAATTCAATCAAACAATTCTAGTGTACATTGACAATAAATTAATAATATTCAACTTAAGGATACCATATATAAATGTTAATCAATAAAATTCAATGGATAAAAGTAGATTAGAAATCTAATTGGCAAAATTTTATCAGAATTCTCATTTATTCGTGAAAATATTTCATTATTAATTACAACTTGGATTATAATTAATTTCTTTGAGGAATTATCTGGAACATATTTCCCATTATACATTATAACTTTAGGTGGATCAACAATTATAATTGGATAATTAATTCAGCACTCCAAGCAATTTTCTGATTCATAATCAGAAAATACCACTAATAATCTTAAATACATAATCATAATATTAATAATAATCCTAATAGCAATTTATGTTGAAAACCAGAAATAATGGAAGATTAAATTGGTGAAATATTATGTGCGGAATATTCGCATATATAGGATTAAATCCAATACCATTAGAAATAGTATTTAAAATTCTAAGTCAATTAGAAGTAGACCAACTACCAGTAGATAAATCACCAATTGGAGGTCATGGAGCAGGAATAGCAATAATCACTAAAAATAAAATTTACTTCAA
>CAZCCB010000081.1:0-3405 GCA_964497155.1 uncultured Nitrososphaerota archaeon | reverse complement strand
TTGGAGGTCATGGAGCAGGAATAGCAATAATCACTAAAAATAAAATTTACTTCAATAAAATAGGCAAAGAAAATGAAATTAGCCCAGCAAATAAATTATGGGAAATAATTAAAAATGAATGGTCAATTAAAGAAGCAAATATCATAATTGGACATGTAAGAAGAGCATCACCAAAATTCAATCATACAATAAAATATAAAGAATGCACCCAACCATACATAGCTAAATGCACAAATAAATATACAATAATCTCAGTACATAATGGATTTCTAAAAAACTATGAAGAATTAAAATCAAAATTCAAATTAAAACATAAATTTGAATCAGAAAAAATAACCCTAATAGATTCAGAAGTATATCCACACCTAATGGAAGAATTAATAATTAATTATGGGGACAATGAAAATACAACAAATAAACTCCTAGAATTAACAATTGGAAACAATACTACAGCAATACTAGCAATTAAAGATAAAAATATTTCACTACATGTAATCCATAAAGGAGCAACTAGAGGACTATACGTATGGAGAAATGAAAATACACTATTACTATGCTCAAGAAAACATATAATAGAAGAAAATATTGGAAAACAAATTGAAAAACTCAATTTAAAAATAAAAATAAATCCAAAGGAGAAAGGAGAAGCAAAATTATACTGGAAAGTTCCAAGCAAAATATTAAATATCCATCAAATAACTTAATTAATTGAACATGAAGGTAATACTAATTAAACCCAAAACAGGAATATTAAAATCATTAATACTACTCGATATCATAACAACAATACCAATAGCAATACTAATATATTATATGACCCAAATCCTATGGATAACAATCCTAATAATCCTAATCGCATTAGCAACATCATCAATAATAACAATATATACACATATACTAGATAAAAGAGCGAAAATAATAGATCAATTAAAAAATCTAATCGAAATAAGAGATAGATCAATAATATTTAAAGAACCATTAAAATTCGAATTTGGAGAAATGAAATTAGGAGAATATATTGTTAGAGCTGGAAGACATTCACATAGAAGATTAAAATTAAAATTAAATCCAAAAACAACAATAAATTATTCAAAAATTAATATTGATGAATTAAATTCCAATTACCTACTAATTATAGATGAAACATATACTGGAGCATTAATAGCACCATACTTAAAACCATTAAGCCATAATTTCAATGAACTATTAATTATAATTTTAAATCCAAAGCCAAATAAAATAAATATGAATCCAACAAGATTAATTGCATCATCACTAGATGAATATTCAGAAGCAAGAATGGAAATAATTGATGGAAAAATAAGTGGATATATTTCAAGGCTCAAAACAACTAAATCGAGAAGTTCAAGATTAGAATTAATTGCAAAATTAACATTAAATAATAGGGAATATGAAATATCAAAAACAATATTCTCTACAAATAAAAGATATGAGAAATTTAATGGTGAAATTGAATGGTTAAAAGAACCAATAATAATATTAATGCATAGGAAAACTACATCAATACTATATGATTTAACCAGACAATTAGAATTAGAAACCCCAATAATAAGTGGATTTAAAAATGCAAATTACAAATTAAAACTAACTATAGACATACCATTTGCAAGAGATATTCAATCTGAAAGTGAAGTGAAAATAGAGATTGAAGAGTGAATAATTACTTTTTCCTCTCCCTCTTATAACCCTCCATTACAACCATAGTTGTTGTCGACAATATTTTATCAATTCTCCTAATCTTCCAAGTAATAATTTCCCTCAACTTATCCAGGTCATCAGCAACTATTTTAGCAACAATATCATATACACCATAAACAGTATATGCCTCCTCAACACCATCAATTTCAAGCAATTTCTTAACAACCTCACTTTCAGCTCCAAGTCTAGTATTAATTAAAACAAATGCTATTGGCAATCAATATCACCCCAAGAATATCTTATTTACATTCTTAAATATATCAATCTTTCCATCAGCAACATTTACTTTCAAATATACTAAATATTTTCAATTTCACTTGATCAATCTCCTTAACTCCAAGCCAAGCATCAATAATTTCCCTAGCAATAATATTACTAGTTAATCTGGCACTCAAAGCAAGGACATTAGCATCATTCCATAATCTAGCACCCCTAGCACTATAAGCATCAAAGCAAAGTGCAGCCCTAACACCCCTAACTTTATTAGCAGCAATCCTAACAACCTCAAAACCACGCCTCTCCAATTCATCAACAATAAATTTAGCAACATCATAAACATCATCAGAACCAACTGCAACCCTCATATTCCCACCCATTAAATATCATTAATATCAGCCAGCCAATCCATCATCACAAATCAGAAACTCGCACCCTCATCATCAAATATCAACTAGAAATAATCAAATTAAATTTAACTATCCAACTAACATGTAAAGGCAAAACTTCAATAAACTTAATAATTCAAAGAAGAAATTTCATATGCAAATTAATTTATGAAATTATGAAGTAGCGGTGAAAACTATGCAAGCAAGAAAGACAAGGCAAATAGCATTAGCATCCCTAATAGCAGCCATATATGGAGTAGGAACACCACTACTAGGAGAATTAAGCTACGCATGGATACAAATAAGAATAACAGACGCCCTACTCCCACTACCATACCTACTAGGATATCCAGCAGCAATAGGAGTAACAATAGGATGCATAATAGCAAACCTACTATCACCAATAGGACTAATAGACATAATAATAGGACCAATACTAAACCTAATATCAGCAATAATAGTAATGAAAATCAAAAACATATACCTAGCACCAATACCACCAATCATCATAATATCAATAGGAATATCAACCTACATATCAGCATTCTACGGAATACCATACTGGATATGCCTAACATCAATCCTAATAGGAGAAACAATATCATGCTACATAATAGGACTACCACTACTAAAAACACTACAAAAAATCAAAATAAAACAAATAATACAAAAATAAATCCCAAAACATCAAACCAAAATCCCCAACAAAACTTGCGGGAAACTCTCATCAATTGATGATCTCCATTTCTCTCCCGCAATATCAACCAATGAAAAACTATATCAGGGTGAAAAGTAATACATTAAACTGAAGAAAACCCCTTATATAGGGGTATATAAATCTTAAGAATCTCATGAAAAGAGAATTGAAAGTATGACTCAAATATCCCTTTTAGATCACAATTCAGTTGGAGAATCTCATGAAAAGAGAATTGAAAGATTCTCTTCAAAATATAAACGTAATTACTATCAGCGTAAGAATCTCATGAAAAGAGAATTGAAAGGCAACCGGCAGCAACTGGAGTGTAACGATAACAGCCATAGGAATCTCATGAAAAGAGAATTGAAAGCGTAGACTAAATAG
>CAZCCB010000080.1:1104-5787 GCA_964497155.1 uncultured Nitrososphaerota archaeon | reverse complement strand
TCATAAATGCAAATAATAATCCAAATATAAATGAAATTAAAATTAAATATTCAAAACTAAACTTCAAAATTTAACTCTCCAGAGAGTTAATGGAGACATCTTATCAACATTAACTTCAGGAATAAGTCTTCCCTCATCAATTCTCTTCAAAGCAAATCTCAATGGTTCAGCATCAAGAATAATAGTAGTTAAAAATGCAGCCAAACCACACCAACCATTCCATCTACGCCTCCATTCAGATTCAGCTTCACTAATAGAAACATTATAAATTTTACAAATTATCCTTTCAAGCCATCTATCAATTGGAGCTAAACTATAACGCCTATCAGCCAAAATTAATGCAAGTCTAGCAGTATACTTACCAACACCCCTAATCCTAATTAAATCTCCCTCACCAAGCCTACTAACCATTTCATTTGAAAGTTTATCTTCAACAAATTCCCTAGCAACATTTCGTATAGCATTAACTCTATAACCCAACTTACAAGCCCTAAGAACTTGATCACTAGCATTCAAAATATCCATTGGAGATGGAGGAAAAACAGTGTAACCATAATCATTAATTTCAACGTGAAATCCAAGCAACTTATAAAGATAAGCAAGCATGCTCCAACCCTGCCTAAAACTAGCATTCTGCTGGCAAATTCCAATTAAAAGTGCATTCCATAAACTAGTCATCCTCAAGTGAAAGCCTCTAAGAAATTCAAATGAAGGAGAAAGCAGCGGATCCCTCCTCCAATAATCATAAAAATCAGTTAAATCCTCATATAAACCAATAGAATTAACTGTTAATTCAAAATATGAATCAACATTATCAATTTTATTTGGAGCATAAATATTAATTCTAAGCATATTTGAATTTTCCCTAAAAATCATAGCCATAACTCTACTAGCAAAATCTAATGGAATTAAAAGCTTCTCCCCATTATAAAACCAATAGAAATTATATGTACATGCAGTTAAATGAAATGAATAATCCTTAGGGGTCTCATAAATTTTAGATGATATTAATTTTAATTTCATATAACTTCACCAATCATTAATTATAACAGTTTAGATATAGATAAGTATATTTAGGTTACCAGGGTAACTAGTTACCAGGGTAACCAATAATGCTATTCAATTTAAAACCCAAAGAAAATAGAAAGGAATTATTTGGAAGAAGTAGAGAGCTAAATGAATTACATAGATTAATTAAAAGTGAATGGATAATTATTTTAGGTAGGAGAATGACTGGAAAAACATCACTTCTAAAAACATTCCTAAATGAAGTTAATGGTATATATGTAAATTTAATGGGAATAAATAGTATTAGAGGATTTATAATTGAACTCATAAAGTCAATTAAAACAATTAAAATTGAATTAGACTTCAAATTAATTAAATTTTCATGGATGAAAATAGCTGAAGATATCTTCAGCAAACTTGAAGGTAAAATTATTGGATTAGATGAAGTTCAAGAAATACCATCAAACTACTTCCTAAAACTCCTAAAGAAAATTTGGGATACATATAATGTTAAATTAATAATGACTGGATCAATGATGGGAATAATAGAAAACCTATTAAATCCAAAACCAACAAGTCCAATGTATGGAAGAACACCAGCAATACTAAAATTAAATCCATTCACAAGAGAACAGAGTAGAGAATTTCTAATTAAGGGTTTCAATGAACATAAATATAATATTGATATGAATGAAATTAATGAGGTAATTGAATTATTAAATGGATATCCAGGATGGCTAACATATTATGGAAATTATAGATGCGTCAGAAAATTGACTCATTATAATGCACTAGAGAAAGTTTATGATGAAGGTAAAAATATAATGATTGAGGAATTAAATAGATTCCTAAGAAATAAAATAAATAAAAATAAATACATAAAATTATTAAAAAACTTACCAGCAAAATGGAGTGAATTAGAGAAAAAACTAGGAGTATCAAAGAAAACTTTGAGAGATATGTTGAAGAGACTATCTAATGCAATGCTAATAGAGAAAATAGGAGTAACATATATGATACCAGACCCAATATTGAGAAAACTTATAATGGAACTCTAATGAATAAATTTGAGGAAAACATTCATGGAAATCACTTCAAATCTAAATATTATATTTATGTATTAATTCACATTTTTCTCTTCAATTTTCTAATTAAGTCAATTAAAGGATTAAATAAAATTATTATTGTTAGTATTACTGCAATCCATAATCCAACCTTACTCCATAAATCCTCCATAATATTTCACCATTAATCTGCATCATAATATAACTTAAATCCATCATTAACTTTCTCTACACCCAAAATTTTAATTAAACTTATTTCACCAGTTCTCTTTAAATGGGTTCCAGTGCATGGTATTCCATTTACACCCTCAATAACCACTATCCTATAGCTTTCACTTTCAGGTAATCTTGCTAAATTTGGAGCATTAAATACCACTTCCTCAAGCCTCTCCCTATTCACATAAACTATCTTAACATTTCTATCCTCCCTTACAATTCCATTCGCTATCTCCTCAATTCTCTTCAATTGACCTGATGAAGGTGTTTCAGCATTATAAGTTATATAGGCTTTCGGCGGCCCATGCATTGCATCAATAGTATCTACAACCCTACCATAAACCTCCCTTAAAGCATAATCTAAAATATGACCAGCAGTATGAAGTTTCATAACTTTATATCTAAAATTCCAATTCAATTCACACTCGACATTATCACCAATATTGAATGGTTGAGTCTTAAATTTTCCATAATGAGCAAGTACATCATTAATGTTTAAGACTTTCTTAACTTCAAAAATTGAGTTATTATATTTGATAATTCCAATATCGCTTGGTTGACCTCCACCTTTTGGATGAAAAATTGTTCTGTCTAAAATTATGTAGGCACGTGAACCACGTTCAAATATTATTTCTAAAACCTTACTTGTGTATTTTTTTAAGTATGAGTTATCAAGATATATTTTAATTGTTTTAGGTTTATTTGATAATAACGATTTTATATTAACCATTCTATCCCCAAAGCTTATTAATATACACTTACTTTACTTAAAATTGTGGTGATATTTTGTACGATGTTCTTTTAATGGGTTTCGGTAGAATGGGATACGCAACAGCATACGATTTAGTTAATAGTGGATATAAAGTAATAGTGGCAGATGTAAGTCTAAATGCATTGGAGAGAGCTAAAAAGGAATTGGGAGTAGATACCTATCATATTAAGGATGACTTTAAATGGCTAAGTGAATTTAAAGGTAAAGTTAGAGTTGTAGCTTCATCACTTCCATGGCCAATAGCATTTAATGGATCAAAAGCAGTTGTCGAACATGGACTAAATCTAACAGATGTAACTTCACTTTCAGCCCAAGACCCGAGAATAATAGATGAAATAGCTAAGAAAAATAAGGTTTATGCAGTACTATATGCTGGTGTAGCTCCAGGTATGGTTCAAATTTTAAGTGGAGCAATTTACCGTGAATTGGGTGGATTAGATAAACTTGAAATTTATTGTGGTGGAATGCCTCAAGATCCAACTGGTAAGCCACTTAAAACCAATATTACTTGGAGTCCAATTGGATACTTAGGAATGTATTCGAGGAAGAGTAGAAAGGTTGTTAATGGAGAAATTGTATGGATAGATCCACTTGAAGATTCAGGTGTAATAGAATTTCCAGGTGAAGGTGAATATGAATACTTCCTATCGGATGGACTTAGAAGCCTACTCATAACATTTAAGGATGTACCATACATGGCTGAATATTCACTTAGATGGAAGGGACATTTAGAGCAAATAAAATTGCTTAGAGATTTAGGATTAATTTCAAAGGAGCCAATTAAAATTGGTGAAATAGAAATTGCACCAATTGAAGTTACAGCTAAAGTTATTGAAAAGAAATTAACTGCTGATCCAAGAGACAAAGTCTTAACGATGGTTAGGGGAACTAAGGGAGATAAGCAGGTAACATATATTAATGCAACATATTATAATGAGGAGAAAAAATTAACTGCAATGCAGCAGACAACTGGACTTACACATTCAAGATTAACAATGATGGCTTTAGATGGAAAACTTAAGGAAATAAGGGAAATTGGAGCAATATTTCCAGAGGAAATTGGTTTAAATGAAAAGTTATTCAATGAATATTTAAATGAAATGAGTAAAGTTGGAATAACATTTACCAGAATAGAATCAACATTAAAGTAAAATTCCAAATTTCTCCACCATATTATTTAATATAAATTTTTAAATTACAAAGCCAATTTACTTTATATATTGGATTCAAATTTAAATTATTACGTAAATGTGAAGGTGTAATAATGTGGAGCATGCTATACCTAATAAGAAATAATCCTGAAAAAATTAAGTGGTCCCAGCGTAGACGTGGATTAGATGAATCCATTGTCGATAGAGCTGTTGAATTAGATAGGAAGTGGAGGAAAATTTTAACTGAACTCAATGAACTTAGAAGACAACATAACATATTGTCAAGAGAAGTGGCCAAGCTTAGTGGAGCTGAACGTGAAGCAAAAATAAATGAAGCTAAAAAACTTTTAGAGGAAATTGAAGTTAAAGAGAAATTATTAAGAGAAGTTGAAGATGAAAGAAATAGAGTTTTACTTGGCATTCCAAATATTGTTCATGAATCAGTTCCAATTGGTAAGGATGAGGATGATAA
>CAZCCB010000080.1:0-1094 GCA_964497155.1 uncultured Nitrososphaerota archaeon | reverse complement strand
GGATGATAATGTACCAATAAGATTTTATGGTAAACCAAAGGTTTGGGAAGGATATTTAGATCAATTTTTAAAGCAAACCAAGGGATTTAACATTGAATATGAAGTTATTGATTGGAAGCCAACTGGACATGCAGACATGCTTGAAGTATTAGGTTTAGGTAATACTTTAAAGGCAGGTGAAGTTGCAGGTTCAAGATTCTACTATTTATTCGATGATTTGGTTTGGCTTGATATAGCATTATTAATGTATGCATTAGATTACATGACTAAACAGGGATTCACAGTTGTACTTCCACCATACATGATGAGGAGGAAAGCCTATGAAGCAGTTACAACTCTAAGCGATTTTGAAGATGCAATTTATAAAGTTGAAGGTGAAGACTTATACCTAATAGCTACAAGTGAGCATCCATTAGCAGCACTTCATATGAATGAAATATTAAATGCAGATGACCTACCACTCCTATATACCGGTATAAGTCCATGCTTTAGAAAGGAAGCTGGAGCACATGGAAAAGATACTAAAGGAATATTTAGAGTACATCAATTCCATAAAGTAGAGCAATTCGTATTCTGCCTACCAGAAGATTCATGGAATTGGATTGAAAAATTAATTAAAAATGCGGAGGAATTATGGTCAGGATTAGATATTCCATATAGGATAGTAAATATTTGTACTGGAGAATTAAGTGCAGTTGTAGCTAAGAGATATGATTTAGAAGCATGGATGCCTGCTCAAGGAAAATATCGTGAAATGGTTTCATGTAGCAATTGCACAGATTGGCAAAGCTATAGACTTAAAATTAGATTTCAAAGAAAAGTTGAGAAGGGATTTGAAAAAGGATTTGTTCATACATTAAATTCAACTGCAATTGCATCAACAAGAGCAATTACAGCAATACTTGAAAACTATCAAGAACCAGATGGAACAGTAATAATACCAAAAGTATTAAGACCATATCTTGAAATGTTTAAGAAAGCACCAAAAGAAGCAATATATCCAAGAAAGAAATAGAATATAATTAATATCAATAAATCTCATTAAACTTTACGTAATAATGCTACATAAGCCCCAGTACAATCATTTTCATGAG
>CAZCCB010000079.1:0-5982 GCA_964497155.1 uncultured Nitrososphaerota archaeon | reverse complement strand
TTTCCATGTTCCTTCAATGTCTTTGTATGTTCAAGTAATGTTTTTTCAATTGCTTCAAATCTCTTATCTATCATTTCAAATCTTTTATTAACCATTTCAAATTTCTTATCAATTAATTCGAATCTTCTATTCATTTCCTCAAATCTTTTATCTATTAATTCAAATCTCTTATTTATTTCTTCGAATCTTCTATCTATCATTTCAAATCTCTTGTTAAAGTCTTCCCTTAATTTCTTCAATTCATTTATAATTGTATCTAATCCTAAGAGACCTATTATTGAGTAGCGAAATTCCTCATCAGTTTTAAGTAGTTCAAATATTTTTGCCTTTAATTCACTTAAATTTAATGTCATGATTTCTCAAGTCTACCTAGCTATTCTTTAGTTTATAAATTTAATTATATGGCTCTTAATAATTGCTTTACTTTTATTTGTGAAGTTTCCCATTTAAGTTCCCTTTCAATTAAACTTTCATAGCAGTATATTTTAACTGGTACTGCAAATTTAAGTCCTGATGGCGATGATACAATTAATGCTTCTCCCCTATCAAGAGTTTTAATTTCCTGTCCAGCATTATCTAAATATGGACTATAATTAATTATTAATTGGTAATCAGGTTTTGTTGGTAATGGCAATATTATTTTAGTTAATTGCTGTCTAATTATTGGTTCATCAAGTTCACCTGGCATTTGCGTTATACAGCATATTCCAACTCTATATTTCCTTCCTCTCTTACTTATTATTGAAAATATGTTTTCACGTTTAATACTTCCAGCATAAAGTGCTTTTTTAGACAAATATCTGTGTGCTTCTTCAACTAATATTAGCATTGTTGGAAGTTTCTCCCATTTTTCAGGTGCAATCTTCCTGAGTTTCTCATAGAATTTAAAGATTCTTCTTGCAAACAATACTGTTATTAATTTTTCTTGTGCTTCTGAAGCTGTTGGCATGTCTATTAAAATTACTTTTCCATTACATATTTCATGTAATATTGCTTGAATTAAATTGGTATCACATTTGTCTCTCTTAAATATTTCCTCATCTCCAAGTATTCTCCTTAATTTTCTCTTAGTTACAAGTATGGTTATTTTCTGTATTTTTCCTTTAAAGTCATTGTAAATTATATTTGCATCATTACTTAATAGGTATTCGAGCCATTTTCTATGATATCTTTTCCATGCCATCCATAATAGTGATTCTTGGGGTGGTGTGAATTCTCCTGTTTGCTCAAAATCTTCTGGTCTAAGTTCACCCCACCAAATTTCCAGTGGATATGCATTTACTTTCCTTGTTATTTTTATGCCATTAAATTTAAATTCATAAGTATATTTACATGGGAATCTAACTTTCCCAGTTACATAGAATAAGTTTTCTTCTGAATAAATGCTATGTATTAATCCATAATGACTTATATCTCCGCCATCAAAATATTCGCTTTCAGTATCAATTACTAATAATGAATATGCGCCTTGGCTTCTCATAATATTCCATGCCAATACTTTTCCGAAATTTGTTTTCCCTCCACCTGTAATGCTACATACTAATATGTGGTGTGGAAATGTTTTAATTCCATTTAATGTAACTTTACGCTTAACTGGTTTATGACCGCTCCTTAAATATCCAATTTCAATATCACCTGTATCTAAGTTTAATTGCTCTGTATCTTCATCTGTTAAATATTCTACATAAGTGAATAGTGATGGGAATGTTGTTGGTCCATGAACTTTTCCATCACCATCTATTTGTGCAATTATATTGGCTAATGCAACATCATAACATCTTAATGGTTTATCAATAAGTTCAATTTCTTCTCCTCTCTCTTTTTTAAATGATATTCTTGCAATTTCAGCTGATGAGAGTAATGCTTCAGGTTTAAAATCATATACTCTAATTATGAATTTTAATCCTTTATCAACTATTTTAAGTAACTGGCCACGCTCAACAATTACATTACTAAATATTCTGAAATGAATTGTTGTATTTTCAATCCAAATTACAACTCCAACTCTATTCATTTCGCCCATAATTTTTCCTCCTTAAAGCTTGTTGACTTTAAATTAGCTATGAATCGTTCTCTAGTAACATTATCTAATGATTCAAGAAAGGCTAGTCTAAGATAGGCTAATTCTTGCTTATGGATTTTAGCTTCATCATGACAACTTTTAGGTGGATATGGATATCCTGGAATTGCTGGATCTTGGAGATATGCTATTTCACTTAAATATTCATCTATAACATCAATATTATTTACATCACGTCTATTAATATCAACTCTAAATACATGATCGGAATCAGCTGAAAATTTTACAACTGAAATTACACCTAAATACCATTTTGGATATTGATTTAATCTAAATATTGGATAATAATACCATGCCTTATCACTAATAAACTCCCTACTCCTATGAAGTAAATGTCCAAGCAGATTTTCACCAGTATTAATTTCTAATTGACTACTCTTAGTAATTCCAATTAACCTTACACCCTTAAGATACATGTAATCACATAATCTATCAAGAATTTTACGTGAATTCTCCTTATAAGCTGGAATTGCCATTAAGGCTCTGTCGAGAATACAATAATCACCCTTACCAAGTTTATTTGCAGCTTCCATTACAGTTTCAATTTCAATATTAAATAGAAATTCCATAGCTTCAAGCCTACTCTTAACAAGTTTAACCTTCAATTTAGGTTCAAAATCCAAAATCCTATTCCTACCACTCCAAATTGAATATGAAACTTTAGCTAAGACAATTTGAAATGAACCGCAATCAAATAAAATTTTAAGTGAAGCATCAACTGAAAGAACTCTACGATTATGCTTCTTAACTTTTAATTCATGAAAATAATCCTTCCTAATAGATAATCCCCTAATAATTCTACCCCTATCCTTAAGAACTGGATAGGGATTAGTAATTAATTCTCCAGTTAAAGTCCACTGTGGACTCTCAATTTTCCCACTTAAAATTCTCTTTAATTCACTTACTATTTCATTGAACCCCTCAATTAATTCATTCATCTCATCACAATAATTTTAATAGTTAAAAACATATTTTAAATTAATCTTAATATCGAATTTAACAAAATAAAACACTCTAACTAATACTAAAATATTTGGATGTCACTGAAATAAATTAGATGTACAGTAATCCATGAAACAATTATGATAACAAAAATCTGTTACTATCACATTATATTCATAATGAATTATCATGAAAAATTTTGAGAAAAGCTTGGAGAGTGAAGAGTAAATTATAGCGTACTATAATTCATTGAATATATATCATAATATTTTCCTGGTATAGTAACAATAAATTTGTTACTATATCAAAAGGTATATAACTCTAATCCACAAAATACTACTGTTAGAGAAAACGGTGACTCTAATGGTCGTACTAATGTGCTTCGTCGGCTATGATTATCAGAGAATCATCGATGGAGTTAATTATTGGAGAATACGTGAACCATTAGAGGCAATATATCTATTCTATGATAAAAAGCGTGATGTTTATGGAATAGCATCGCAGAGAAATGCTAGGGATTTAGAAAGAGCATTAACATTTGCAGGATCTAAGCCTAAACGGATCGGTATTAATCCTCAAGATTATGAGGATGTTTTTACTTCACTTTATAAGGCTTTAAAGGTTGAGGTTATTGATAATAAGAGGAGAGTTTTTATTGATGCAACCTCAACAACTAAGGAAGCTTATGGTGCAGCTGTAACTGTTAGTTTAATGTTTCCTAATGTAAGCATATATATTGTACCTCCAGCTGAACGTGGATGGTATATTCCTGAACCTGGAACACCTGAATTTGAAGAATGGTTTAGTAGAGTTAGAATGAGGAAAGGTACAGTTCCACAAGAAATATATTTGCCTGGAAATAGGCTTGAACATCCAAATTTAGATGAAATTAGAATTTTAGTTGCATTAATTATGCATGGTGGTAGAGCTGAATCAATTAAATCTATTATTAAATGGTGCGGTGATGACCCGTCAAATCCAGCTATAAAGAATAGGTATAGTAGATTGGTTAGAAAACTTGTTTCACGTGGACTTATTTTTGAGGAGCCTTCAACTAAAACTAAAAAGTTAAGATTAACTGGTTTTGGAAGAGTATTTGCTAGAGCTCTTAAATCAATAATTCAAATGCCATCTAAAATGAGTGAAGAAGCGCAGTTAATAGAGCCAATGAAATTTGAAAGCAGCATTCTAGAATATGCACGTCCAATTGCTAGGAGCGGTTTGGAAAGTACATCAAGCTTAGAATTATCAGCTAGTAGACGTGAAATACCAATATTAACTGAAATACGTTCTCCAACTGAATTTAATGGTAAAATTGATATTAAAGTAGCATTTGCCAGATTAGCTAAAGAATTTAGAGAGCTATCTAAATAGTTAAAGTAGATATTCACTTCCAAATAGCTTCTCCTAATAGCTAAAACTTATGATGAAGATTATGGTTAGCTGAGCTAGTCAATGATAATATCTAATGACGCTATTATCTAATGCTACTCTAATTAAGCTTTACACTTAAATCTTCAAGTAATTTCCTAGCTTTATAGCTTAATGTTTTGCTTCCTGCAGAATTTTCTCAGTGATTTATGAACCTGCTTCAATGAAGATTTCTTTTGGCGGTTCCTCTAATGGTTCGAGAATAATTTTCTTTCCTTCAACTCTAACTTTAAGAATTGTTCCTGGAGTTAAACCTAGCATTTTTCTAATTGCTTTCGATATTACGACTTGACCTTTCTTGGAAATAATAGTTTTATTCATTAAATCACCATCGAATGTAAGAATTTGATATTACTTAAATCTTACTTTTATGATATTATCTTTTAATTGATATTTATTAAAGTATTATTGATGGAATTGATTTTATTTTTGAATTTAAATTCTCTAATTGAGAGAAAGCTTATTGTAAGCATTATTGATAAGTAACTCAATATGATAATTAATCTTTCAATGAAATTGAAGTTTAATGATAATGCAATTCCAGAGCCAAGTAATAGTCCAGTTAAAATTCTAATTAAATTATTGCTTTCTCTAAATCCAAGCTTCTGAGTTGACCAGTCAATGAGCGCTGGTAATCCGAGTATTGCAGTTATTGGGATTGATGGAGATGCTATTTGAAGTAATTTAGTGAAAATATATCCTATTAATGTTCCAGTGCATCTAGCACATAAGTATATTTGTTTGCCATAAATATTT
Source organism: uncultured Nitrososphaerota archaeon (assembly GCA_964497155.1). Taxonomy (GTDB): domain Archaea; phylum Thermoproteota; class Methanomethylicia; order Culexarchaeales; family Culexmicrobiaceae; genus CAYWZQ01. The sequence continues at coordinate 773 of CAZCCB010000079.1, read as the reverse complement.
AGTTTTAAGCATCTATCTCTAAGCCATGGTGGATGATGCTCTATAATCATTCTGGCGAGAAATCTAGCTATTTCATAACTCTTAATTTCAGGTGCTTCAGAAATAAGTCCATAAACTATTAGTGCTAATCCAGCACAACATGCAAATATACTTAAAATAGGTATGCTAGCAAATGCAAGTGCACATAAAATTATTCCTATAATTACTAGTTCAAGTCTCTTCGATTTACCTATCGTAATTGCCTCAACAACCTTGCCTTCATAAGGCTTAACTAGTATGCCATTAATTGATTTAGGCAGCTTACTTATATCAATGAGTTCTAGATTGGAGAGTTCATTAAAATAATCTTCAATTGATTGTAGTCTAACAATATTATTTGCAATTACGTAAACTTCATTTCTTGATGTTCGCTTAATTTTACCCTCAACTCTTATAACTGATCCTCTCATTAAAGTTACATTAACTGGTCCAACAACTTCAATTAAGATCATTCCAGATGGATCTCTCAAAGTGAATTGTGCAGCTTCAATACCTCTAATATCGCTAATAATATCCCTACATAATTTCTTTCCAATATAAACTCCAATTACTCTTCCATGCAAAATTACTAAACTATCAACTGGTAACTTACTGCACTCCTTAATATTAGTTTTCAAGTAGCCTTCAATTGGCATGTATTCTACTAGCTTGTCAATTAAACTTGGAGATGCATCAATTTTCCTTGAAACAATTTTAGCTGCCTCTCTTAAAGAATAACCTTCATTCATTAATTT
>CAZCCB010000078.1:0-6206 GCA_964497155.1 uncultured Nitrososphaerota archaeon | reverse complement strand
GCTGCACTTCAAACTGGAGCTAAAATGAAATTTACTAAGACAGCTAATACCTATGCAAATATAATTCCAAATGAAACATTAATTAAATTGGCATTAAATAACTTTGATTACCTAAAAGTTGAACATGAACCATTCGAAGAAATAATTAAGTATAAGGGTAAGGGTTCAACAGATTTTGGCAATGTTAGTCAAGTAATACCTGCATTAGAAATATCAATTAAAATAGTTCCAGAAGATGTTCCAGGTCATTCAGAAGAATTTGCTAAAGCCGCAGGTTCAGAACCCGGACATAAGGGATTAATTTTAGGAGCAAAAATGCTTGCATTAACTGCACTAGACCTACTATTAAATCCCAAATTAATAGATGAAGCTAAAAAGGAGCTTGAGGAAAGAAAAAGGAAACTTGCTGAAGCAGCTAAACTTTAATTTCCATAATTTTTATTTAAAATAACTAAATAAACTATTTTGATGATGACCGCTGGAACGCCGAATTGATGATGAAGGCTAGGACAGCTGAATATAAAACATTATCACAATTTTAATATTCAATGTTAATCATAATTATTATACCATGTAGATTGGAGGGGGCTTAATGAAATATAAGCATCTATCTCCAACATGCGGCTTAAAAGTTTCTGCAATTAGTTTAGGTACTTGGCATTTACCTAGACTACCTGAGAAGGATGAGGTTGGAGCATATAAGATTAATGTAGATGAATTTAAGCGTGTTCTTAAAGTGGCTATTGATAATGGACTTACATTCATAGATACTGCAAATAGATATCATGGAGGCATGTCTCCAGTAGATCTTAGACGTGTAGGATATGCTGAGAAATTACTTGGAAAATTATTGAAGGATTATGATAGGCAGGAACTTGTAATTGCAACTAAAGTTGCTGGTAGAATGGGTCCAGGTCCAAATGATGAAGGCTTAAATAGGAAGCATGTAATGTGGCAGGTTAAGGAGAGCCTTAAGAGATTACAAATGGATTATATTGATATTTACTATATGCATAGACATGATCCTGAAACTCCTAAAATTGAAATTATGAGAACATTCACCTATCTAGTTCAGAATGGATTAATTCTATATATTGGTGCAAGTAACATTCCAGCATTAGACTTAATTGAATTCATAAATATTACTAGAACTTATAATTTGGAACCAATAGTTGTACTCCAATATAGATATAATCTTATTGAGAGGGAAATTGAAAAAGACATACTCCCTATAGCTAGGAAGTATGGAATTGGATTGGCAGCATATTCTCCACTTGCACAGGGAATTTTAACTGGAAAATATGTAGATGTTAAGAATAGAAAATGGAGAATACCCGAATTATCCCGTGCTACATATATGAAATGGATTTCTGAGAAATATTTTACAAATGAAAACTTAAGCTTCCTATTAGAATACATGGATTTCGCTAAAAGCAAGGATTTAACGCCGGCCCAACTTTCACTTGCATGGACAATTAATATGGAGAGAAAATGGGGAATACCAATAATACCAATAATAAGTGTTTCTAAATTATCACATCTTGAAGAAGCATTAGAGGCAATTGAAGTATATTTAAGCGATGATGATCTCAAATATTTAGATGAACTTAGCTTAAAAGCTAGAATTAAAAAATAAATTACTATTTTTTAACCATTATACTTCCATAACCCACATATAATATTTTATCTGGAGCTAATGCCTTTAATACTTCAGGTCTATTTGTTGCAACTATTAATGTAATTTTATTTTTCCTAGCAATTGAAGATATTTTCCTAGCAACCCTCTGTGCTGTTAATACATCTAAATGGGCTGTGAATTCATCTATGATGAGTACATTTGGTTTTTCAGCTAATAATGAAGCTATTTTAGCTCTCTCCTTTTGACCTGTCGATAATTCTCTAAATCTAGCTCTATAGAATACTGCATCTGTCAATCCACTAATATTAAGTACTTCTATTGCAGCTACAATATCCCCAATTTTATTATACATATGTTCTAGTAATGATTCTTCCTCAAATTTCGGCTCAATTTCACCTGGAAGTAATGCTGAAACTCTAATGTTTTTTGGAACAATAATTTTACCTGAAGTTGGCATATATCTCTCACTTCTAATTTTAAGTGCTTCTCCAATAATCATTCTTAAAAATGTTGTTTTACCTGCACCTGAAATACCTACAACTACAACTACTTCCCCAGGATTTATCTCTAAGTTTACATTTCTCAAAACATATCTTTGAACTACTCTCCTCACTACTCCAAATGCCCTTAATACTTCTTGCAAATCTTCATGAAGTGCAGATATATCTAATTCACTTGAATACATTTTTGATATATCCTTGAATATTATAGGCTTTTCAATTGGCTCCTCAACTTTATATCTCGACCTATAAAGTTTTCCTCCATGCTTCTTAGCATAGGGGTCTTTAGTTAGGAAGTTGTTTATTATTTTCTCAGCTTCACTTGTAAGTGGATAATATAGTACTGGTCTCCCACTAGCTGTATCCCATAAATATTTGAATCCAACTCTCTCGAAGAATGGATGATATTTAGCCATCATAGCTATAGTTTCAACTAAATGCTTCTTCTTCCTCATTTCAGGTATTCTTCGCTCCCTAATCCATTCAATTGCTGCTTTAACTGCAAACATTCCAAGTCCATCACCCCTATAATCTGGATGAATAACCACCCTAGCAATTCTAGCTGCAGCTGTATTACATGTACGTAATGCCTCCTCTCTAACCTTCTCACTAAGCATGTAGTAGGCCATTCTTCTACCATGAATTTCAGAAAGCTCCTTAAATTGCTCAGCTAATTTTTTCATTAATCTTTCAGGCCAATATGTTGGATAAATCCATTCCCTTGGAAAAACTTTACTCCTAATATCCCTCTCAATAATTACTTTACCATTCTTAATTATCCTCCTATGCATTGCGGGTACTGGTGGATCAATCCTAACATAACCAACAATTCTAGGTTCAAATGCCTCCCTAACAGCTAATTCAAGTACTAGAAATCTTGAAGCTGGAAGTGAACCTTTAATTGCAACTAACTCTGCTTTACCCTCCTTACATTCTGGCTGAATATTACTTTCAACTATTCTTCCATCAGGAAGCTTCCATAATGCAACCAATTCTTTCTTAGATGCATAATGATACTGCTCAAGCTCAACTATATCCATATAATCTCTCTCAGTTCTAGCTTCACGAGCAATAATCCTATATGTATATAGTACTTCACCCTTAACTGGATCTAATCTTGGATATTCATACCTTTTCTCATATAATGGCCAAATTAAAACTTCCTCAACTTTATTTGAAGACTTAGAATATTCAATCAACTTATAAATTCTAACACTCTCACCAGAAATTTCTCCAAATATTTTTTCAGCTTCAATTCTAACTTTATCTCCAATATTAAGCCATTGAACAATTACTCCTAGAAGCCAAATTTTAATTAACCTACCATCAGTACTCCTAACTTCAATAAATCCATTCTCCCATCTAAATTCCCTACCAGGAACACTTTTATCAGTAATATATCCAATAACTTTCTCCATAATAATTCACGTCCAAACAATATATTCTCAACTATATTTTATAATTTCCAAAATTTAATAATTAGTTTGAATAATTATATTGACATTCCAATAACAAAAATTATATATATTCTCTGACAATTTACTGTCAGAACCATGAGAATTAATGATTTAATTCGATTAAATCCCTGGTGGAATGATCCAAGTGAAATTGAAAATGATAGCAAGGTAATTGAAGCACTAAGTAAAAGTCCAGCTAAAACGTATTCCTATACATCACTTAATAACACTATTCTATTAGGGCCACGCCAAGTAGGTAAAACAACTTATCTTAAACTCATGATACATCACTTAATTAAACATAAAGTTGATCCAAGATGCATACTATATTTTTCATGTGAACTTTTAGAGAGGAAAAGCGATATTATCGACTTAATAAATACATATAACAATTTATTTAGCAATATTCCCGGGTTTAAATACATATTATTGGATGAAATAACATTTGTCAATAATTGGGAAGCCGCAGTCAAATACTTACTCGACACATGGATTAATAAGAATAATCTATTATACGTTACTGGTTCAAGTTCAATTTGGCTTTTTAAAGGCTATGAACGCATGCCTGGAAGAAACATCAGAGTTAAAATATTCTTACCATTAACATTTAGAGAGTATATTGAACTTTTCGGATCTAAAGATTTAAAAATTAGATTAAGGGAATTAAAGACTTTTAATTTAGGTAAACTATACAATTTAAAGCCCTTCTATAATGAAATTTTAAAATTAGCTCCATTCATTAATGAATTAAATAGTTTATTTAGAAATTATCTTAAAACTGGTGGATTTTTGAAGCCCTCATATCAATTTAAATATAATAATATTATTAGTGAAGAAACCTATCTAGACTATGTTAAGTGGATTGAAGGCGACTTAGCATATTTAGGTAGAAAAATTACTCTACTTAGAAAATTAATGTATTCCATAATTGAGAAAATTTCATCAAAATTTTCCTATGCAAATTTAGCTAGAGAATCCGATATTGGCAGCCATGTAACAGTTAGAGATTATATTGAATTACTTGAAGGATTACTTCTCTTAAGAATATTTTATCAAGTAAGCCCAACTTCAAAAACACCAGACTATAGGAAGGAGAAAAAAGTCTACTTCACAGATCCATTCCTCTATAGTGTCTTTAAGGGTTATGTATACAGTGTTTACAGAGACTATTCATATGAGAATGAAAGCATATTAGTTGAAAATATTGTAGGTGAACATTTAGCTAGACAATTTATGGATCACCATCCAAGAGTAATGTTTTATGTTGAGAGAAAAGAAACCGACTTCACAATTCTAAGAGATAATTTAAAATTACTAGGCATTGAAGATAAATGGAGTAAAAGTGTTAGTAAAATCGATTTCGCAAATAGACATAGATTTAGAGAAAAAATACTCATTTCAATGCACGACTTAGATTATATTGAAAATGACAACATGCTTATAATTCCTACCCCACTATTCCTATCACTCCTAGACAAACATAAAATATACCATATAGATTAAATTCATAACATCACTATTAAGTCATTAACATTTAATTCAGTAATATTCTGTAAGTATTAATTTTTTCCCCACAGCTTTAAATATTAAACTAAAGCATCCGCAAATTTAATGGTATTTTGAATAGCTTCATCATTTAAATATATTTTCTTGAAATTTTCTCCTGTTTAATTATGCTCTCCTTCTCAAGTTCTTCAAATGAAATATAACCTATTTTTCTACCATGAATTGAAAGTCATAAAGCATCTGATATTATTACTCCAATTATTAAGTCATTTACATTTGTTCCTGTTAGCCCTGTGAATATTAAGCTTTTACCTATTTTCTTGAAGAAGTTATATGAATCATTATTGATTAGATATTCGTCTGGATTTAATCTGAGTCTTTCTGCCTCTATTATTGTTTCTCCATCAACTATTGCTCCAGCTGCATCTGTTATTCCATCTATTCCATCACTTCCAATTGATGCTAATGCCACTCCTCTTAATCCCTTAATGGATTTAGCTGCACTCAAGGCTAATTCTTGATTTCTACCACCAATACCATTACCAATTACTGTTACAGTTGTTTCTCCACCAGCAATGATTACTGCTGGAGGTTTAATTGGATTTCCAGTAAATTTTACTTCTTTAATTATTGACGCAAATACTCTGCCTACATATCTAGCTTCACCTTCTAATTGTGAAGTTAAAATTATTGGATTAAGATTTAATTTTCTAGCTTTCTTAGCCATGGCTTTAAGTGCAATATAATTGCTCGCAATAATTATGTTCCAAACATTATTAAATATTGGATCATCTTTTTTAGGTGTCTCTGGAACTTCTCCTCTAATTCCCTTCTCAATTCTCTCCTTAACTCTTTCTGGTATTAGGTTGATTATATTGTATTTTTCTAATATTTTCCATGCATCTTTAAATGTTGTTGGATCTGGAGCTGTTGGTCCAGATGCAATTGAATCTATTGGATCTCCAACTACATCAGAAATTATGAGTGAAATTAGTTTTGCTGGATAAACTGTTTTTGCAAGTAATCCGCCCTTAACTTTAGATAAATGTTTCCTAATAGTATTAATTTCCTTTATATCTGCACCACTCTTCAATAGGATTCTAG
>CAZCCB010000077.1:0-6221 GCA_964497155.1 uncultured Nitrososphaerota archaeon | reverse complement strand
CATAACTAAAATCAACTTAAATAGTGGAGAAGTATTATGGGTTAAATCATTAGGATCAATAATTCCACTCAACTCATATTACTTCAGAGATTTTAGCATAAGTATAAGTATAAGTGAAAACTTAATACTAATAGCCTATATAAATTGCACAATTACAAAGGAAGGATACACAAAACACTATAATTGGACCATAAATATTGCAGAAATGAATTTAAATGGAGAACTAATATCAAGAAAAATATTACTTAACTATACATCTACAAGTTCAGAGCAAATATATGGCTATTTAAGTTTAAATGTAGATGGCCAATTAGCATACATATCATACCTAAATAAAACTATACGTGGATATCGCAGCTACACCTACCTACAAGTCATCCAATACAATATTACCAGCCATAATTATACTCTAATAGCTTCACATTACAATTACGACTACATCCATACTCAATATTTAGAATCAATTCTAAATGAAAACAAGCTAAACATACTAATGCACTTAACGAGGGAGATTATATTCATTAAAGTAGACTTATCAGTAGGCAACATCACCATGTTGAGTAGCACAACAGATATGGAAATAAATCCAAATAGTTATGGAGCAATCTCACATATAATATCAATTAATAATTCAATATTCATAAGCTATGAAAGCTACAATACATACGAAATATACTTAGCGAAAATAGTTGATGAAACCATAGAATTCACAGATAAAAGATTAACATTCACTTCTATAATGAAATTCTGGTCTAAAAATATTCAAAGTAAATACTACAACAATTCACTATACATATTAATTCGAGTGAAAACAGCTTATGGTAATGGAGCAAAACTATACAAACTCAATATTGAAAACAACTCTATAATTTGGGAATTAGAAATACCTCCAAAAACAAATGTGGAAGATGTTAAATATTGTGGATTCACAATCTATAATGAATCATTCTACATCATCTACATCTACTACACCTATAGTTGGGATTATGAATTAGAGGTCATTAAATACTCACTCAATAAGACACTAATCAATAGGCAAACCATTAATTTAGGCAATATTTGGACAAGTAAGGCTAACATCAACATAGCAAATGGAGTACTTCACATCATCTGCTTCAGTTCCTATGATGATGCCCTCTACTTAGTAAAAATAGATCCCAACACACTAAATATGATAAGCATCAATAAGCTACTCGACATCTCTAAGAAAACCTATTATGTAGATGTAAGTTTAAGCACATTAACCTACAATGGAACAATATTCATATTAGCATCAAATGAAACACACCTATACATAGCGAAGATCACTAATGAAGACATATTTGAAGTCAAAATATTTAAGCATGAAATTAAATCAACACCAAGCTTTAATATTAATGATTATGGAGTTTATATTGCAACCATACAATACGATAAACACTATGGTTGGTTAGTTAATGTACTGAAATTAACTCATAACCTAGATTTAGAATGGAATAAAACATTAACATATGGAAATAAATATCCAAAAATAATTTTAAGTAAAAATGAATTATACCTAGCAAGATATTGCTCCGACGATTTATACCTAGATAAATTTACACTACCAAACTGCTCATCAATCTACTACAACATGCTATACCTATCACAATATAGTGGTAGTAGTGAATTCTATGATGCCGAGTTAATTAATGATAAAATTTACGCATTATACATATCCTCAACAAACTATGTAGATTACGTGGCACTATCAATATTCAATGCAACACTCGGATGGGAACCAGCCCCACTAAAACCAATAGAATTCATATTTCCAAATGAAAATGAATGGACACTAATAGTTTCAAATGAAAGTTTAAGCACTGCCAATCCAAACCCAATAATACTAAATAATGGTACAAAAACATACATAGTCTATGTAGATAATGAATTAAACAATTACCCATCAATACACCTATTAGAATTAAATGAACTTACAGGTGAAGATATTGATAGGAGAAAAATTATAGATAATGCTACAATATACTATGATTATCTATTAATGTCAAAATGCTATAAAAATAACATTTACCTACTAATATACAATTACAGCGATGAATACTACTATTTAGTTAAAGTTAGTTTAGATAATAAATCAATAATTTGGAGCACCAAACTATCACCATCTAAATATTCTAATGTAAAAAGAATTTACCTAACAGTATTAAATGACACATTATACATCATTGCATTAAAATATATCGGTTATAGTAAATGTTTAATTACTCTAAATAAAACTTCAATTGAAAATGGAAATATTATCGAGACAATTAATATTACAGAAATTAGAAAATTAGAAGCAAGAGTATATGGAGTTGAACCAAACATAATCTACATAGCATATAGAAATGGAACTTCAATTTATGACTGGTACTTATTAAAGTATAATGTAGATTCAATGGAAATTGAATGGAATATATACTTAAATGATGAAGTATATCAAATAATTGCAGATCAAAACTACATATACGTAAGCGGTCTTCCAAATATTACATGCATAAATGCAATTGATGGAACAATCAAATGGACTATTGAATATGAATCAACTACTGGTATACCATTAGACCAATTAGATCAAGATGAAAACTACATTTATGCCTTAGATTTTAGCTGGAAGCTAATAGTAATCGATAAGGAGAATGGAGAAATAATATTAGAAAAATATTATTATGATGTTGACGGCTTTAGCTGTAATTCAATTAAAGTTATAGGAAATCGCATTCTATGTGCAGGTGTAAATAGAAATGAAGATGAACTAGAGAATTATGGCGACTTATACTTAGCATGCATTAATAAGAGTAATGGAGAAGTAACTTATATTGTTCAAAAAACATTTAATAGAGGACAAATACATAGATGGCCAAGACTATCAATAATCAATAATAAACTATACATTGTAAGTAGAATTTACAAGGTATGTAGTGGACCTCCACTATTGAAAAAATATGGACACATATTTGAGGGAGACTTATATTTAAGATGCTTCGATTTAAATAGTAAAAGCAACATTTGGGGAGGAAGAGTAACATGGTATTCCGATGAAAAAGTAGTCCTACAATACATATCATTCTATAATAATGTTGACATATATAGAATTCACAGCATAAACAATTACATTTACATCCCACACATTAAATTCGGAACCAAAGTTATCGATAAACTTGGATATGATGTTGATAGGATAAAGTTAATGAAAGTTAATCCAGTTAATGGTGAAATAATATTCAATAAAGATTTAGATTTACCATTAAAAGCACCCATTAGCGAATGGTGCTGGCGTACAATATTCGAAACACTACTCATAAACAATTATATCTACATAATATATTCATCAAATAATAGTGAAATTAGGCTGGCGAAAGTCGATTTAAATGGAAATATTATTAGTGACAATAAATTAATGAAATTCTCAGAAGAAAATATTAGAGAGTGTAAAGTTGACTTAGCCATAGCCTTAATTAACAATAGTCTATACATTGCATATTTGAAGCCAATTAAATTTGAAGACCAATATGATTTCAACATCCACTTAATAAAGCTAGACTTAAATACACTACAAATTATTTGGGATAGAAGAATTACATGGACTAAATGGATTGAAGATTTTGGATTAATAGCATTAAAATCAAAATTATACTTAATATCAAGACATAAGAATTGGGTAGCAAACGATGAAATATTAATGACTAAAATAGATGCAATTTCAGGTCAAGTAGAATGGTTTAGATACATAACATTCTCTCTAAATGATAATATCAAAGAACCACTACAGTCATTCACTGCATTAGCCTACAATAATTCAATATACATAGCATACTCAAAGTACTCCGACCATAAATACCTAATATTCCTAAGGAAAATAGATATAAATGGAACAGTAATTTGGGATAAAAACTTCACAAAACCATACCTATACAATTTAAAATCATATGATAAATATTATCTCCACATAACTATTACTGATATGAAAATATATGATAATTCATTAATCATAGTATACAATCCATACAAATATTTGATACCAATGGGAGGAGCTTACATATATAAGTTAGGAATAATAGCCATATTCAAAGCAGAACCATAATTCCCCTAATTTATTTGCTAAATTCAATTGCTTATCAATAATATTTGCTAATTGGAAACTATTTACGTGTAAATTTAAAATATCCAGCTATTTCATAAACTTATTACTTAACTTTGGGTAAAACTTTTTAGGGTAAAAGCTTATAGGGTAAAATATGATACCCATATTTGTTAATAGAGAATATGAATTAGAAATTCTAAGAAGAGCAATTAAAAATAATCTAAAAGTATTAATTAAAGGTTTAAGAGGAATTGGGAAAACAACATTAATAATGAAAATAATAAATGAATATAATGGAATATACATTGACTGCATGAAAATATTAAGACCAATACATTTAAGGAAAATAATAAATCAAATATTCAAAATTAATATTGAAGATCAAGACCCATACAATATAATAGAAAAACTATTCAAAATAGCAGAGGAAAATAATAAGCCATTAGCCCTAGATGAATTCACTGAAATTATCAAAATTTTCTCAAAATATTATCCATATAGGGGAAGTGGAGGAATATCTGCAATAGCAAGCCACTTAAGAAGCCTATTAGTGAAAACTAAAATTCCAATAATATTATCATCAACAAGTCTAAAAACAATATATGAATTAACAAAAGAATATTCAAAACCACTAGCAAGAGCATTCGACCTAATATTAAATATAAATCCATTAACAATAGAATCATCAATAGAATTAATATCAAAACTAGCATCAAAATATAATATAGGGATAAGTGAAAAAGAAAAACAAACAATAGCATTATTTACAAATGGAAATCCAAGCTACATAAAAGCAATAATAAATATATTGCCAAGCAATATAGATGAAGAAAAATTAAAAGAAATATTAATAAGAGAAATGAGAGAAGGATACTTCAACACACTATTCACAGCATTAATAAATGAATTAAATCCAAGCGAAATAGAAGTACTATACTTAATATCAAGAGAAATTAAGAGATATCATCAAATAGAGAAAATGACCCATGGAATAAACTTAAATCTAACATTAAGAGAATTACAAGCAAGAAATCTAATCTATAAAAAGAAAATTAAAAGAATAGCTGAATATGAAATTACAGATAAAACATTCAAAACATGGCTAGCAATGCAGGAATTTCCAGGACTAAAATCAATTTCATATGAAACATTAAAAATAACATGCTTCGGCTTCGAAGCACTAATAAGAGAATTATTCAGTAATATAAATATTAAAATAACAATTAAAGATGAATTAAACAAAACATTAACAATAAATCCAATAATAAAAGTAACTAAATATCAAGGAGCACTAGGAGAAATAAATTTAATAGCATACATGGAAAATAATGAAGTAATAATAGGAGAAATATTCTTCGGAAGAAAATGTCCACCAAGAAAATTAGATCAACTAATAAAATCAATAGTAATAGGAGAAAAATTAGGATTAAAAATTAAAATGGCAATATTAATATCATACTTCAACTTCACAAATAAACTAATACAAAAACTATATGAAACAGAAATTAAAATTCCAATTTACCTAATAAGCAAGAAGCAATTAAGAGAAATATGTAGAAAAATAGGTTTTAGAGAACTTTAAATTAAAATTCAATCATAATATTTTAAAGGTGTTCTAATGAAGGTTGCATCAAATCTCTTTGAATTAATAGGCAATACGCCAATAGTTAAATTGGGGAAAATTATTGGTGATTTAAATTTTGAATTATGGGGTAAATGTGAATTTATGAATCCAACTGGTAGTATTAAGGACAGAATGGCATACTATATGATTAGAGAGGCAGAGAAATCCGGTAGACTTAAGCCTGGAATGAAAATTATTGTTGCAACTACAGGTAATACTGGAATAGCTTTTGCAGCAATTGGAAGTTATTTAGGTTATAAGGTTGTAATTGTAATGCCAAGTGAAATGAGTAATGAAAGAGTAATGCTAATAAAACATTTCGGAGCAGAATTAATACTTACACCTGGAGGTGAAAGCGACGTCAAAATATCACTTGAATATTCAAAGAAACTTGAAAAAGAAAATCCAAACCTATACTGCTGCCTAGATCAATGGAGTGATGAAGCAAATGTCAAAGCACACTATGAAACAACTGGAAAGGAAATATTAGAGCAA
>CAZCCB010000076.1:4691-6450 GCA_964497155.1 uncultured Nitrososphaerota archaeon | reverse complement strand
CTCCAATGGTGATGGATCTTTTTTCCCAACAAGGATTCTTCCAACTTTATGGAGATTATCTAATACTCCTTCCTCACCTTCAGTATGAATTCTTTTAAGTGCATCAAGTAGTGGGTCAATACATTCCTCCTCATAACCTCTAACTTGAGGGACTCTACCTCGAATTATTTCAAATAAAATTGAAATAGCTTTCCAAGAAGCATTTGAATTAGCTAAAGTATCAGCAATTCCACCACTAAATAGCATTACAACTAAATTCGTTATCGTTCTTAATGGAAAGACATCAATAACTCTTCTCACAACATCAATTATATCTCGCTCCATGGCATCACTATTAATGAAAGTAGAAAGAGAAGCTAGTTCATCGTTTCTCACGAGTCCATCAAATGATAAAATGACTATAATTGAACGCCTTGGGATTGAAATTGGTATTGACATTGAACTTAAACCTATAGAGGCAGTAGCTATGCATTGACTACATGCTGAATATTGTTTTGATGGATATTTGAATTCATATGTGTAATATTTACCTAAGTTTGGTGATAAAGGTAACCAAACGGTCACTCCTCTTTTACCAACTCTACCTTCATTAGCTGCGTGACCTGGCTTAGTTAAGCTTTCCAAGTATTTCAAAGAGTTTTTCTCATTAGATAATGTTTTTAATGTACTTATTAGAGTCGATTTAGATGAAATTACTCTCATTCGGTCAGCTAATAAATTTGGAGTAGTTTCTAAGCATTCATAGGCAAGACGAGATAAATGCTTAGCTAACTGTTCAATTTCAGCATTAACCTTTATTGCAAACACACCGCTTAAACCTTCAACTTCAAAATCATAATCTCCATCAAGAATAGCTTTAACTAAACCATACATTATTAATGTATCAAGATAAAAGCCATGACCAGGAGTAAAAAGTGTTAATTTATACATGGTTATCACCTAATTATAAATTCATTATCAACAGAGAAAACTTCATGAGAATGAGTAAATGAAACTTTAACTTTAGTTGGAATATATGCTGTAAATTTATTACCCTTCCTTGTTGTCTCCACCTTTCTTTCGCATGGGACTATGAAATTCCTTAATCTTCTCTCTTCGTCACACATCTTAACGTATACATATGCCCCCTCAATATTGGAGATATAATCATGATGAGGAAATGGATATTTCGTCTCAATATTATCAACTCTAATTTTATTACAATCAGCAGACCAAGCCTCTACAACTGAACATAAAGATTCAGTATCGCCAATTCGTTGAATTAAATATAAAACTTGAGAATCAAATTCCTCATCTAATATCCATATACATTTAAGCTTAGCTGCTATAACATATTCTCTATAAAGTGCATCAACTAGTTCTACCTCAATAATCTTTCTAGCCTCATTCAATAGCCCTTGAGAAAGCAACTCGAGATATCTAGCATATGGTTCCTTCTTCCCCTTCTCTTTCCTCTCAAAACCTTTATCTAAAACACGAAATCTCCTTAAAATCATTGGGGACAATATTACTAACGGACTTTCAATTGAAACTCGAGCAGCAAGAACATGCTTCCTAACATAGTTCATAGCTTTTAATCCCAAATTGTTCTTTACACCCAATGAATATGCCAATGCACCTACTAAAGATGAGGGTTGAGGTATAGGTAATGCAGTTCTAACTTGAAATGCTTCAGGGTTCTTAATTGAAAAAATGGGGGAAATAATTTTTGCACAAATTGCTGTTAAAGCCACTTTTCAACTACCTCCACTGCATTTGT
>CAZCCB010000076.1:0-4681 GCA_964497155.1 uncultured Nitrososphaerota archaeon | reverse complement strand
TGAAAGGCACGCCTAGAGATTTAAATGCACTAATGGGTTTATCTCCGAAGCAATAAATCATCAGTTCATCTGCATTAATGATATTCTTATCTAATAGAGTCTTAATAATACTTGCAGTTTCCTCCGCATAATCCATGTAGAAGCCATGAACTGTATTAGGTATAGGTTTTTTAGCTAATACCATTATACCTTCAGTAACTTTAATTATTGGTAATGCTCTTGCTTGAGCCGCACCTATCTGACCACTAAACACATATCCCAATGACAATATTGCTGCTCTACATCTAATTTTACGATCACTTAAATCTAGTACTTTGCTTGGATCTGCTTGAGACCTACCAACATAAGCTAAATCTAATGAACAATTAAAACCATATAGTCCGCTTGCATACTCTCTCTTTAATATCATCATTGCAGCTTCATCTACAGCGCCCGTTTTAGTGATAGCAACTCTATTATGTGTAACAGCTGTAAATTCTGCTCTCAAATCTTCAACAGGAATTAGAAATGAAAACTTGCAAATACTTTCTCTTCTAATTTGCTTAGCTGGGTCAAGGAAGCCATGTAAGTCTTCAATTGCACATTTTTCAATGTATTTTATTTCATCATCTAATCCTAAATTGGATCGAAACATTATATGTCTACTACAGCTCTCACATAGCTTACTATAATTCCAACTCTTAAGTAAATCAACAGTCATTATTGCATGCCAATGCTTAACCATATTACCTGAAATTACGGGTTCTTCACTTACATCTAAACTATTACCAACTCTTCTAACAACAAACATTTTTGCTAATGACATATAATTGCCAACTGCACCTTCAGTATTGGCGGTATGTAAATTAATTAGAGCTCTCCCAGTTAAGCGAACATAAACCATAATCACACCTCCTGAATACCCTCAAATGCAAGAGCTAGCGAAGCAATTACACTTCCAACAAGCCTTGGATTATACTTGGCTAATTTTAAAATCTCATTAATACAGTCCTTACCAACTCTGAAAAATCTATCAACATCATCAACTTGTATTGTTAATTTATAATCGCCTCTAGACAATCCCTCCTTCAATCGCGACATAACTCTATCTAAGACTCTTATTGATTCATATACAGCTTTACTGAAATCCTCAATATCCCTCGGTCTCGCTAATTTATCAAATAATCCATAATTACTTTCAATCACTTTATATGCAGCTAAATATCTAACATATGCATCAACGCAACGATTAGCCGTCACTGCTTCTAATAATTCCTCTTTTTTCTCTAATGATTTCTCTGTTTCCAAAAATAAACACCTCACAAATATTTATACAATTTTAATTTAAAAATTTTGCGGTAATATTTCACACCCGTGAACTTGAACTTCAATTTAGTTTCATTTTAAATGCACAATTTATAATTATTTATGCAAGAACCATACCTAACTCAGTGAGCTCAATATTCCTTCCAACACGCTTAACTAAGCCATATTCTTCTAACCAATTTAAATGTCTATGAATTGTACTTCGATCCTTATTTAATAATGCAGCAATACTGGCAACTGTTAATGAACCATACTCAGATAATGTTTTTAAAATCTCAAGTTTCTCTCCAGTTATATTTAATTCAAGAATTTTATTAATATTAGGTATAATTATTGTTTCTACTCTACCTTCAAGTGAAACTTCAATATGTGGTGAATATTTCCATTTGGTTAAGAGATATGCAATGAATGTTGCAATACAAAGAGCTCTCATACCGCCTGAAATACATATAGCTACATGCATATCCGATATTTCTGAGAATATTTTTCTAATACTGCTTACTGCTTTACTTAATGGTTTTAAATTAATAATTACCCTTTCAATTTTAATATTAACTTTTTCAAACATCATGCTACAAATTCTTTTGAAGTCATCGAATGCTCTGTCTGATCTCTCATCTTTAAAGCTTGGAGTTAATACTATTATTCTTGCACCCGGATTTAGATTATGCGAAGCAACTGCTCTAATTAATGGTCCTGGTTCGAATCCAAGTATTAGCACTATTGCATCAAACATACTTAATTTAGCATTAGACATACAACATCAATATATCACTGCAAAACATTAGAATAAAAGTTTTATGTACAAATTATTCAAATTCAAAGCAAGCTTACTCAATAATTCATCTTTAAAACTTAAATACTTTAAATTACCTTAGTGTACCCTGGTGTACTTAATGTCTATAACTGTTTCAATTAAAGTTCGAAGGGAAATTGTTGAAATAGCGGAGAAAATGATTAAATATGGTATGGCTAGAAGTAGGTCTCATGCATTTAATATTATGATTGAAAAGGGGTTAAATGAAGTTCTCAAAGAAATTGAATTCTGGAATAAAATATATGAAAAGGTTGATGAATTAAAAAGAAAAAACTTTAAAATAAAACATGGTAGGCTTTTAAAGTTACTTGAAGAGGATAGAGAAAAGTGATATACATAGATACAAATGTAATTATATCTTATATAGATGAACTTGATCCAAATCATAATGAAGCAGTTAAATTAGTGAAGGATATTAAGGAAAGGAAAGTTGTAAGTAAATTAACATTACTTGAATTAACATCAGTATATTCAAGAGCAAAATTAAATGAACCATTAGCATTAGCAATATACTCAATAGAAAATATAGGAGCGGAAATGATGAATGTAAATTTTGATGAAGTAATGAGAGAAGCATTTAAATTAGCACCAAAACTAAGGTTAAAAACTTTAGACTTACTTCACATAGCAATATGTAAAACTATAAAAGCAAGAGCAATAGTAACATTTGATAAGAACATTATATCAAAAGCAGCTGAAATAAGTAAAATAAGTATAAAAGTAATAACAAAATTTAGAAAACAAATACTTAATATTTAAACTAAATAAATTACTTATACTCAGTGCTCTAAATGGTTTCCAATTTACTTTTCATAAAATTCGCATTTCAGAATTTCCACTACAAAGTTTTATTAACGAAATTAAATTGTTTAAGATATGCTGATGCTTTCATGGATTTATTCTTAAATTTTGCTAGTAATTCTTTATCATATGTTATTAGTGGAGCATTAATTTCCTCCGCCAATGCCATGTAAAGTGCATCATAGACTGTCAAATTTGATTCGTAAGCTATTCTGATTGCATTGTTAATTATTTTATTTGAATCTATAAATTTGATTTCTAGTAGTTTTAATGCTTCAATTGAATTAACTACATCATTTACCGTTAGGCCTGGAATATATCTAAGTGCATTTGCGATTTCAATTAAGGCTAAATCGCATGTATAAATTTCAATTTCACTCTTAATATGCAGATCTCTTAATATTCTGCATTCCTTAGATTCTTCCTCAACTATAAACCATTTAATTAATGCACTAGCATCCATAACTACTCTTTTTACTTCTTTCATTTCTAAATCTCCTCACAATTTCCTCAGAAGAAGTTTTTGGCTTTGCTTTAGCTGATATTTCTTCCATAATTTTTAAAGCCCATTTAATTTTTTCCTCCCTAATTTTCTCTTCAATAGCCTTCCTAACTATTTCACTCCAATTGATATGGGGGAATTTTTTCATGGCTTCTTTTAATTCCTTAGGAATTCGAATTGAAATTGTAGTGCTCATATTTGTCACACAATAAATGTATTACATAAATAGTATATATCAATTATGTCATAAACAAATTAGCAGCAAAGTATAAGGTATTATTGAGATTTATTTGCTAGAAATACTAAAGCCAAAACTCTTATACATACTTTTATCGATACTTCATCTTAATTACAATACAATTAAGATTCTTTCATCAGCAGCTACAATCTTACTACTATAAAATCCCAATTTTAATTCTCTTTTTATGAGATTCTGAAAGTTTATATACCACTATATAAAGGGGGAAATCTTCAATTTCATATAATATTTCTTTCCCTGACATGGTTTTCATCAGTTGATGTTGCAAGAAATAGATGGGGATCATTAAATGATGATAGTTTTCCGCAGAGTATTAGGTTAAATTGGTTCATTATTAAGAAATTTTATCTGCGAATTCAGTAATTGAAATTCTTTCTATTTCGTCGATTATGTCAAAATCTTTATCATCGCTTACAATAATTTTATTGCCAGATAGTATTGCTGACGCGGCGTGAATAGCATCTCTAGGCTTTAAATTATAATTTTCCATTAAACTTTGAGCTTTCAAAATTACTGCTTCATCAGCATCAATAAATTTGAGTTTAGGAAAGCCAAGTAGCTTGCGGCCCTGCATTAAGGCATCTTTTCGGCCGAGAAGTCGTAGAACAACCCATACAACTTCATCCCAAGTTAAAATTGAAGTTGCAGCATCAATTTTGCCATTTTCAATGGCTAGTAAAATGATTTTGGATTTTGAGGCTACCAGAATTTTATCTTCATAAATGACTGGGAAGATGAAAACATTAGAGTCTAAGTAAACCAATTCTCTCCATAACCTCCTCCTCAATTATCTTCTCAATATTAATTGGAGAGCTGAGTTTGCGCGAGAAAGTCTTAATATAATAGTCTACATAGTTTCCTTCAAAATATTCAGGTTGGCTTCTCTTAATTACAATTTCATTTCTTCTAAGTTCAACTATAGCTTTATCTCCTTCACGTAAACCGAGAATTTCCCTTATGCGTTTTGGAATTACAAGTTGACCGTTAGGTCCAATAA
>CAZCCB010000075.1:4941-6461 GCA_964497155.1 uncultured Nitrososphaerota archaeon | reverse complement strand
TTGAAGCAGTAGCTATTACTCATAATGAAACTAGTGTCGGCCTAATAAATCCACTTGAAAAACTTGCTGAAGTAGTTAAGAAGCATGGTAAACTATTATTTGTTGACGCTGTTAGCTCAATGGGTGGAGTTGAAATTAAAGTTGATAAATGGGGTATAGATGTATGCTTCTCAAGCTCACAGAAATGCTTTGGAATACCACCAGGACTTGCAATTGGAAGTGTAAGTAGAGAAGCATTAAAAATTTCTGAATCAATGCCCAATAAAGGATGGTACTTCGACTTTAAATTATATGAGAAATATCAAAAAAGAGATGAAACACCAACAACACCACCAATACCACAAATATTTGGATTAAATAGAATTTTGAAATTAATTAAGGAGTGGGGTGGAAAGGAAAAATACTTCCAATTATATAGGGAGAGAAATCGTAGAATTAGAGAAGGCATCTATAAGTTAGGATTAACACTATTTCCAAGAAAAGGTTATGAAAGTCCAACAGTATCATGCATAAATGCTCCAAAAGGGGTAAGTGGAATTGAAATATATGAGAAAATGCGTGAAAAAGGATTCGAATTAGCTAAGGGATATGGTAAATTAAAGAAAACAACCTTCAGAATAGGCAATATGGGTTACATAGAGTTTAAAGATATTGAGTTAATGCTAGAAGCATTAAGAGAAGTACTCGATGAATTAAAGATGAAAAATAAATCTTCTCAATAAAATAGTGAACAAGCATACAATAATTCCTAATCCTAAATAATTATGTAGGGTTTAGATATACATGAAGGCATTAAGACTATATGGTCCATTAAATTTAAAGTTAGAGGAAATTAATGAGCCAAATCCACTTGAAAATTGGGCTTTAATTAAAACTATGTATGCTGGTATTTGCGGTACTGATAAGGCAATTTATAAAGGTTTATATCTATTAGATAAATATCCAATAATTCTTGGGCATGAAGTTGTAGGTAAAGTAATTGATGGTCCAAAGAATATTATTGGAAGTATAGTTACATGTGAAATAAATTTTCCATGCAATAAATGTCAAGTATGTAGAATGGGATTATACATTCACTGTCCATATAGGAAGACTCTTGGAATAAATTTTGATGGAGGAATGGCAGAATACTTTATTGCACCAATAAATTCGATACACTCAATAAATAATTTAAAACAACCATTTTATGGAGTATTCATTGAACCAATAGCAGCAATATTAAATGCATTTGAACAATGTCCAATTAAACCATCAATGAAAATTGCCATTATTGGTAGTGGAAACATAGCTCTACTAGCAGCTCAAATTCTAAAATTAATTGGAATAAATGAAATTACAGTTATTACTCATAGAGATAGTCCTAAACAAAAGTACTTTGAAAATCTTAATGTAAATATCATTTATACTGATAATGTAATGGATTATGTTGAGAAGAGAACTTTTATGGGACTTGGATTTGACTATACATTTGAAGCAACTGGAAGTAATGATGGATTAAATCTTGCAGTAAAAATAACTAG
>CAZCCB010000075.1:0-4841 GCA_964497155.1 uncultured Nitrososphaerota archaeon | reverse complement strand
AATCAAACTTTAGCTGTAGTTAAGGAGTTAAGAATAATTGGCAGTAGATGTGGAACATTTAGGGAATTTAAACTTGCAATTCAATTACTCAAAAATGAATTGGTTAAGCCAATTATTAGTTCAATTATGAATTTAAGTGATGGTGAAAAAGCATTTAAAAGAGCTTTAAATAGAGAACAGATAAAAGTTATTCTCAAAACATAATTTACTATTTAATTCAGTTATTCATATTTAATAAAGGATATTTCAGATCATCATTATGATCTGAATTTTCACTAATTATCAAATGCACTACTAAGGCAAGTAATATAATTAGAATATAAGGTATAGCAAATATTATTGACGTTATTGATTTGGATTGAATTATGAATGCAATAATCCATGTTAAATACCATACAACCATAAATATTAATAGGGAAAGTAAAATTCGATTTAATATTAAAGTAATCTTCATACATAGATTATTTAGCAATTTAAGGTTAATATACTATTAGTATTGATTTATAGAGAGAAATCTAAGTTTCTCTCCATATACTATTATTGAGAAGTTTAGGCACTCCCAAAATTTTCGCCCTAGAAATTATGCCATACCTCCTCATAACTCTAACGTTTTTCTCATCACCATGTAAAATTAAGAAATTAATAATTCTATTAACTTCAGCCATTATAATTCACACTAAATATTATTTAGAATGCTTTTTAAATATTAGGATAAATGTTATGGCTATAATAATTATAATTGGAACTATAATTATCATTATATTAAATTTCTCCTCAATAGATTTAATCTCTATACTGAATTCTTTTGAATCTATTAATTTATTATCTCCAATAAGTTCAATTAAAATTGAACCTACACCTTCCTTTAATGGCTTTATTTTAAATGTAATTTTTCTATTTGATTCAGATGGGATTTTTAATGTAATATTTCTTGGAGATACTTCAATATTCTCACTAATTACCTTAACCATATATGTCGCATTAATTTTCCCAGTATTAATAATTAATAGTGAAATCTTAGATTCCTCATTAATTGTTAATTTCTTTGGAGCTTCTAGAATATTCAATTTCCCTTTAATTTTCCAAGCTTCAATTGAAATAGAAGTAATATTTTGAAGTATATTTTCAGCTAATAATTTAAGCTTTAATTCACTCAATCCCTCACTTAATGGTATTATTGTAAATGTTACATTATATTCACAGCCTCTAGGAATATTAAATGTATTGTTAAATGAAATTATCTTTACATTTATTCCCTCTACTTCTAAAGTATATTTAGTATTAGCTTGACCTGTATTTCTAATAGTAGCTGTTATATTATATTTATGAGCAACTTTAAGCTTCAACAATTTAGTTTTAACCATTAATTCTCCGCAAACCTTTAAAATTCTAACTGGTAATGTATAGTTTTCACAGCATCTTCTATTTTCTTCATCTAAATATGATAATTGAAATATAATTGTTCTTGAACCTGAAATTAATGGATGAAGCTTCAATTCAATTTCACATGAATCTCCACCATTTAAAGTATTAATATTAATTATTGATTGATTAATTTCAATACCATTAACACTAAATATTTTAACCGTAATATTTTTGGCATCGACTTCACCTAAATTTAATATTAATAATTTAAGATTAGTCTCTCCATATTGAATTAAATAATCATTAATAATTGGTTTAAGAGTTACTAAAGCTACAGATTTCTTAGTTTCAGATAAAGTTACCCAATCTTCTTTATGTCCACATGTAAAATCACATGGCTTCCCAATTCTCTCCTCATATGAAAATTTCATTTGATCCCTCGAAAATATGCCTCTCCTCTTATATTCAATGAAAACTGAATCATCCATAACATCAAAATATGAATAATACTTAATTCCTATTGGAGATATATATGAAACAGCTATATCAAAATCTTGAGCACCCTTCATATAGAAATATCCAAGCAAATCTCCAGCCTTAACCCTCCTACCAATAGTAATGTTTGGAAATGGATTTGTATGGAAAATTTCAATCATAAATCCCGGATAATCATCAACTATTATATGAATACGTATACCACGATATTCAACATCTCCCTCAGGAACCATTGCAATTATAGTTCCATCAACTGGTGAATAAACTTCAATTTTATCTATAGTCTCCTTATATTCATCATAAGGTTCAAAATAATGCTTTAAACTTGAACCATTTTCAAATGAATCTGGAAATTCATGGCCAGCACATGATCTAAATTTTGAAATTGTCTTTACCTTAGATAAATTAGTGAAGTCATGAATAATAAATTTAGGTAAAACTCTAGGTAAATATGCCTCCCTCAATTCATTTAAAACATCATATTGAGATAAAATTCTAAATCCCCTAATATCCCTAAATACTTGAATTAAATCCACATTAGTAAAGATTACATCATAATCCTTAAATTTCTCCATAAGACTATAATGAACTTCAGCTCTAAATCTCCTAATAAATGATATAAGTTCATCCGTAATATTAATAAACCATATTGGAAATGAATTCCAAGGTATGCATGGATTATTAGCACTAACAACAATAGGCTTCATTCTAGGTGGAAATTCATATTCACTAAATGGAGCAATTGAAAGGAAAGCCTGTATATACATTTTATATATTAATATGCTTCTCTCCTGACAACTCCTCCCACCAATACGCTTAACACTAACACCTCTACTCTTCAAAATATCTTCATAATCAATTGGCACCGATACATTATTTCCTATAATTATTGCCATTATTGGCTTCAATTCCAAAATTTCCCTCATATAAGTTTCATTATATATTCCAAATGGAATTATAATGAGATAAACAGTACTCCATGGAACAATTATTCCAAATGGTTTTCCAAAAACGATAAATGATGTAATTCCAGTCATAATGCTTGATAAAATAACATCTCTATGATCATCACTCGTAATAATGATAAGTACGCCTTCTCCCCCATCAACAGCTATTGTTCGTAATGGAATTGTAATCAAAATTAGAAACAATATTATGAGGAAATACTTAAGCGCCTTCACATATTAAATGTGATTTATTTATCAATATAAAATTTTATTCTAGCATTATGAGAGATAAGTGAAAAACGTGAACATGTCATTGTAAATAAATATTAATTATGTTAATTATTTATCTATTTAGATATTTTGAAATTGAAATATTTTTCAGCTATTTCTTCCAGTTTATTTATTTGCTTCTTTCTAAATCCAATATATATTCCTCCAAATTTACCTCCAACCCATGTAACTATACTTTCATATTTACCCATTACTTCATTTAAATATGGATGCAAAATTTTAATTGCATAAATTGTTAACGATTTATCATCTAACTTAATTGTTTTACCATTATCTAATTCTATTCTTAAGCCATTTTTAATTCCCATTATTTTAAGGTATTTACCTCTTTTTGGCGGTATTATGTTGTCTAGAATTGGATGCTCAATATCTAAGTGGGTTACTCTTGCAAGTGAATATCCTTTAACATGGATATATACTTCTGCATCTATTAGACCTATTTTTCCTTGATTTGTTAGTAATTCTACATTTGCATTTTTTAGTAGCAATTTTCCTTCTGCCGGTCCAGTCATTATTATTCGAATTAATTTTAGATTCTAATTATTTATTTATTGTTGCCGAAATACCTTATTTTAATTAATCATTTTAATATTTATAGTAAATGGAGGTTGAGGTTGTTATGGATTATGCTTTGCCTTTAGATGAGATTTTAAAGTTTCCTGTTGAGGTTAGGACTCATACTGCTCTTCATGTTGTTAAGGGTGCTATTGTAAAGGTTTTAGGTATGGATGCTAAATGGACTGCTAGTACATTTGTTTCTAATAATCATGGAAGAATTACTGTTAAATTTAATAGGAAGCCTACTGTTGATGAGATTAATGAGATTGAGCGTTTAGCTAATTTAAAGATTATGGAGAATGCTGAAATTAAGGTAATTAAGCTTCCTAGAAGTAGGGCTGAGGAAATTTATGGTGATATTATTTATGATTTATATCCAGTTCCATCTGATGTAAATGAATTATTTATTGTTATTATCGAGAATTGGAATATTAATGCATGTAATAAGGAGCATACACCATCAACAGGCTATATTGGTAGAATAAAGATTAGGAAGTTTAGATTTAGACGTAGTAAACAATTATTGGAAATATCATTTGATATTGAACCTTAAAATATTAAGTATAATCCTTTATGTGAAATGCAATATTTGGAAATTTTCTAATTAACTCATTATCTGCTGTATATAATACTGTTTTCAAAATTTTAGCTAATGCAATATAGCTTGAATCATAAATTGTAATATTATGTTTCATTGCAATTTCAATTGCTTTCTCCTTAAATTTACCCTTTAATTCATAAGTATCGAAACCATATTTGTTTAATGCTACTCCTATTTCTTTTAATTCATCCATTGAATAAACATTACTATATTTAAGGGCATTTAAAACTTCATATTCAATTAGTGAGGGGGTTGCTATTCTTATTATTCTTCTAATATAATCGTCTCTAATTTTTAATGCCTCATCACTATATGATTCTTCTAAGAACCATTTAACAATAATGCTTGCATCAACAATTATGACCTTAATTTTCTCCAATGCTTAATAACCTCCGTTGAATCCCAATCTTTAGGTGCTCTTCTCCTCAATTTCTCATTTATTAGAAGGGCTTCAGCAATATTCTTCTCTTCTTCCTCGCAAAGCTTCTCAATTATAGCTCTCCTAACAACTTCACTCCAATTAATATAGCTGAGCTTCTTCATTCTCCTCTTAATTTCAGGATCGATCCTAATAGTAATAGTAG
>CAZCCB010000074.1:5100-6554 GCA_964497155.1 uncultured Nitrososphaerota archaeon | reverse complement strand
AGGATGGATTCTATGAATATTTAGCTACATTAGATGAAGTTTATAGTGAAATTGAGAGGGTTAATAGTGAAATTTTAGGTGAAAAGTATTATCATATTCTCGCACTCATATCTCCAACTGGATGGCATGAAAAGGCTGTTAAGGCTGCTGAAAATTATATGTCAAATAATATTGCATTAATATTAGTTGATGTAAGCAATCTTAATGAACCAAAACTGTATTATAATCATGCAAATCAATACATTAAAGACTACATAACCATATTCAAGCCAGAAGTAGTTACTGATAAAATGCAGGAAATAACTGAAAAAATAATTGAATTCTATGAGAAGGCATTGGAAAGAGACCTTTATAATCCATATATTACAGCTTCAGACTTAATTTCAATAGGATACAGTCTAGATACTATTGAACAGGTATTCAATAATTTGGCTAAAATGAATTTGGGAAGGATAGAACGTGTAGAT
The DNA here is from genome assembly GCA_964497155.1 of uncultured Nitrososphaerota archaeon. Classification (GTDB taxonomy): domain Archaea; phylum Thermoproteota; class Methanomethylicia; order Culexarchaeales; family Culexmicrobiaceae; genus CAYWZQ01. The sequence continues at coordinate 6,087 of CAZCCB010000074.1, read as the reverse complement.
GGGAAAATAATATTCTACTACTTAAACTTTGAATCAAATCCAATATGGATTGAATATAGAAAATACTTAAAATCAAAATGTAAAGAATAATTGGAGTGAAATCCAGCATGCTATACCTATACTGGATTGATGATAATGGGGAATCAAAATCACTCCAATTACCAGTAAATAATGAAGTCTATATTGGAAGACTACTTAGAAGTGATTATGAGAAATTTAAAGATCAATTAGGAGGATTAGATTATAGAGATTTAGTTTACAAATTATTTATATTCACAAATGAATCACTACTTTCACCAATGGAATTAACAGATAATTATGTTAGTAGAAGACATGCAAAAATAATTGCAGTTAACGGTGAATTAATAATTTATGATCATGGATCGAGAGGGTTTGGATCATTAAATGGAACATATATTAATGGAATGGAAATACCGAAGGGATCTTCAATTAAAATTCCAGTTGAAGATGAAATAGAATTAATGCTTGGACCAAAAACTAAATTTAAGATTATTAGGAGTGAAGTTGAAACTCCAACAGTTAAAATCGACTTAAACCTACCAGTTGAAGTTCCAAAGACACTTCAAAATGAAATTAAGCGTAGAGGATTAAAATATACTCCAGTTAAGGATAATATTTGGATTATACATGAACCATTCGAGAAAATTCCAGATTTACAAGTACAATATAAATCAACCAAACCTACAGTTAAGGAGGCAATTCAAAAAATAGTTAAATTTACTTATGAAGCAATAATTAAGCTTGAACATTACATGAAAATGCGTGAAGACTTCATTTTGAGAAGTGAAATTGAATCAAAAATTGAGCAAGTATTATGGGCATTAAAGGAATATAAGATTAATGTTGTTGAAGATTTTATGGAGGAATTGGAATTATGGTATAATCAATTTCAAAATGCAATTGAAGAATCAATAATTAAGGCTTCAATTGAAAATCTAATTAAAATATTAATTAAAATTAAGGATA
>CAZCCB010000074.1:3852-5090 GCA_964497155.1 uncultured Nitrososphaerota archaeon | reverse complement strand
ATATTATTGTAACTCTAGCAATTAATTCATTAATTAATTTATTAATCTTCCTAATGTTAATTTTATTTTTAATTGAAAACTTTGAAACCTCCAATTTATTAGCTGCATCCTCAATTTGACTACAAATCTTAATTATACGATCAATTTCAGGCAGCATTTTAATTGTAGCTGTCGTCGATAAACCCTTAATTTCATCCAGCAATTTCTTAATATCCTGTCTTAATGCAAGTAATGTTTCTATTGATGGCGTTTCATCAAATCTATTTAGACTGGCTTCAACATCATAAATATGGCTAATAACCCTCCTAACTTCACTTGGAATCTTACCTAGACTAGCAATAATATTTGATGCAAGTTTAACTCTCCTCTTAATTAATTCCTCCTCACTTGGAAACATTTTCTTAAGAGTTGAAAGTGCAAAAAATGTTAATCCAAGTAATATTGCTTGAACAATAATTATTATAATTTTAGTTTTAACTCCAATAACCATATATGTTAATGCAAGTGTAGCAGCCATATAAACTCCAGTAATAACTGGAATTAATGCAGTTCTAGTAATTCTCATAATAGCCTCCATTGCAGGTAATTCTTCAAATTCAATTTTAACCCTTAAAACTTCACTAATCTTATTAACAAGCAAATATGCAGTATTAACAGTTAAAGCTACGCTAATTAAATCTAAAACCTTCTCCCTAGTAATCATTTGAACTGGAGTAGCTCCAGGTTGAACTGGTGATGGAGGCTTCAAAAGTAATGGACTAACTGCTGGTAGGAAGCTTAAAATTATGAGCTGATTACCCCAAACCTCCTCCCTAAGCCATTCAAATTTAATTGAAGCCATTCTAATAATTATTGGAGTTAAAAGTGAAATTGCAGCTGATAGAATCATTGCATATTGACGCAATTCCAAAGTAATAACTATATATGTTAATCCTACAATTATAAATGTCAATATAGCCTTAATAGTACTTTTAGCCTTAAGCATTCTCCAATACTTCTTATAAAATGTCAATCTAGCCCTAGCAATTTCACTTAAACTTTCAATTAAACTTGGACTACTAATCCTAATATTATTAACAGTATTCCTAACCTCATCATTAATACTATTTAAAGCTGAAATTGAAAGCCTATCAATAAATTCCCTAGCTGCTTCATCAACACCAAATAAATCAACCAAATCACTACCAGTAAAACCTGAAAGAACATAGCTTAAAGCCTTAAAATCATCCTCACTAAGC
>CAZCCB010000074.1:0-3842 GCA_964497155.1 uncultured Nitrososphaerota archaeon | reverse complement strand
ACTTAAAGTTTTCACTTGAAATTTTACCTCTATGAATATTAATTAAATCTATAAGATTCTTTATGCATTTGAAAATTTTATTGGAACTCCAATATTTAACTTCATCAACTAAAATTTTAGATGTCTCGGGAAACTTAATTCTAGAAATATTAATTAAACCATTAAAATCAAAAGTTTCTTCAAAAATAAATTTAGATCTACCATCAGCAATAATATCTAATAATTGATATGGATAACTAAATTTAACTTCCAAACCCCTACTCAAATTATCAATAACTTCTTTAGGCTGCAATATAAACTCGTATTTTTCAAGCCAAATCCAAGTATGCTTAAATACATATTCAAGTTCAGCAAGCAATTTATTAAGCTCAATGGTACCGCATTTCTCCCTAAAAGTAATATATATCCAATCAATATTATCCATAATCCATTTACATCTCTCCAAAAACTTCTCCCTATCACCAATCTCATTAACGTAATCTCTAAGTTTACTTAGAAATTCAATCATACACTTCAATTCAATAATACGACTACAATCCTTAACAAACTCCAATCTCTTACTTAAACCATCAATAGTTTCATTTAAAATTAAAATTGCACGATTAGGCTCTTCAACCAATAATTTATTAACTATATTACTTTTCTCAACAACCTTATGGAACATCAAATATATTTAAGCAAAAATGGAATATTTAACATTAACCCAACCATTAAGCTAAATATTATTCAGAAATTTTAAATTAAACCTAAATGAGAATTATAGTAGAAAATAATGTGAAGTGGGAAATTTGAATAGAAAAATAATGTTAATCCTAATATTATCAATAATATTATTAGCATTAAATTCTAATTACGTTTTAGCTCAAGAAGAAGAAATTGCAATTGAAGAAATAATTGGTGCAATAATATTCCTAATATTATTCATAGGATTACCAGCCTATCTAGCCTATAAGTATAGGGATAAAATAATTAGATTTAGAAGACAGTTAATTGAGAAAATGCAGCCAACAATACCCTCAATACCCAGAAAGCCAAGTGAAGTTAAAATTCCAGAAACAATATTACAGCAATATCAGCAACCCCAAATACCAACAACCCATTATCCATCAACACCTCCACCAACTCAACCACCAATCCAGCCAACTCCATTTCCAACAATACCATCAATCAAGCCGAAGCCATCAATATTAAAGCCAAAATTAGCTGAATTAATAATTGGAAAAGCAATACCAATAAAATTATCAAGACCAAAAATAAAGAAACTACCAAAACCATTAATCCTAGAAAATATTGAAATAAGAAGCATACTAGGAATAGGAGGATTCGCAGCAACTCTACTAGCCGTAGATGAATATGGGAGAAGCATAGTAATTAAAATGCCAAAAGAATTATTTAAACAATTAATGGAATCAGGACAATTAATAGAAGCAACAGTAGACTATAAACAATTAATGGCATTTGAAAGAGAAACAAAAATCCTAAACCAACTAAATAGACTAAGAAATCCACACATAATAAAAATATTAGACATATACTCAAAATATTCAGCAATAATATTCGAATACTGTGAAGGAGGATCACTAAAAGACATAATCCTAGATTATGGGCCAATAAGCATTAAATCAGCAATAACAATTGGAATCCAAGTAAGCCAAACACTACTCCAAACCTATGAATTAGGACTACTATGCCATGGAGACATTAAACCAACAAACCTACTATTCACAAGAAATGCAATACTAAAAATAACAGACTGGAATATAGCGAGAATAATGACACCAACAATCCAAACACCACAATTCACAGGAGGAACACTAGGATATGCAGCACCAGAACAATTAAATCCAAACCTAGCACCAATAACAGAGAAAGTAGATGTATTCAGCCTAGCAGTAACAATACATGAAGCAATAACAGGAATAAACCCACTAGAAGCAAAAACACTAAACGAATACATAGAAAAAATAAAAGCTTATAATCCAATAGACCTACCACCACAATTAGCATCAATACTATCCCAAGCAATAAAATGGAATCCAAATCAAAGAATAACAATGAAACAATTCAATCAACGACTAACTCGAATATATGATATATACTGATAAAATAAATCCAAGTAATTGTAGGTTTTACGTTTTCTTGTTTTTCCATAAAATATTAAAATATTTGTAGCTTAATTGTAATTGAAATTAATTAAAGAAACTATTCATCATGCACCATTATTGTTCAATTAATTCTTTTTCCTTTTTTGGTGGTTCTGGTAATTTTCTAGTTGTTTCTTCTATTTTGCTTGCTTTCCATTGACTCCATCTTTCTTCTAATTCCTTTTCTAGTTCCTCTGTTGTCATGTCTGTTATTTCTGGTGTTGGTATGTCTGGTATCGGCCATGGAATTCTATCTTTAATATCATTATATATACGGTAAAATTCATCTCTACGTCTAGCCCATTCAATTGGAGTTTTACTTAATAATGTCCTAGTTCTCTCCATTAATCTATCAAGTTCCTGTTCAGTTATTAATCCCTGCTTTATTGCACTTATTAATTCTGTTAATAGGAATACTGATGAATCTGCTATGAAGAATAAGCCTTCATCAAATTTTACTGATTGATAAGCTCTTAAGGCAGTATATTTGTATCGCATTGCTTTAGTTCTCTTATATTCATCATATCTTTCAAGTGCTATTTTCTCTTTCATTTTTATTCTGTCATCAAGTTCCTTTGTATGTTTAGAGTATCTTGCAAGTCCTTCTTCCAATTCTTTAATGTATTCACTAAGTTTATCTTTTCTAAATATCAATTTTTCACCTTCAATCGACTATATATTTTATTTTTCTTATATTTGCTTTGAGAATTTCTCATACATTCTTATTTCTTCTTCTGTTACTTGAGGCTTTATTTTATTAATTGCTTCAATGAAATCTTGCATTGTTACTTTCCTTGGTTTTATTTCTGGGTCACTCCATTTTTCTACTGGTATTTCCCACCATGGCATTAATTCAGCTTCCATACATATAGTTGCTATTTCCCTACCACTATAACCCTCAGTTAATTCAGCCAATTTATCAAAATCAACATCATCAGCCAGATTCATATCCTTAGTATTTAATTCAAATATTTTCTTCCTAGCCTCAAAATCTGGTAGTGGTACATATACTCTATATTGGAATCTTTGTCTTACCGCTGCATCTAGCATCCATGGCCTATTTGTTGCAGCTAAAACCACAACTTTTTCTTTTGGTCCAGTTAATAGTCCATCCATTTCAGTTAATATTACTCCTCTTAATCTTGATATTACGCTGCTACTTGCTTCTTCTGCGAATAATGCATCAATCTCATCTATGAATATTATTGTTGGCTGTCTTTTTCTTGCTTCTTTGAATATGTAGTGTATTATTTTTTCTGTTTCCCCGAACCATTTTGATGTTATTAGTGGTATTCTTGCATATATGAATGTTGCATTTAATTCTGTTGCAGCCGCCTTGGCCAGCATTGTTTTTCCGCATCCTGGCGGTCCGTAGAGTAGGATTCCTTTGTAGCTTCTTTTTACTTTTCCTAGCATTGGTAGGACTACTGCTGCCATTATATGCTTCTTTACATCCTCAAGTCCAGCTATATCAGACCACTTAATATTTGGTTTTTGAGTTAAAATTAAATCTTTAACTTTAACTGCTACCTCTTCTCTTTCCGGTTGACCTTCTATTTGTGATCCTTTTAATTCCTCAATTTTCTCTAAATATTTTTTTGCCATTGAAACTAAATTTACTGCTAAATCTGGCCTTCTATTTTTAGTTATTTGAGCTAATTCAATGAGTTTTTCTGATGCTTGAATATAATATTTAAT
>CAZCCB010000073.1:0-7003 GCA_964497155.1 uncultured Nitrososphaerota archaeon | reverse complement strand
CCGTTCTGAAAACTTCCTCAGGGCTGCGCCTTTGACCTGACTCGGCCACCCCCGCCCGTAATTTAATATTAAATGAGCCCGAAATTTAGTTTTTCGCTAATAATCATATGTAAATCCTCTTTTCTCGAGAAGTTCTCCTCGTGCTTTTCTATATTTAATTGATTTAACTTTAATTTTAACTATTTCACCAATTTTTGCTCCAGGTATGAATACTGATACATCTTTTATTCTAGCTATTCCATCACCATTAGCAGCAATATCCTCAATAACAACTGTATGTATACTGCCGACCTTTAAGTTAGGAATGAGATCTCTCCTTTTTCTATTTTTGCTGGCTTTTCTTTTTCTTTTAGATAGTCTTCTTGGCATTGGATATACAACCTGAAATATAATGTTGAATACTATTGAGTTGAATAATGTTTTAAACGTTACGGTTAAATTAACGTCTCTTCCTAGGAGTACCTTTCTTTCTTCCAGTTCTTCTAGCTGCTATATGACCTACTTTTTGGCCTGGGGGAGCAGTTCTTGGAACTGGTGGACTACCTTTTGGATGATGACCACCACCATGAGGGTGACTTGCAGCTACCATTGCCTTTCCTCTAACCACTGGCCATTTCCAAGCCTTAACCTTGACTTTATAGTATTTAGTTCCAGCCTTTACAAATGGCTTCTCGGTTCTTCCTCCTCCAGCTACAACTCCTATAGTTGCCCTACATTTGGGGTCCAAAGATTTTAGTTTTCCGGATGGTAATCTAATTATAGTTTTGTCAGGAGCTTGTGCAATTATGGTGGCATATGATCCTGATGATCTAGCAAATTTACCTCCATCACCTGGCCTCGCCTCTACATTACATATTAGAGTTCCTTCGGGGATCTTTCCGATAGGTAGAATATTTCCGGTTTCTATTGGTGCACCTACACCTTTAGCTATTATTTGCCCTATAGCTAATCCTTCAGGTGCAACTATTAATTCTCTAACTCCATTTTCAAATTTAATTAATGCTACTGGTGCCCCTCTACCAGGATCATGAAGCAAAGCTTCTACTTTTCCTCGAATTATAGATTTAAATTCCAATTCAGTTAATGGAGAGTACCTCACATCTCCAACTCTTTTCCAAGAGGGTGATTTAAATACAGATCCTCCACGACCTCTCCTTTGGACAATTAATCTTTTACCCAAATTATATCACCTACAATATACCTAATCTCGTAGCTATATCTGATGCCTTAAATTCGGGTGCGAGCTTAATATATGCTTTCTTCTCTCCTTTAGGTGTTATTAATGTATTTACTTTTACAACCTTCACATCGAATAATTTTTCAATAGCCCATTTAATCATATGTTTATTAGCTTTAATGTTAACTATAAAAGTTAACTTATTTTCTCTCTCAATTTTCTCTATTGATGATTCTGAAATTACGGGTCTAATAATTATCTCCCAAGGATCAAGCTCCATTGTTAATCACCACTTTAATTGGTTTAAATGAAAATGGGCATAATAGAGCTGAATTTTTCTTTAAGTCTTTCAATAGCTGATTCGATCCAAATAGTTAATCTTCCAGGATGTCCTCCTGGGGCTAGATGAAGGATGCTTAAATTATCAACATTAACTACATCAACACCAGGGAAATTCCTAGCAGCCTTGTATATTCCTTGGTCATTAGCAATTACAATTAGTGGCCCTTTTTTCTTCTTATATCTTCTACCTCTAAACTTGCCTTTACCCGGTCTAATCTTCTTACCTTTCTTTGCCCTTTCAACATCATCCCATAATCCGAATTTTTTAAAGAATTCTCTGACTTCAGCAGCTTTACTTAATTTTTCAAGTTCATCTGATACTATTAATGGAATTTGTGGTACTTTACTAATTATATGTCCTCGAGATTTTACTAATTCTGGATCTGCTGTTGCTGCTATTGCAGATATTATTGCTAATCGCCTTTCCTTTTTGTTAATTCTTTCCCAAACAATTTCTTCAGATTTTGGTGGATGTGTACGTCTACCGCCAACAGTCATTGGTGCAAATCCGCCCATTCCAGCTTTAGGATATCGTGTACCCTTTACTCTAGGTATTCTTGCTATACCATAACCTACGCCCCAACTTTCAGCTGTCGTCCTCTTTCCTGCTAGTGGGTCTCTACCTTGAGGCTGTATTCTAGCTGTAAAAGCCGAAATGAATGCTCTTCTTATTAAATCAATTCTTAAAGGAGCATTAAATATTAGTGGGAGCTCAATTTGTTTAATTGGTTTCCCCTCAAGATCATATACTGCAACTACACGAGTTATTCTCTGAAAACGTTTAACTAGTTTAGCCATTTATATAACCTCCTTCATTCTACATGTACATATATGATTTTAGGTTTAGTTGATGGAGCATTAATTGGAGGTCTAATTGGATATCTTAATTTAATTAACCGTTTAGGTGGACCTGGAACTGATCCTTCAAGTAATATGTATTGACTTCTTATGATACCATAATGTGGAAAACCACCTTTAGGATTTATTTCATCGCCATTTTCCCCTATCTTTAATATTCTCTTGTTATACTCTGTTCTTTGGTGAAAACCTAATTGACCAGCTCTAGGAATAGTCCACATAACGCCTGGATGTGCTGGGCCAATTGAACCGATTCTCCTATAACCCTTACGGTGTTTATGCCATCTTGGAAGTATTTTAACACCATGCCTTTTAACTACTCCCTGGAAACCTTTACCCTTAGTTATAGAAATTACATCTACAAATTGACCCTCAGAGAATACGTCTTTAATATTAACCTCATTTCCAAGCAATTTCTTTGCATACTCATATTGTTCTTCTATTGATCCTCCACCAATTTTAATTTCAAATACTTCAGGCTTCTTCTTATGAATACCAGCCTTTCTAGGTTGACAACAAACAATAAGTCTGAATTCAGAAATTTTATTCAATGAATTTTCGATTTCCAATAGAGATTTATCAACATCAAACTTTTCAGGTAAGGTAAATACTCTCTCCAAATCTTTAGGTGGAGAATTACACCATGCTTCAGATAAAGTTTTCATACCATATGGAGTCTTTTCATAAGATCTAATTGCACAGACAAATATTGGTGGTGTCTCAATAATACTGACTGGTTTAATAACTTCTCTACCATAAAGAGGAGTGTTTGGCCAATCCTCAATAACCACTGCATGGGTCATTCCAACTTTATAACCAGCAAATGCCAAAAGTCTTGGTGAACCTTCAACGGTAGGCCATGACCTAATCCTAGCTACTATGCTTCGGGCCCTAACTCTCGGCCTAAATCCGAGAGAACCTCTTCTTGGTGCATGTGTTCTTCGATGACCCATAGTTTTCTCCCCACACTATCACTATAGTTTTGCTGGTGAATTAACATGAACTCATAAATATATATTTTGCACTCAGCTTTTATGACAAATTAAGTTCGGTAACACATTTAATATTGACAAAGTAGCGAAGATTGCTTCTTCAGTTCTCACAGTCTCAGTGCCTTGGAAGGGAATAGTATTTATAATGAAATCTGCAATTTCTTTTAAATCGGCTTTTTCACGCCTAGCTATTTCAAAGAGACCTTCATGGGAAGAACCAAATAATACGAGTACTTTTTTACACTTAATAATTTTCTTACATAAATCATCTGCTACATCATAAATAAGAGCACCATATCTTGAAGTTGCAATTATAAGATCAGCATTTGATTCTCTAACTGTCTTTACAAGATTTTTACCTGTAAAAGAAACTTTAAATCCCCAATATATAGTTACATCATCTTTAGAGGCAAGTTTAACTCTTATTCCACCTCTACGCTTAATAATTCTAACAGTTACTCTTTGACCTACTGGTAATGACTTAGATAAAGGAAATAGTTTCTCTAAACCAATATCAACAAGTGAACCTTTCCTACTAGACTTAACTATTACTCCCTCTCTAAAATAACCTCTAGTAATTTGTTTAATTTTTGATTCAACTGTATGATGTGGAGCTTTTAGAGGGGGAAGTAAACCTGCATATTTTAGGAATGGAGATATTCTAAAAATTCTCTTTCTTAAATATTGAGGAGTATCTAAATATTTTAATAGTTGGCAAAGCAATTCTCCTTCACTTTCCACTCCATGTTTATCCAAGTAAATAAGAATTTCATCAACCCTAAAAACAGCAGCTGCACGGCCTATTATGCCAACTTTAACGGTTTTCTCTCTTAAATGTGGTAAATCAATAGTTAAACTTGCAGGAATAGCTATTGCAATTGAGGGATGCCTTTTAGGTGGAGGCCACATCATCGTATTTATACACCGCTTCAAATAATGGTTGTAATATAAAGTATAAATTTAAGTTATGTTATTAAATTAACTGCCGATGATTAATTTGCCGAGTGCTGAAGAGTGATGAACCAATTCATGCGATGAGGCTTAACCTTTAGTTACACCTAGTGGCACCATTCTTGCAACTAATGTAGCTATACCCACTTTATGAGATACTTCAGCTACTCTATCGATATCCTTATATGCTTGCGGAGCCTCCTCAGTTATTACACGCATACTAGCAGCTCTAATTAGAATTCCTCTAGATTCAAGTTCCCTTCTTATTTGAGAAGCTCCAAATCTTCTTTTGGCATCAGCTCTACTTAATAATCTTCCAGCACCATGAGCTGTTGAACCGAAGCTTATTTCCATAGCTTTAGGTTGGCCTAGGAGAATATATGATGCCGTACCCATTGATCCGGGTATTAGAACTGGCTGACCTACGCTTCTATATTTACTTGGAATTTCTAGGCTTCCTCTTGGGAATGCTCTAGTTGCACCTTTACGATGAACAAAGACTTTTCTTCTTTCACCATTTATTCTATGCTCCTCTATTTTCGCAATATTATGTGCAACATCGTAAATTAATCTTAAACCTAGAGATTCAGCTGAAGACTTAAATACTTTTTCAAAAGCTTGTCTAGTCCAATGAGTAATGCACTGCCTATTAGCCCATGCAAAATTGCAGGCCGCAGACATTGCAGCAAAATAGTCTTCAGCTTCTCTACTTTTAGCTGGTGCACATGCTAATTCTCTATCTGGTAATCTAATTCCATATTTTCTAACTGCTCTCTCCATAACATGGAGATAATCTGAACATACTTGATGACCAAAACCTCTTGAACCTGTATGTATCATTATTGTTACTTGACCCTCATGTGTTATTCCAAATTTCTTAGCAGTTTCTGGATCATAAATTTTGTCTACATACTGAATTTCTAGGAAATGATTGCCACTACCAAGAGTACCAAGCTGCCTTGACCCTCTATCCTTAGCTCTACTCGAAACTTTCTCTGGATTAGCAGTAGTCATTCTACCAGTTTCCTCGCAGAATTCAGCATCCTCTTCCCATCCATAACCTTGTTCGATAGCCCAATGTACTCCTTCAGCGAGAACTTCATCAAGTTCTGCACGTGTTAATCTTATTTTTCCAGTTGATCCAACACCAGATGGTACAAGTCTGAATATAGTATCTAAAAGCTCTGGTAACACTTTAATTACATCCTCTTTATTTAAATCGGTTCTTATAATTCTAACACCGCAATTTATATCGTAGCCTACCCCGCCGGGGCTTATTACGCCTTCCTCAGCATCAATAGCAGCTACACCGCCTATTGGGAAACCGTACCCTTGATGCCCATCGGGTAAAACTATCGCAAATTTGTAAATGCCTGGCAAATGGGCTACATTCATACATTGTCGTAAAGTTAGATCACGCTGCATTTTTTCAAGTAGATATTCGTCAGCATATATTCTGCCAGGAACTCTCATTCCCGGCTTTGTACCTTTAGGAATTTCCCAAGTATATGGTCCAATTTTTTTGAGAGGAATTCTTGACATATTTAATCCCCTAAATAAGAGGTCGGGGAGAAGAAAAAGTTTTTTGGTGGTTTCGTGATAAAGATAATGATGAAGATAAAGGTGATTAAAAGATTAACGCCCGAAGACTTAATTAGAATTGAAAGAAGATTGGAAAGAAAAATGGGAATGACATTTGAAGAATTTGAGGAAGAGTTTACTAAAAGTAGGAAATGGAAGGATTTACTACGATTATATCTAGAGTGGGCTAAAGTACATCATGCATATAAAGCTTATGAAGAAGAAGGAGAAGTTGATTTAATTCAAAAAAGAGTTTTAAATATTTCCATTAATGAATTGCTTAAAATCATAACTATGAAGAAAATAGAAATACTAAATGAGATAGCTAAGGGAGTTGATTCAATAAGCGATTTAGCAAGAAAAGTAAATAGGGATATCACGAATGTGTATAGAGATTTGAAAATTTTAGAGAAATACGGTATCATAAGATTGGAAAGAGATGGTAAAAAGTTGAAACCAAGAATATTGGTAAAACAAATAATTCTAGAATTCCTATAATCCTAAGTGTTCTAGATATAGATTATATATCTAAAACAAATTTTATTGTAGTTTCTCCCGGCTTATCTATTATCTCCATAAGAGAATATGTTACTGCCTTCACCTCAACCTTTCTTGGATGTCTCGAAGGATCAAATTTCTCCCCATAAGCAATTGCTTCAAGAACATATTTCTCCTCACCTATTTTTTCTATTTTCTTCACATTAAACTTGGAGAAAACAATAAGATCAACATTAAATATGTATAATAATTCCTCAAGCCAATTATATAGTAATGATTCTAAATCAAAACCTTCAACTTTAACATGTCTACTAATTTTAGGTTTTATAGTTGAAATATCAGTCATAACTTGGAACATGGCTTTAGCAGCATTCTCAAATGCCTCCTTCAAATCTTTTCCATGAGCAGCGATATAGACATCGGCAGTATGATTTAGAAATTCAAATGGAGGCTTACGCATAATGAATCCCACCTTAGTTTCAGCATACGAAATTAAAAACATTATTTCAGCAAAGAGATTATATAATTGGTTATAGTAAGATTTTATGGGCCGGGGTGGCCGAGTGGACTAAATGAGCTTAAAGCTCAGGTTAAGGCGCAGGCC
>CAZCCB010000072.1:5537-7186 GCA_964497155.1 uncultured Nitrososphaerota archaeon | reverse complement strand
AGTAACACTATTTTTTCGAATAGTAACACTTATTTACCCAACCAATCATCAATATTGTGGTGATTAAATGCATATTCCGGATGGATTTCTCGATCCAATAATAGCAGCAACAACATATCTAATCTTCCTAACATACATTGGATATTCAATATATAAGATTCATAATAAAATTGATCCAAATACAATATCATTATTAACAGTAATTGCAGCTGGAATATTTGCTGCACAAATGCTTAATTGGCCACTACCTGGAGGAACAAGTCTACATTTTGCAGGTGGAGCATTAGCAGCTATATTGCTTGGTCCATGGCTTGGAGCATTATCAATGACCCTCGTATTGGTAATTCAATGCCTAGTATTTCATGATGGAGGAATAACTGCTTTAGGAGCAAATGTATTGAATATGGGTATAATTGACGTTTTAATAGGCTATATAATTTATAGATTAGCAATTAAGACTTTAGGAGCAAAGAATTCCAGTAGAATAGTTGGCGCATTTATAGGTGGATGGCTAGGTATATCTTTAGCTGGAATTGCATGTGGATTTGAAATTGGAATTTCAACTCAATTTCCATATGGATGGCAAATATCAGTACCAGTAATGGGAATTTGGCATGCAATTTTAGGAATAATTGAGGGGATCATAACTGCATTAGTAATATCATATATAGCCAATAGAAGTCCAGAACTAATTCTAGTTGAAAGAGAGGTGATTGAAGCATGATTTCTAAAAGAGCTTTAATAATTATTGGAATATTATTAATTATTAGTCCAATATTTGGAGTATTACTTGCAGATTTAGTTGGATATCATGAACCATTAGATGTTGCAGCCGAAATGCTTGGCTTAAAGGATATTACTGAAGAAATTAATTGGACTCCATTCCTCGACTACACAATACCTGGAATTCCAGATACTATAGGTTATATTGTTGCTGGAATAATAGGTGTAGGATTAATATTAATTATAGGATATATGCTATCAAAAATGGTGAGAAAAGCATAATGCCAAAGCTAACAATAAAATTCTTAGAGGGAATTGCAGAGACGGTAGAAGTATTGAATTATGAAGGTAAACATTATTTTTCTCCTCACATATCATTTCTAATTGCATTAATATTAACAGTAATTTCATCTTTCAATAAAAATTGGATTTCACAAATTCCAATAATAATTTATAGTCTAATTTTAATGTTAATATTAAAATTGGATTTTAAATTATTGGCTAAACCAGTATTATTCGTTGCATTTTTAACAATAATTCCAGCAATTCCACTACCATTCATTAAGCCCGGTCAAACAATATTTTCATTTAATAATTACCTTACAATATCATTGGAAGGAATAATTACTGCATTAAATTTAATAATACGTGCAATTACTGCATCACTAATATTTACGATATTAACATTAAGTTTAGGATGGAATGGAATTTCAGAAGCATTAAATAAACTTAGAATTCCCAGTAGCATAATTACATCTATAAATTTGTTCATTAAATATGTACCAATATTTCTTAGAGAAACATGTAAAACCTTAGCTGCTAGAGAAGCTAGATTAATGAGTAAACATCAATATAAAATGGCTTGGCTAGTAATTGCAAGTTCAGCTGGAGAATTAATGCTTAAAGCATTTCATAGAGCTTGGAAA
>CAZCCB010000072.1:0-5527 GCA_964497155.1 uncultured Nitrososphaerota archaeon | reverse complement strand
CTTGGAAAACTCAGTTAGCAATTGAAGCTAGAATGCTAAGTGATGATAAAATGGGTTTTAGAAGAGGACAGTTTAGTGGAAATTTATTATTTAAGGATTTAGCTTTAATATTCTCATCAATCTTCATAATTATAATATCATTACATTTAGGAGGATTAATCTGAAATGCTAAGAATAATGAATGTATGGTTCAGATATAGTAGAAAAAGTGATTATGTACTTAGAAATATCAATTTAAACTTGAATAAAGGTGAAGTTTTAGCTATTATTGGACCTAATGGAAGTGGGAAAACAACATTATTAATGATTGCTGGAGGATTAATTAAACCTGAAAGAGGAGAAGTGTTTTTCAATGATAAACCATTAATGAAGCAAATTCCAGAAGCTAGAAGAAGAATTGGAATTTTATTTCAAGATCCAAATGATCAATTATTCAATCCAACAGTTTATGATGAAATTGCATTTGCACTAAGGCAATTAAAATATAGTGAAGATGAAGTTAAATTGGCTGTTTATGAAATTGCAGAGCAATTTAATATAAAGGAGCTTCTTAATAGGCCACCATATAAGTTGAGTGAAGGTGAAAAGAAAATTGTTGCATTAGCTTCAATTCTAATTTATAGGCCAGAATTACTTCTACTTGATGAGCCTACATCAAATATTAGTTCTAAATATATTGATAAAATTGAGAATTTAATTATGGAAATGAAGTCTGAAAATAAAGCTGTTATAATTACATCGCATAATCTTGATTTTATAGCTAGTATTGCTGATAGAATTTGCTTAATTAATAAGGGTGAAATAATAGCTGAAGGAGAGACCAGTGAAATATTGTTTAATGAGGAAGCTTTAAGGAAAGTTGAATTGAAGCCTCCATTAATAATTCAAATATCAAAAGCATTAAATTTAAGCTTAAATGGTAAACCTCCCTTAACATTAGATGAATTAATAATGGCGTTTAAAAATAAATTAAAGAATTGTACTTAGAATTTCATAGTATTACTAGATAAGTTTAGTACCGCATCTGGCACAGAATTTAGCTATTGGCTTATTCTCATAACCACAATTTGGACAAATCTTAGCTTCAATTTCCCTTTTACGACTAGTCCTCCTAGTTGGCTTCTTGACAGCTATTTCCTCAATCTTTTTAGGAACTTCAATTGAAGCAACTTTAACAGCTTCAGGCTTCTCCATATAAACATTCTTAGCTTCTTCAAGCAATCTTATAAATTCCATTAATTTACTTGGATGAATTACATATTTTTGATATGATATTTTAATTTCTTCATCTTTATATCCGAATTCAATTAATACATAATCGACGTATGGCTTAACTTCAATGTAATTTACATAGTATATTCCATATTTTGTTAAAAGGAAGCTTTCCTTTTCAGACATAATATCTCCTCCAATTTTAAATTAAATATTAAATATTAAACTATATTTAGTTTAGGTTTTACTGTATTTTAATTATACA
The DNA here is from genome assembly GCA_964497155.1 of uncultured Nitrososphaerota archaeon. Lineage (GTDB taxonomy): Archaea > Thermoproteota > Methanomethylicia > Culexarchaeales > Culexmicrobiaceae > CAYWZQ01. The sequence continues at coordinate 4,050 of CAZCCB010000072.1, read as the reverse complement.
TTTCTGATAAGCCAATACCCAATAGCCTTTTCCAGGTTCAATACAATCACATACATTATATCTCTTTGAAATTGAATTCCAATCATAAACTTTATGGTAAACTGCATTTTCCGGAGTTACTGTAAATGAAGCAGTATTAATTATTGAACCAATCATATTCCATCCCTCATCCAATGATACTTCAACATAATTAACCGGCAATCCCTTGAGAGTAATGTTAACATCACTTAAAACTAAAATCCAATAACCCTTACCAACTTCAATTTTCTCTGGAACAACATATCTCTTAGTTGTTGAATTCCAAGTATAAATTAAATAGAAATCTAATTCACCAAAAACATTAGCTATACTATTATTTTCAAGTTTTAATGGTATGCTGATCATATTCCATCCAGCTTTCAGGCATAATGTAAATGAAACTTCAATTGCTTCAGTTTGAACTTGAAATGTATTTGAAGTTGAAGTATTATTATAAACATCTTTAGCTAAAACATAGAACTTAACAGTTCCTGATGGTAAATCACTTACCATTACCTCATAATAATCTTTATCTGCATTATAATTCATGGGTATGCTATGAATTATTGTTTCATTAATTATATAGATTAATGTTGCATTGCTTATTTTACTTGAATCATGAATAACTGCAATTACATGAAGGTTATTTGAATTTATTAATTCATATTTAATTAATGTTATATGTGGAGGAATTGAATCATTAATTCCCCAATTACCATAAATATCTGAAGTATAAATAGTATACTTTACCTTTTCAATTAAACTTGAATTTAGAAATGCTAAATCAATATAAATTCCAGTTATAAGGTCATTTGGAAATTCAGGTTCTTCAGGTAATCCTATATTATAAGTTTTCGTCATATTGAATACTCCATATAAAGCCCAATATTCACCATCCTCCATACCCACTGGATATATTATATTTATCCAGTGAAGATTATCTGATGGATCAGTATAGAATGAAGTTTCATCTCTAATATGAACATTTAATGTAATATATTTACCATCCAAATTAACCTCTTTACCCAATATTTCAATTAATGGTGGATTAATATCAAGTGTATCAGTAGTGTTATTTGGATTTAATAGTGGATAGTGATCATAATAGTTATTATAAACATTATATGGACCGACTCCAGAATAATCACTCCAATAATTACCATAACTACTGCAATTAAACTCTACATTTAAATTGCAAATTGCTTGAACATCATTGTCTATAAAGTTGTTTCCAATTACGATTGCATTTGTATCATTAAGTATTAATCCATAATTATTAAGGCTAAATGTATTATTAATTATTCTAAGATATTCATTGAAGTATCCACTACAACTTGAATATACACCAATTTTACTACCAATTATATTATTATGGGTAATAATTGTTCTAGCTCCACCATCCCATCCACCCATGAGTGGAATTGGAAGATAATTCATTCTACTATTATATCCCATTGGAAGTCTTGGAGGCATAACACTCCACATATTAATATCTCTAAGCAAAATTCCACAATGAGTATTATTAATTAAATCACAATTAACTATGGTTGATACGGGTGTATTTCTAATTGTTATTCCATAACCATTATCAATTAATGTACAATTAACAGTTTCAATGAAAATTGATGTCCAAGCACTTATCCCATCCCAAATTGAATTCTTAATAATTGAATCTTTAATTAATATGAAATCACTATGATCAATCATTAAGCCAAACATTGAATTATTGAAATATGAATTTAATATTTCTATTTCATGGGCATGATTAGCGTATAATCCAATATTATTACTATTAAATTTACAGTTAACAATTTTAACATAATTTGATTGATAAATTGCTAATCCAATATTATTATTAATGAAACTGCAATTCTCAATATAACTGTAATTCGCTGACTTCAATAATAATCCATAATAATTACTTGAATTAAAGGTGCAACCGATAATTATGGCTTCTTCAGATTCAATATGAAATCCACATGTATCCAGTGAACCACTAAATCCACAATTCATGAAAACTGAATTCTCCAAGAAAACTTTAGATCCACCATAAACCTTAATATAGTAACTACAATTCTCATTAAGCAATATTACCTTTGAATTCCTCATTATTAATGAACCATTACTATTAATAATAATTCTTAATGGTTCAACTGATGTACTATTAATTATTATAGTTGAATTAATTATAGATAACTCAGATTCAACTAATACATGATCACTTAAAATTAATGTTGTATCATTTATGGTCATCGGCTCACTAACAACCAGCAATTTCGGCCCAATAGTTTTCTCACATACTCTAAGTATTCCCCAAACATGCATTCTTGGAATAGTAACTCTAATTTTATCATTAGATATCAATGTATATTCAAGTTCAATTCCATCTTGAAATTCAGGTGAATAAAACCTCACTTCTAAAGGTTTACCTTGAAGTTCAGGTCTAAGTTTAAATGTGAAGCTAACATTAATTTGATCAATAACTGAATCAATATCATCATATAAATCATATTCATAGTTAATGAAGTGGAATAGCATTGAATTACTATTTGGATCCCAATATTGAATAAACATTACAAATGGATTTAAATCAGTCTTAATACTTGAAGTTACATTGGCATCATTTAAAGTTTGATTTAAAAGATAAATCCATTTACCAATACTCTCAAAATACATTTCAATCCAAAAATCATAGGTACGCTCTTCAGGCGGCGTACAATGATAGTAGTCCCAGTACAATGCATATCTATCAGAAATGTATTCAAATATGCCGGGGCCAATTGAAACTATTTTTCCATCACCATAATCATAAACTATATACTCGTAATAACCAGTAGCATTAAAGAAATTAGTAAATTCAGGTCTATTAACTGGAAATCCATTTTCATTACAAATTCCATTAACACCAAATCCTATTAAAACTCCACCCTGCTTAACATAGTCGAGGAGCAATTGAACTTGACTATCAGATAAACATGTAACATTGGGTAGGAATATTGCTTTATATTTAAGTAAATCGTTAAGTGTTGGAGTATAATTGTAAAATTCATTATCACCAAAAATAATTACATCAAAACTTAAATGAGAATCAGATAGTAAATAGAAGATTGCTTCAAATGGGAGATAACCATAAAATAGGCATCTCCTATTATTAAGATAACCCTTTAATGCCCTATAATTTAAAGCTGAAGGAAGCGAATAAATTAATGCATATTCTCCATCCTGAATTTTAGGTAATAGTTCTGGATGCTCCTGAATAAATTTAATGTAAGTATGATTAAATAAGCCCATTTGAGGCCAACCGCCACAAGCAATAAGTTCAGCAGTAGCCAAATTAGGTTCATCAGGATAAGGATTACTTGTTTCAAAATAGCCTGAAAAGCCCGGTGTTGGAGAAGTCATACTTGCAAAATGCTTACCAGAACTATAAATGGTTCTAAATAATGGTGCAACATTTCTAATAGGATATTCAATATCATCATACCAAATTTCGAAAAATGGAAAATCAATAACACTAGCTAATGGAATAATACTAACTCTACCCTCAGCATCATGATAGCTAAGTGTAGGCTTAAGATTAGCTGCAATATAAAATTCCCTACCCTTACTATGAGCATAACTCTTTAATTCACTCATCAACTGCCTATAAAAGTCCATTAAAACCTTAAGATTATAATTCTCAAATTCCCTCCATAAATTCATAGTATAATTATCTGGAGGATTCAAACCATAAGGTAAATTCTCATACTTAACTGGATCAAGATAATCACTACTATAGCCAAGAGAGAGTAGATAATCTCTAAAGTTAAATGTGGAAATATCTGAAATATTAAAGTACATTTTCAATTCAGTTTCATTATATTTGCTAGCCAAATAATTATTAAAGCCAATTAATGTTTCATCATCAAAACTCCATTCATTAGCTGGAAGATTACCCCAACCACCATCATAAACAACCATATCAGCTCCAGCATCAATTGCAAGCTTAGTAACATTAAGGAGAATTTCCCTCCAATAAGACCTTAAAATTGA
>CAZCCB010000071.1:6340-7435 GCA_964497155.1 uncultured Nitrososphaerota archaeon | reverse complement strand
AATAAAGATTATGAGGATAAACTGCTTAAACGCCCTTAATATAGTCTAAAACTTCTTTTGCAATTGGACCTCTCTCATAATTTAATTTACATGGAAATTCTTTATAATCAAAGCATGTCTCTACATTCCTGCTTTTAGCACATTTAGGTAATGGACAAAATGAATTAGGTTTACATTCATTGCATAAATTCCTAATAAATGATGGACACTTAAAATGCAATACCACATACACCAATCTTTGAATTTCCATTCATATAAACCATTATCAAAACCTTAAAATTTAAATCTAACAATAGAATTCCACGATTTTATTATTAATATTGAATTATAAATATTCCATATTGATATTGGAATTGTAGATAATAATTCGGGAATTGCAATACCACTAATATTCATTGCCTTCCATGGAAATAGCCAAGGGATATATGAAGAAAATGCTAAGAGCAAAGTTATAATTCCAAATTTAATTTCTCTATATTCCTTAATTAGAAATGTTGAAGTAACTATTAATGATAATGGAGTTAAAATAAAGAATAGAAATGATACATAGAAATGTATTCTTCCAACACTTTCAGGATAAAATCCAATTAAGAATAGAAACATTGTTGCAATTGCATAAAAAATTAAGCCAATTCTAATTAAAATCCTTCTATAGACAATTCCTAATCCAAATATAAATAATAATTGAATTATAGCTGAAATCATTAATCCATAATTAAAAATATTCGCCGAATCCCTCCATACTCCAAGATCACTTAATGCATTTCTAATCCATGAAAAATGCGGCATGTTAAGTATTGCAAGCGCAATCGATGAATATGCAATTAATGGTGAAAATATTCCACATAAAATTAGAAATTTAAATTTATTTTGCATTCAATTCAAACTCCAAATGCAATTCACGATTCAATCAATATTAATCCTTTCCACTATAGGCATTAAATTAAATATATGAAGAGAATGTTAAAGTCCCTTGTTTACTTCTATTTTTCCTTCCTTCATTACTAATTTTATATTTTCAGTTTTCCTTAGAATCCCTATGTCCTCCAGCGGATTGCCATTAACCACAATAATATCGGCTAATTTTCCAGGTTC
>CAZCCB010000071.1:5903-6330 GCA_964497155.1 uncultured Nitrososphaerota archaeon | reverse complement strand
CCATCTTAAATAATGGTGGCCCACCGAAATCTGTTCCAACTGCAATTTTCACTCCAGCATTATAAGCCATTTTAACGCTCTTTAAATGATATTCGAATGCTTCTGTCGCCTTTCTAATTCCCCATTCAATTATACCAACCTCTTTACCTTTAGTGACTATTTGATATGCTATTGATAGGGTTGGTACTAGTATTACATTTTTCTCTTTCATCATTTTAATTGCTTCTTCATCTAAATAAATTCCATGATCAATAGTTTTAACTCCAGCTTTAATTGCAATTTTAATTCCCTCAGTTCCTTGTGCATGTGCAGTAACATATGTTCCAACTTTCCTTGCTTCTTCAACTATAACTTTAATTTCCTCATATGAAAATTGAGTATGTTCTGGTCGATCTCTCATTGACATTACTCCTCCAGTTGCACATAT
>CAZCCB010000071.1:2789-5893 GCA_964497155.1 uncultured Nitrososphaerota archaeon | reverse complement strand
CTTAATGCATATCTAGCTGCTCTCCTACAATCATCAACTCCATCACATATGGTTGGAACTTTCTGTTTAACCCATTCTATTGGTAGAAAATGAATATCTCCATGTCCAAATGTTTGACTTAAAACATAACCTGCAGCTAATACTCTTGGACCCTTAATGCTTCCCTCGTTAATAGCCATTTTAAGATATAATCCATTAGTTCCACCGCAATCCTTAACAGTAGTAAAACCAGCTTCCAATAATGCTTTAGCATCATTTACACATCTAAGTAATCTAACTTGCTCAGGGATAATGAAGCGCTCCTCAATTCTATGAGTACGTGTGCCGAAGAAATGCATATGGGCGTCAATTAATCCAGGCATAATGGTCATTCCATGGACATCAATAACTTCAGCATTGGATGGAATTTCAACTTCACCAATACGTCCAACACTCTTAATCTTATTATTCTCAATTAAAACAACAGCTTTATCAATTGGATTTGAAACAGATCCATCAATTAAGAAACCATTAATTAAAGCCAAAACCTTATTACTCCCATGTTCATGCATAATGGGTCACCTAGCATAACTTGGAGTTTATGAGAAAATAACATTAACGGTTAAGAAATTAAATTTAAGATTCATTTATTAAGCTAATCATTTTAAGATTATTAAATTTCTTAGTCCTTCTCTTTTTATTTCTATTAGATTTTATTTTCAAGTCTCCTTATAATTATGCTAATAGTACTCTTTGTTAAATTGAGTTCACGACTCAATAAAATACCGCATTATTAATATAAATTTGAAGTCAATATATGCTAGGTATATGTGAATTATAAGTGAAGTAATAAAGTTCTAATTCAATTTTAATAAATAATTACTTAATGGGAGGTAATTAAATTTGATTCAAAGAGCTTCATTAAATGATTTAAATGAAATTTTATTTGTAATTAATGTTAGTAATCGTGAAGCTTTTAGCAAAATCATTCCTAAAGAATATTTTCGCTTTCCAATTTTAACTTTTGATGAGCTTCTTAGATATTTTAGGGTTATGGAATTTTATGTTTATCGTGTTGAGAATAGGATTGTTGGTGTTTCAGCTTTACATGTTGAATCTAAAAATGTTGGTAGGATTCATTGGGTATACATTTTACCTAAATATCAGAGAAGGGGTATTGGTACTGCTTTAATTAGACATATTGAGAAAAGAGCAAAGGAACTTGGCTTGAGAAAATTAAAATTAATCACTCCTGAAAAAGCTTTTTGGGCAATTAATTTCTATAGGAAGCTTGGCTATAGAATTGTTGGTAGAATTAGGAATCCTTGGGATTACGATGTAGTTATGGAGAAAAATCTAGATTTATTGTAACCATATCGCCATTAATTGGAAGCTATGCGATTTGCTATTTAATTTTAATAATTCCATTATTAAAGTTAAGTTAGTCGATTTGTGGAGTTACTTGCAGTTTTCTTCCAATTATTATTGATGTTGCAATTGAACCATAAAGTACAGTTCCAAATATAATTATTAGACATATGTTTGAGAATATTTCTGGATATGGGAAGTATATTTTATTTGGATCGTAAATTAATGGTAGTTGAGACATGACTAGTGCAGGTAAACCTGAAGCGCATATTGATTGCATTATTAATCTTTCAAATTTATTGAAGCCAAATATTTTTGAAGTTATTAATGCTGAAAAGAATCTCACAATTAAAATTAGAATTACAACTAGTATTCCAATGAAAACTTGATTGAATGATATTGAAGCTATTAATCCAATATAGACGAAGAAGAATGATTTGATAAGAAAAGTTATTTCCATATGAAAGTTTCTAAGCTGAGCTAAATCAATTTTAATTCTGCGTTTGGTTCCAGTTATTCCGAGTATATATTGAAAGTTTGCTATTGCAAGTGAATACATAAATACTGCTAATGCACCACTACCCTCACCTAGAAATTCTTCAGAGAAAATATAGACTAGAAATGTTACTGCTAATGTAATTATATATGTTAATGGTCTTCCACTCAATTTATCAAGTATCATTGCCCATAAAAATCCGAATGCATATCCTAAAAGTATTGAGCTAGTAAATAATATGAATAGATTTTCAAGTACCGTGAAAAATGAAATTTTAGATAATATTATCAATTTAATAATTGTAATGCAGAAAATTATTCCAATAGGATCGGTTAGAATTGATTCTAAAAGTAATGTATTTTTAACCCTGCCTAAAATTGACTCCTTACCCCTAAATGAGCCAAGTATGCCTAAAGTTGAAACCGTACTAGTACCACCAATCATTCCTCCTAAAAGTAATCCTTTGAGTAAATCGAATTTTTCTGGACATATTAAGGTTAATGTTAATCCTATAATTATTACTGTTAATGGATATGTTGTAGCAATTAAGAGTATGCTTTTTGGAAATGATTCAGCTAAAAATTTTATATCAATATTTATTCCAGCATCGAAAAGTATTATGCATAATGCTATAATGCTCATTATTGTCGAAAGTTTAATGTATAATTCTGGACTATATGTATGGGTTATTGGTCCGAGAATTAATCCAAATATTAGTAGCCAAATAATATCTGGAATTTTAGTTTTACCATAAATTAATGAGCTTATAAAACCCAGTATTACTGTAAATGATATTAGAAGGAGAAGTTTGAATTCATAGATCACATTATCACACTTCTATTCTAGTGTTATGGTTTAATTTAAGGGGCAATTTAAGCATATAATTGGTCTGTGTTTAACCTTTGCTATATGAAACATTAATTTAAAGTTATAATTAATTATAATTTAAAATAATTGTAATTAAGATATAATCATTATAATGGATTTTATGTTCGAAGAATATTTACACTTAAAGTTGTAATCATTATGGATAGACTAATTAACTTTAAGATTATTAGATTATTGGAAGATGACTTATTTAATTGGGGTGAACTATGTTATGATTATTAGGGCTAGATGTATTGGTAGAGAAATTGATTTACAGAAATTATTGAGAGATCTTGGAATTAAGAAGAGAATTAAGTGGGAGGAGCCATTTGAAATTGAAAATGGAGTTTATATTTATAATTTCGGTGTAATTGTAACTATTGATAAGGATTTT
>CAZCCB010000071.1:0-2779 GCA_964497155.1 uncultured Nitrososphaerota archaeon | reverse complement strand
AGATAAAGGATTATATTATTGAGCCTGCATATTATGAAGAAGAGGAAATTGAAGTTAGAGAGGGAGATGTTTTTAGGGTTACTGAAGATTATATTATTGTTAGAAAAATTAATGAACAATTAATTAAAACTGTAAGTTTTGTTTTGGCCCAGCTTGTTGCTTTGAGGAGAATTGAGGATAAGGTTGAGAGGATTGGTGATGAAATTTCGACTCTAATTTATAATATGGGGAGGACGTTTAGAGTTAGGAAGACTTTTAGTACATTGAAGAAATTGCTGATTTATAAGCATGAATTAATTAATGACCTCTATATCTTCGATACACCTGACTTTTTATGGGAATATCCTGATGAATATTCACGCCTATATGATAAATTGTGGAAGGTTTTAGAGATTGATGATAGGAAAAGTATTATTGATAGGAAACTAGAAAGTTTTGTCGAAACATTAACCATTATTTCTGATTCGCTTTCACAGGGTAGATCATTTACCTTAGAAATATTAATTGTAATTCTGATTATAGTTGAAATATTAATTGCATTATTTCTCTAAATTTATCTTTATATAATAATTATTCGAAATCCATTGCATTATAAATTTCCTTAGGTAATCCTGGACAATTCCTATCTAAATAATATTTGCTTTCCTCTATCTGAGCTTTTAATAGTGCTCTGAATTCCTCCATTGAAAGATAAGTTGTTGGCATTAATTCTTTAAGTCTATCACTACTAATACCTGGAACTTCAACTGGAACTAGAACCTTCTCGCCCCAAACTGGATGGGGCGTATATTTAACTGCTCCTCTAACTGCTTGTAATAAGAAGAGCTCTGTTTCCTCTATTGATGGTCTAGTTCCACCAATAGCTTTCGGTATACCATCAACTTCAACTAAAACTGGTTCTGGAGCCATAATTGTTTTATCTCCAAGCTTCTTCTCAACCCATTCATACTTAGCGATTATTCTTCCAGTAGTATTGAATTGATATACTTCTATTGGATCACCTTTCTCCTTTCTCTTCTTAAGATATTCATAGAATCTCACTACATGAGCTGTATTTGTTACTCCCATGGTGAATGGACGTGCATATCTAGCTACATATCTAACTTTACCTATAACCTCCTTTGCCTGTGCTGGATGCCCAATAGTTCTTCCATCAGCAAGAACTTTAGCAGCCAATGCTTCATCCACAATTTTAATCCAAGCATAATCTGTAAAGTAGCCTGGAGTTAAAAAGACTGCCGTAGTTAATGGTCCACTAGATTCAATATCACCATCAAAATAACCTGTATCTTCAAGATAAATTACGCTTCTAGAATTTTTATTTGGAGCTCCGAAATATTGGAATAATTTCCCTTCAAAGCATGGTAATCCTTCTTCATTAAATTCAGTATTTTCATGAAGTGCTCTTGGACTCATAGCTGCATTCCACATTGCCTCTTGATTTGGAGTTAAATCTTCAGTTTTAGTCCAGCATCCACGCTCTGAACCAATAACTTTATCCTCAAATATAGCTACTATATCATCATTCTTAATTGCTTGATCCTTAACATATTCAAGTGGATTTATCCCAAAATTTTCAATATAAATTTTAGAATTTCTCGGAGTCCAAACATATAGGCCATGAGTTGATTTTCCAGTTCCAGTTAGACCCCAAACGCAAAGAACTATTCGCTTCCAACTTCCATCAACCTTTTTAACCGTAAATTCCCTTAATGATGCATGCTCACCTGTTCCACCACGCTTATATACATGATAAATCCAATGAGTTAAAACTGCCTTTTTAACTTCACCTTGATATGATGATGCAGTTATAATGGTGAAATTATGATGTGGAAAACGCATTACCATGAGCATGCGATTAGTACCAGGAATATTTGGATTCTTAAGATAATGTGGAATAACAAATACTTCTATATCAGGCTTCTCGTCTGGTGGAGCTGGAAATACAAGTTGCTTCCATCTATAAGCTATATCTGGAAATTGTGGATCAACATATACTGTAGCATGCATTTGAGCTTTAGTTCCAGGCTTACCAACATAACCATCAACTTTAATTAATGGACCTTGAGCAAGAATATGCTCTAAAACTCTAACTAAAAGCAATTTATGCTCATATTTTAATTCACTATCATCCTCAATTACAACTGTGTTTGCCGCAGATCTACTCCAAATATTTGAAGCCCAATTCCAACTACCATTCTTATATTGGTTACCATAAAGCTTAGCCCTATCAAATAAATCTGGTGGATTATCAAGAATAGCCTTTAAGCCAACCTTCTCTTTAACCTCAATAATCCTTCTAAATGATTCTTTAAATTTAATCGGAGTCATATCCTCAATTTTAGGTATAATTCCCATGATATTGCACCACCCATCTTCAAATAAACTATGCTAACAAACTATAAATATTATTAACTATATCAATGTAAACATGATATAAGTAAAAATTAATGTTAAAATTATACTCGGAGCCAAATATTTGTAAACCCTATCAATTTTCTCATTAAAATACTCAGCTGTATAAATAAAACATAAATGAGCTGGAGAACCAATATAATAGACATATGATGAAATATAAATTAAATTAACATCACTAATAGTAAGGCTCTTCAAACCATTAAAAATTGGAAGTGAAAGAACAAATCCAGTTAATGGAGAACCAGTTAAAAGTCCAAATAAACCCGGAATAGTTAATTCTAAGACTATTATAGGTAAGTAAATGTTATTCGAAATAGTTTCAGTTATAATTTTAGCTGCACCAGTACGTATAAATGTATTT
>CAZCCB010000070.1:1330-7468 GCA_964497155.1 uncultured Nitrososphaerota archaeon | reverse complement strand
GGAGAAATTAAAATTGAACTTATTACTGGTCCTTCAATTCTATCATTAGTAATAATATAAATTTTAGCTGCACTTCTATATTTTAGGAAATCAACTTCCCTACCATCTCCTAGTAATTTTGTATGAATTTCAGGTTCACCTATTTCATGAAGCTTCAATTGTTTAGATATTTCAATTGGTATTAGAATTTCAGGTTCAATACCTATAAAGCCGCTATTTGCTATGGCTAGTGTTTCAATTGATAGTTTATTATTAATTACTTCTATTTTCACTTTTAATCTTAACATGTTTGAAAGCCTCCTCATCAATTAATGTCAGTAGGAGTTCTTCTTTATCCATTAGGGTTAATAATAATTCATTTGAACTCATATTCTCCAATATGATTAAACTATGGAGGCTAATTAATTCTTCGATATTTTGATTAGCTTATATAGCTAAGCTTTAATATTAATTAATATTAATGGTATTTTAAGCTTCATTTATGGGAAGATATGTATTTGGGCCGGTTCCATCTAGGAGGCTTGGAGTATCTTTAGGTGTAAATAATGTTCCAGCTAAGTATTGTAGTTATTCATGTATTTATTGTCAAATTGGCAGGACTAATCATTATGAAGTTAATAGGAGAAAATTTTATGATCCAGTTGAAGTTGCAAGTGAAGTAGTTAAGGTTGTTGGTAAAATTGATTTTAAAATTGATTATATAACTTTTGTTCCTGATGGTGAACCAACATTAGATATTAATTTAGGTAAAATTATCAGATTAATTAAGAATGAGGTTGATATTCCAATTGCAGTTATATCTAATTCTTCATTAATTTTCATGGATGTCGTTAAAAACGATTTATATTATGCAGATTTAGTTTCATTCAAAATTGATTCTGTAAATGAAAGGGTTTGGAGAGTAATTAATAGACCTCATGGAAAATTGTATTTAAATGATATTTTGAATGGTATAATTGATTTCTCTAAGAATTTTAATGGTAAATTAATTACTGAAACAATGCTTATTAAGGGTTTGAATGATAAAGAGGAAGTTTTAATTGATAATGCAAATTTCATTGATAAAATTAATTTTGATAAAGCATATATTTCGATTCCAATTAGACCTCCAGCTGAGAAGTGGGTTGAAATTCCAAGTGAAAATAGCATTGTTTCTGCATATGATATTTATTCTAAAGTTTTAGGTGAGGGTAAAGTTGAGTTGTTAATTGGATTTGAGGGGGAAGATTTTAGGGTTATTGATGATTCAGTTAAATATATTTTGAATGTAACTAGGGTTCATCCAATTAGAATTGATTATGCAATTAAAATTCTCTCTAAAGATTATAGTGATCCTATGAAAATAATTAATAATTTAATTAGTAGTGGTGAAATAGTTTTAGTTGAACATTTAAATCATAAGTTTTTGATTAGAAGGATTAAGGGTTAATTGCCTGTTGACTCTATTTTATTTATTATTTTATCTGCAATTTCAAGTATTGCTTTAGCTGCTTCAGCTTCCTTATACTTTAGAATGTAAACTTCACCTTTATCATTGCATTCACTTAATCTTGGATCTATTGGTATTGCTCCTAAGTATGGAATATTCATTTCGACTGCAATTTTTAGTCCAGCTCCACTGCCAAATAGTTGATATGTTGTTCCGCATTTTGGACATGTGAAGCCGCTCATGTTTTCTATGATACCGAGTATTGGTACATTTAGTTTTTCACAGAATCTTACTGCTTTCTTAACTACTAGTCTTGATAGGTCTGATGGTATTGTTACGATTATTGCTCCAGTTAAATTTTTAATGTATTGAGCTATGCTTAATGGTTCATCGCCAGTTCCAGGCGGTAAATCAATATATAGGTAATCTAATTCACCCCAAAGTACCTTTGCGAGAAATTCTCCTATTAATCTACCTTTAAGTGGTCCTCTCCAAATTACGGGTGAATCTTCTGTTGGTAATATGAATTGAGTTGAAACTACTTTTACATTTAATGGACCTTTAACTGGAACTATTCCAAGAGGGCTTATGAGTAATTGTGATTTTTCTAATCCAAGTATTTTAGGTATTGATGGTCCATGAATATCTGCATCTAGAATTCCAACGCTTTTATTTTTAATTGCAGTTGCAAGTGCTAGTAATGCGGTTATTGAGCTTTTTCCTACTCCACCCTTACCGCTAACGATCATAATTTTATATTTAATTTTGCTCATATTATCATTGATCATTTTAATTAAATTTTCAAATTGACTCTTCAATAATATTCACCTCTAAAATTAGATGATGAAGAGTCTTTAGAATTTTGAAGTGAAATTGAAAGGCTTTTATTCGTAGTTTTACTCCCTTCAGCGTAATTTCAAGTTTTAAATTTAAGTTTTATGCAATAGTCAAAAACTATCTTAATAGATAGCTGGCTAAATGTGTTTCTCTATATATTCAATTATCTCCCTACTATAAACTGGGTTTAATGAAATTGTTCTACCACCTTTATGTGGGATTATATAACCATTTTTAATTAACTCTCTAATTAATCTTCTAATTCTTTTCCCATTGTTTTTAATTTTCTTTGAAATCCAATGTACGAGGCTATCTAATGGTAAATATCTGGAGCCCCAACAACCCCTTCTAACTAATTTATTTAGTATGTCAGCCTTGATTTCATCATCGGATATATGATTTGATTTTGAGTTCATTTATAATACCTTTGAAAAGTAAATTATATATACCTTATCTCTAACATTATATCTGATAACCATGCTCTATAAGGATAGGGAATATAAATCGATACTAATTGAAATTTTCGGTGAAACTCCTAAAATGAAAATAATAGACTTCTTATTAGATAATCCATATTTTGATTTTACTAAGAAAGAGATAATTGAAAGTTTAGGGATGAGTAAACAAACATTTTATAAATATTTTCCAGATTTAGAGAAGTATGGAATAGTTAAGGTTTCTAGAAAGATAGGTAGAGCTAAATTGTATAAAATTAATTTAAATCATCCATTAATTAAAATATTGAGGGAACTTGAGAAAACAATTTCATTGCAAATGGCGGAGAAAGAGAAAATTAAGATGAAGAAAGAATTGGAAGTTAAAAATTAATTTGATATCAACGTAGTTTATACTTATATTATTGTAGTTCGATAAGTATTGATTGGTGTTTAAATTGAATGATATAAGTAGAGTTTTGAAAGAGGAATTTTCAATTCAAGAATTAATTAATCTAGTTTCTGATTTAAGTAGATTGCATAGAATTCAGGGATGTATTGAACTTGAAAGAGCTGGTGAATATATTAAGTCTATGCTTGAGGAAACTAATGTTTTTGAAGTTGAATTTAAGAAGTTTAGTTATAGTGAAGCTCAAGGTTCATTCGGGCCAGTAGTTGGATGGAATGTTGAGGATGGAGAATTAAGATTAATTAAGCCTAAGGAAGAGCTTTTACATACATTTAAGAATTCAAGAACATTAATTGCTGCTCATAGTCCAAGTGGAATGGTTGAAGCTGAAGTTATTCATATTGGTAATGGTGAGGATCCAGCTAATTATGAGAAGGTTAATGTTAATGGTAAGATTGTTTTAGCTTATGGATATTCGTATATAGTTTATAAGCAGGCAGTAATGCATGGTGCATCTGGAGTTTTAATTTATAGGAAAAGTGGGCTTGAGAATGTTGTTCCATACATGGGATTATTTCTAACTCCAGATGAAGCTAGAGAGGCTAGGGTTCCTGCAATGACTATTTCAAGAAGTAATGCTAATAAGATTATTAAGTTTATTGAGAAGGGTGAAAAGCCAATTGTTAGAATGAATGTTAAAGCTAATTATAGGAGTGAGGCTTGGATTCCAGTTGTTTCAGCTAAAATTGGTGAATTGAATAGTGAAGTTCATTTATGTGCACATTATTGTCATCCAGCTGGGACAGTTAATGATAATATTAGTGGAACTGCAACTTTGCTTGAATTGGCATTAAGTTTTGCTAGGGCAATTAAGAATAATAAAATTGATTTTCCAGATAAGCATTCAATTAAATTTATTTGGTTTCCAGAATATGCAGGTTCATTAGCCTATATGATTAATATTAAACCAAAAGTAGTTTTCAGCATCAATTTAGACATGATCGGTGAGAAACAAGAATTAACTGGTTCAACAATTAATTTCGTTAAATCACCTCCAAGACTATATCATCCATATGAAGCAATAGCTTATTATAAGTTGAAAGAAGCATTATCGCTTAGTGGAAGCTTCTCTTCACCTAGGAAAGCTTTAAGCTATAAATTTGATGTTGTACCCTATGAAATGGGTAGTGATCATGATGTATATTTACAATTTAATGTTCCATCAATTATGATTAATCAATGGCCGGACAAATATTATCATAGCGATCATGATACTATGGATAAATTTGACCCTGAACTTGCAAGTATAATTGGAATTGCAGTTGGAACTGCAGCATACATGGCATGTAATAGTAATTATAGTGATGAAGTTAAGAATATGGCTAAAAGTTATTTCTATGAATATCTTGGAAATGAAATTTCACATACAGATAAGGAGCTAATTAATGATAGATATAAGTATCTAGTTAAGACTCTTGGTGAAAAGACATTAGGAATAGTTGAGGATGAAATTATAAGGTCGATGGTTGAATCAATAAGAATTGAAAGAAATAGTGGTGATGAGAAGTTCGTTTATAAAGGACCGGTTGGAACGCTTCCAACTAGATTATTGTTTAGAAGAGTTGGATGGGATGGATATAGAGTTATTAGGGAAGTAACTGAGGAAAAAGGTTATATGAGAACTGTGATTTCAAGTTTAATTCCAATGTATATAAGGAAGCCATTGAGTCTAAATGAATTTAAACAAATGGTTGAGGAAGATTATGGAGTTAAAGTGGATTTAGAATCATTAAAGAAAGTAGTTGAAGTATTAATTGAAGCTAAATTAATGGAGAAAGCTAAGTAATGGCAATTAACCACAGTAACTATCATAAATTTCTTTAATATCAAATCCGAGAGATTCAAGAAGTTTACGAGTAGCACCCTTTTTCTTCTCTAAACTATAAATGTATGGAGATTTTAGGACAATTAGCTTGGGCATTAAGCCTTTAAATTCAAGTTCATCAATTATTTCAGCTAAATCCTCTAAACATTTAACACCATAATCATTAGATTCTAAAGATAAAGTATTACCCCTAATTTTAACCTTTAAACTCTCATTTCCACGTCTAGCTTCAATAACATCATCTCTAACATTAACAATATAACCTAAATCCTCAAGAATTCTAGCAAATTCAAAATTACTTATAGCATTCATCAACATGTACATTGCCATAAAGCACATATCAGTTAACCTCCCCCTAGCAGAATTTGAATTAAAACATAAATAGTTAACCTGCATTCCCCTCAATTAAATTCCATGGAACATAAATTGGTTCATTAATTCTACTTTTCTCCTTTAATTTATACTTGAAAACATTTCTCATTAATTCAGTCCTCTCTGGATTACGTTTAGGATATGGGCTACCTCTAATATATGGATTAACTAGGAAACGTACATAAGATTCATTAACTGGACATGCAAAACTGCAAATTCTACATGAAGTACACTTATTAACATTAATTCTAATCCTATCATTAACTTTTTCAATAGCATTAAATTTACACCAATAAATACAATTGCCACATCCACAACACATTTTAAATCGATAATATGCGATTAAAAAACGTTCAACAATATTTACGTCACCCTCAATAATTAAATGATCATCATTAATTTTCAAATCTAAATTGCTACAGGGAAGATCTATACCCTCAACTTTCAAAAATCCAATTAAATCATTAATATCCGTATTGGAAAGTGAATCAATTAATTTAATTTTAATTTTTCCATCATGATATCCTTCGATAATTAAATTGTTATTTAGATATGACTGATATTTTCTTCTCCAATCAATCGATTTAATTTTTAGATGTGCAGTTAGGCTTCTTTCAATTACTGATGGTCTTAAAAATCTCCAAAGACCATATTCAATCCATTCACTAGGTAAATTATGATTAATTCTCCAAAAATTAAGTTCATTTATCCATTTATACCATAAATCAGGATAATTTACCTCTAAGTATTTAAATTCATTTAAAGTACAATT
>CAZCCB010000070.1:0-1320 GCA_964497155.1 uncultured Nitrososphaerota archaeon | reverse complement strand
CATATAACAACCAATTCTCTCGTAACATTCATCATAAAGTTTGCAGTATGGAATTTTATTTGAAAAAATATAGAGCCACTCAGTGAGTTGATTCCAAATTCTAATTGGACTTACACAAAGTAATTGTGGAATCCAATTGCTAGTCCAAATATCAGATTTATGACTTCTAGAAGTTGATTCATACATTCTACGACCATCAATACTAATAACTCCGCAATTATAATTCTCTCTAATAAATTTTGAAGTGGGAATTAACTTTAGAAAATAGGTGCACCATCTATAATCGACTGATGGTGGTCCAAATTTATACATTAATTTATAAAAATCTATTTCAGGCTTAACTTCAATAAATTCTAAATCCAAATCATCAATAACCTTATATGTGAAATTTTTAATTAATGGAATTTCCATGCCAGTATCATTATATAGTACTTTAGGTTCTAATCCAAGCTCTAAACATAAATAGAGAATAACAGTGCTATCTTTACCGCCAGAGTACATTACAATTAAATCTGAATCAAATTTACTCGAAATTTTATCTAAGATTTTAAGTGATTTAACTTTAAATCTATATAATTCATATTCATTAGCCTTAATAACATCATTTAAATTTGACTTACTATTTGAAATTGGATATTCAGATTTATTAAAGAATTCCCTAATTTTAATGTAATTTTTTCTTACATATCCAATTGCAATTGGATTAGAATTATCATCAATTAAAATTACTTGAGTATCAGGAGGATAATTAATACTCCTTAATAATGCCTTCTCCCTAATCTCACTATAATCAACCTTAACTTTAGGAATTAAATCGTATTCTAATGCCTTTAAAGCACCATAGTAATTGAATCTAAATCTCCAATTTTTAATTAATGGATCAAAATAAACCTTTCCAATTTTAATGCCATCTTGATAAACTTCCCTCATAATATCAATGTATTTAATTCTATTAACCAGAAGAATGTTACTATTAAATATTTTATTGAAACAATTACTTTTAGTTTCATATTCTAATGCATTTTTAATCTCAATATAATCATGTTTTAATGCAAATCGAATATCTCCTGGAAAGGAGACTTTAATCTTGACTCCTAAATCATTACATTTAGAACATGTGGAACCAATTAATGGAACATTACAATTCTTACACCAATAAATTTCATTTCTAAACTTCATTCCATCACATAATAATACTCTATTAAATTTATAGATTGAGTATGGGATATAAACTGAAAGAGGTTGAAAGGTATGGGAAAATATTGGTGGGAGAATTAATTTAATTGAAGTTCATTTAGAATTTTATTTTCTAATTCTCTC
>CAZCCB010000069.1:0-8226 GCA_964497155.1 uncultured Nitrososphaerota archaeon | reverse complement strand
ACTTAACAATCTCATTAGCGACATAGACCTGATAAGATTTAAGATTAAATTTAAATCCACCACCAATAGCTAAAGGCAGAAAGTTCAGTAAGGGTCCAAGTGAAGCTTTCCTTAAAATCGAAGATATCCTTAGTCATTATGCACTTAGAAGAATAGATTTAGATCATGCAATTAAAGCTTTAAAATATGCTAAAGATGCAATAATTCCATTTCAAAATTATCGGCCTGAAGAGATCAATGAGTTAATTAAACTGTATGAGGAGGCAATAAAAATTTTAATGAAGCTAAATTCACCTGAAAAGGTTAAGCAATGGCTCTTAAGTCATGGTCCTCCAAAGAAAATTCATGTCAAGCTTGATGAATTCTTTAAATAGTTAATCTTAATAAGCCATATTATGCTTTATTTACATGAAGAACAATGTCAATGATTCAATATCAATTTAAGGGAGTTAAAGATTGGTTTAAATTTCTAAGCGAATTTAAAAGTTTCATTAATAGCGAATCTGTTCTAAAGGCAATTGGTAAGAGTAATGTTGATTTAAAATTACGTTATCATGGAACAATAATGCTTGAAGTTGAAGGAGTAGTTAGTGTTGGTGATTTTGAGAGATGGGACCTTATTGGTGATAATATTCCAATAGGATTTATTGAAACATGCTATATGGATCAGCACTTCTTTGTACTCTCAGTTGAAGTTATAGATGCACTTCTAAATGATGATGAACTAAGAACATTAATGCTTAGTGGAAGTAGTTGGGCAACACCATTAACTCCAATTAAAATTGTAATTCAAGCAAATAATGCTGATTTACTCAGAAAAGAATTGAATAACTTTGTAAACAGTTATAGTGATGATTATCCAAATGAAATAGCAAGAAAATATGCTCCTAAAGCCAGAATTTTATAGTAGTTTAAATGTATTGAAGTATGCTTTTCGGATGCATTTTCTTCAATTTCCTATAAGCCTTACACATATAATAGAGCACTATTAATCCTATTATCCATACTATATAAGTAGTTGTAAGTGAATATCTCCTAACTGTTCTAGTATAGACTGGAATATAGGAATATAATGGTATATGTGCACAATAGAAGAATAATGGTGTTTCTCCAAAAGTTAAAATAACTTTAATAAGTCTATTATTAGTCCATCCCTTCTCTTCAATTTTCAATCCAATATAGAGCATAAGCATCATTCCACCAAGTGTCCAAAGTATAAATGCTAAGCTTGGTGGATATTTAGCCACCAACATGAAGTCTATAAATTCCATTTTCCTCCAATGAAGTACATTTCCGAATTGATTGAACCATCTCGTATAGAAGAATGCTATTATCATTAATATTCCAGTCAATCCTATATAAATATCATTTGAATATAATTCTTTAAGACTCTTCATTTTCAAAATTATTTTTCCAAAGCACCATCCTAATCCCATAACTCCTAACCATGGAATTATGGGATATAATCCAACCCATGGTCTACGTCTAAATGATGGTTCATGAATCATTAAATGTAATAAGTATCCCCAATCTGGTTTAATTGGAATCCAATTTAAATTCAAGTATGGGTGAAATATTATCATTAATATTGAAATTATGAAAATTACTATTGTTGGTAGGAATCTTAATACCGAAAATATTATGAAGCATGTTCCAATGCAGGCTAATACGCCGAAATAGAAGAAACCTATCCTAAATACTGGTGCTATCAAAATAAATTCTAAAATTAATAATATTATCCCCCTCTTAATCATTCTAAGTGAAATTTCCTTTTGAGAATATCCCTTCATTAATCTTCTCTCAGTTGATAGTGCAAGTGCGGTTCCAGCTAGAAATATGAATGTTGGTGCACAATAATGAGTTACATATCTAGTTAGGAATTGAGCTAGTGAGCGATATTTCGGACGATAGCCATTAAGTCCTTCACTTGCAGCTCTACCTGGATTCCAATAAATTGATGCATGATCTAATGCCATTAAAATCATTACTATTCCTCTAGTAAAGTCAATAAATTTTAATCGATTATTCAAAATATATTCCCTAATACTCTTCATCAATACTTCTATATTGAAGTTAAGTTTTAAATTTAGCTAGTTAAAATGGACTTAATTACTCAATATTTTAGGAATTTTTTCAGTTTCTATATTGATTCATTGGAAAATTTACGAGTATTTAAGGGATAGATTAAAAGCTGAATTTAATATATTTGAATTAGCTAATGTTATGGATGTGGAGGGAAGACTAGGTGAGTACTGAAGAATTAAGTGAACTTAGAGGATGGGTATTAAAGAAGAGGGAGCATGGTAAAATAGTATTTATTGATTTGAGAAATGCAATGGGAATTACTCAATGCGTAGTTAAGAAGGATAACGTTTCAAATGAAACATGGAATTTAGCTAAGAAGGTTACTCAGGAGTCAAGTATAATTTTAAATGGTTATTGGAGAAAAGAGCCTAGAGCTCCACGTGGAGTTGAATTTGTAGTTAAGAATTTAAATGTAGTTCATATGGCTGAATCCCCATGGCCGCTTGGAAAGAAATCTCATTCACCAGAAGTTTTAATGGAATTAAGACATTTAGCTGTTAGAGGTCCACGTTATCAAGCAATATTTAAGGTTAGACATGAAATTCTCCGTTCAAGTAGGGAATATTTCATTGAAAATGGATGGTATGAAGTTTCACCACCAATAATAGTTGCAACTGCATGTGAAGGTGGAGCAACATTATTTAAAATGAATTATTTTGAAAAAGAAGCATTTCTAACTCAAAGTTCACAGCTTTATCTTGAAGTAATGATTTTCAGCCTAGAAAAAGTCTGGTGCTTAGCTCCATCATTTAGAGCTGAAAAATCTAGAACAAGAAGACATTTATGTGAATTTTGGCATTTAGAAGCTGAAGCAGCATGGATGGATCTTGATGGATTAATGAAGCTTGAAGAGGAATTAGTATCCCATATATGCAATTCAGTTGCAGATAACTGTGAAAGTGAACTTGAATTTCTAGGTAGAGATCCAGATTTCCTAAGGAAAATTAAACCTCCATTTGAAAGAATTTCATATGATGATGCAATTAAGAAACTTCAAGATGCAGGTAAAGATATTAAATGGGGTGATGATATTGGTGGAGATGAAGAATTCCTATTAACAAAAGACCTTAAGAAACCAATGTTCATGTATGGATATCCATTACATTTAAAGGCATTTTATGTTAAGGAGGATCCAAATAGACCTGGAATGGGATTAACAGTAGACCTTCTCGCACCAGAAGGTTATGGTGAACTTGCAACTGGCGGCGTACGTGAAGATGATATAAACAAGCTTATTGAAAGAATTAAGGCTGAAGGATTCGACCCCTCACTATATAGCTGGTATCTAGATTTAAGGCGTTATGGCTCAGTTCCACATTCAGGTTTTGGAATTGGAATAGATAGATTAACATGGTGGATTTGTAAATTAGATCACGTTAGAGATGCACTTCCATTTCCAAGACTTGCTAGAACAATGAAATTCATTTAGGTGAAATTTAATGAAAATAATTTCTGCAGCCAAACCAGAAACAGTTGAGGGATTACAATACCATATTTCATGTAAACCAGGCGATGTTGCACCTTACGTGTTATTACCTGGCGATCCAGAAAGGGTGATTAGGATAGCTAAAAAATGGGATTACTTTGAAGTTAAAGCTAAGCATAGAGAATATGTTACTTGTACTGGAAATTTTAAAGGTGCACCTATAAGTGCAACTAGTACTGGTATTGGTAGTGCTTCAACCGCAATTGCAATTGAAGAATTACTGAGAATTGGAGCAAATACATTCATTAGAGTTGGAACTACAGGTGCAATTCAACCCTACATTAATGTTGGAGATTTAATTATTTCCATTGGGGCAGTTAGACTTGAAGGTGCAAGTAAACAATATGTTCAAATTGAATATCCAGCAGTAGCTAGTTATGAAGTAATTTTAGCCTTAATAGAAGCAGCTGAAAATTTAAATGTAAAATATCATGTCGGTATAACTGCATCAACAGATTCATTCTATATTGGTCAAGGTAGACCAGGATTTAAAAACTATTTTCCAAGCTGGGCTAAAAATATAATTCCAAATTTACAGAAAGCTAATGTCCTAAATTTTGAAATGGAAGCTGCAACAATTTTCACCTTAGCTCAAATTTATGGTGTTAGAGCTGGAGCAGTATGTGCAGTATTAGCCAATAGAATTACTGATGAATTTAAAGTTGATGCTGGAGTTACTGATGCAATTAACGTAGCTAATGAAGCAGTCAAAATACTATATGAATGGGATCAATTAAAAATGAAGAAAAATAAGAAATATTTCTATCCATCCCTATTAAAGTGACTAACTGCCTTTCTCGACAATTGTTATCCAATCACTATATTTAGGAACCTTATTCATTACAACTTCATAGTAATATTCAGCTATTTTCCTAGTTATTGGGCCGGGTTTACCATCATTATAAATTATTCCATCTACCTGCGTTATTGGGGTGACTTCAGCCATAGTTCCACAAATAAATACTTCATCAGCAGAGTAAAGTTCAGCTCTACAAATATCCTTCTCAACTACTTCAAGATTTAAATCGCTTGCCAACTTAATTATTGTATCTCTAGTTATACCTGGAAGTATTGATGCTGATAATGGTGGAGTAATTAGCTTTTCATTTTTAATCATAAATAAATTTGCACCAGTACTTTCACTAATATACCCCTTATGGTCAAGCATTATTGCTCCATCAAATCCAGATTCTCTCGCCTCGATCATTGCCAATGCACTATTAGCATAATTTGCTGAACACTTAACATACATTGGGAGAGAATTCGGCGACGGCCTCCTCCATGAGGAAATCATGTATCTTCTAGGCTTTTCAAATTCCTCTTTATCCTCAAGTATACTCTTTACAGTTCTAATTGCAATTGCAATACTAGCTGGAGCTTCAATAGACTTTCTAAGCGATGGTTTTCTATCAATTAGACTTCTAAAAATTATTGGTCTAATATAAATATGACTTTCAACATTATTCTTCCTGATAACTTCAATTATAGCATTAATTAAATTGTTCATTTCATATTTAATTTTTAATCTATAAACCTTAGCCGAATAGTATAGTCGTTTAATGTGATCTTTTAATCTAAATATTAACCATTTACTACCATTCCAATAAGCTCTTATTCCTTCAAATACTGATACACCGTAATGTAATGATGGTGACATTACGTGAATAACTGCCTTATCCCATTCAACAATTTCTCCATTCATCCAAATCCAATTAACCCTCTCCATTATAATGCCCTCCAATTATTCTAAGAAATAAGTTTTAGCTCTTACTTTACATTTTCGTACAATTAATTGTTTATTAAGCCAAAAATTTAATACTAATAAGTTATCAATGTAATGAAGAGCGCATGGAGGCTGATTAAATGGACCCAATACTTGCAATTCCAGTAGGTGTAGCACTCCTATCAATAATTGCTGTTATCATAATTTATAGAACTATAATGAGGGAGGAGACTGGAACAACTAGAATGGCTGAAATTGCAAGCTATATTGAGGAGGGTGCAAATGCTTTTCTAAAAAGAGAATTTCAAACAATAACCTACTTTGTAATTCCAATAGCACTAATATTATTAATTGGACTTTGGCCTAAATATGAAATTGCAACTGGCTTCGTTTTAGGATCATTATTCTCTGGAATAGCAACTTATATTGGAATGAAAGCTGCAGTTAAAGCTAATGTCAGAGTTACAAATTCAGCTAGAAGCTCAGTTCAAAGAGCATTAGGACTAGCATTTATGGGTGGAGGAATAACTGGATTATTAATAGTATCATTAAATCTACTTGGAGTAGCAATATTATACATAGTATTTGGAGGAGGACCAGAAAATCCAGAAGCAGTAAGCGAATTAGTTGGATATGGATTTGGTGCAAGTATAACAGCATTATTTGCACAGGTTGGTGGAGGAATATTTACTAAGGCAGCAGATGTAGGTGCAGATTTAGTAGGTAAAGTTGAAGTTGGAATTCCAGAAGACGATCCGAGAAATCCAGCTGTAATTGCAGATTTAGTTGGAGATAATGTCGGTGACTGTGCTGGTAGAGGTGCAGACTTATTTGAATCAGGTTCAGATAATCTAGTTGCAATGATGATTTTAGGATTAACATTCGTACCAATATATGGATGGAAGGCAGTATTATTCCCATTATTAATTAGAAGTGTAGGCAACTTGGCAACTATAGCTGGCATTTTTGCAGTTAATTTGGCGAGAAAAGTTAGACCTATAATGAGGATTAATATAGGCTACTTAACATCTGGAATATTATCAATAATAATTTTCTACTATATATCAGTATTCTTTGAAGGTGATATTAGACTATTCTACTGCTTAACTCTAGGTTTAGTAGCAGCATTAGTAGTTTCAATAATAACTCAATACTATACCAGTGGCGGTAGACGGCCAGTAAAAGATATAGCTATAGCTTCAAAATCAAGTCCAGCAATAAACATTATGATTGGACTTGCATATGGACTTGAAAGTGCAGTTCCATCAATGATAATATTGGCTGCAGTAATAGCCTTAGCATATCTAATATTTGGTGGAGATATACTTGGAATATTCGGCGTAGCGGCAGCTGCTATGGGATTAACTGAAATGAAAGGAATAATAATGGCTTCAGATACTTATGGACCAATAGTTGATAATGCAGCTGGAATAGCAGAAATGTCTGGAATAGAAAAGGAAGTTGAAATGGCAATGGACGAATTAGATGCAGTAGGAAATACTACTAAGGCCATAACTAAAGGATTTGCAATGGCAGCTGGAACACTAACAACAGTAGTATTGTTATTCGCATATATCAGTGAAGTTGCAAGATATCTAGGTATTGAGCTTAAAACAATAAATGATTTAGTAATAAATCTAGTCAGTCCATTATCAGTTTCAGGATTTATAATTGGATCAACACTACCATTCCTATTCTCAGCATTAATAATTAGAGCTGTAAGTAAAGCTGCACATGAAATGGTGGAGGAAGTTAGAAGACAATTTAGAGAAAAACCTGGAATACTTGAATGGAAAGAAAAACCAGATTATGCCTACTGTGTCGATATTAGTACTAAGCATGCACTTGAAAAAATGATTCCACCAACATTAATTGGATTAATAGCACCAGTCATAGTAGGATTTCTAGGTGGACCATGGATATTGGCCTCATTTATGGTTTCATCTTCAATTGTAGGAGCATTACTAGCTACATTCATGTTCAATGCTGGTGGAGCATGGGATAATGCTAAGAAACTCATTGAATCAGGATTTCTAGGAGGAAAGGGAACATCTATACATGCAGCATCAGTAATTGGAGATACAGTTGGAGATCCATTAAAAGATAGTGCTGGTCCAAGTTTACACATATTAATTAAGCTAGTAAGCATAGTTTCAATAACGCTTCTACCACTATTCATTAAGTATGGATTACTAGCACATCTACCATAAGTAAATTCAAGTTATTTGCTCTTATTTATAATCTAATTTCTTAATTATTATTACTACAATTAGTAACAATTTAAATTTCATTTCCCAATATTCATTAATGTTTCATTAACAATTTTATTTATTTTATACTCATGATTTAATAGTGAATTAGTTACATAAATCAAGGCTTAATTAAAATAAATTAGTTAAATTTTAATAGGACTCAACCCATTTTACTTTGGATGTGATTACTTGGAGGAAATTAGAGAAGTAGTGAATAGATTAGATACAATATATATCTTTGGAGTTACTGAGGAAGGAATGCCATTCATAATATTTCCATCAAAAGTGAAATTTAAGATAAATAAGCCAATAGAAGCTTATGCAAAAATCACTTTAAAAAGTTTAATTGCAATTTTAATTATAAGATTAAGGCAAGCCTCATTAATCAAAAACATTAGACTAGCCATATTTCCAAACACCAAACAATTAATTGATTTCGCAAATGCAATAGCTGAAAAATCAACGATCCTACTCAGCTTAATGCCACCAATACAATTCAAAGATCTATACTATAAAATAGCTAGTGATGAGGAAGTTGATCCAAATAAATATGAGGCAATAACATTCGAAATTCCAATAAATGAAGCAAAATTGGCTGGAACATTAGCCTCATTAATACCATTAGTAGATAAACAGAAATTAAATGAATTTAATGAAATTATTATTAGAAAGCAAAAGAA
>CAZCCB010000068.1:5235-8243 GCA_964497155.1 uncultured Nitrososphaerota archaeon | reverse complement strand
CTTTATGACTTCGAGTTGGGATCCAAAAGAAACATTGAATTTCGCATTTCCCGCCATGGAAGAAAAGGGCAGCCTTGGATTTTCCGAAACTTATGATGTAGAAGGTTGGCTTAGAGACATAAAATCTCTATTAAAAACTACAAAGAGGACAAAAAGAATGAAAAAGAAGGAATTAACTCCAACCAGGAAATCTAGGAGAAGACCTAAATTCTGCCCGAACTGTGGCTCACCTGTTGAACCTGGAGATAACTATTGCACCGAGTGTGGCTATAAATTAATATAGTTCTTTACTCTTCTTTACAATTAAATATTATTAATTAAAATTTTATTTTAGTATACTAGTCAAATTAAATCCATCCCATAAGAATTTGACTAATTCTATTCCAAAATCTTTTTCAAGTTTTATAAGCAGCTCATGATTTTTATGTAACAGTTTACATTCTTTTAGGCGACGATCTCCATTCAGAACTTTAATTGCAAAGGCGATGCAAGTTAATTCTCCGCATTCACCGCAATTTTTCTTAGGAAGATAATTATACAGCTTTAGAGCTGAAAGTTGACTCTTGCGTCTTAATTCTTCATCGCTAGGTAGTTGATTGCCCATTCTTCTCCTAACTTCAATTATCAATTCACGCAATAATCTTAAAACTAATTCAGCTTCATCTGGATCTTTAGCACAAAAAACAATTTTACCTGAACCATAAATTCCAATTAATCTACCAAGAAACTTCAATGTCAAGCAATTCCATGCAGACGAATAATTGGCTCTTAATGGCGGAAGCATATAAGCTAGAGCTTTAACTTCCCTCTCTAATCCATTCGGTTCAACCGCTTCAATATGAATTCCATCAGGAAATTTTAGACATGAAGCTTTATCAACTTTAACTATAAATCCATTAATATATCTTACAATGGACATCAAAAATTGATAGTTTAAACTTATTGATAAGCTTTATGTTTAGAAATTAAACACAAATTAGGTTACTTTGAATAATGCGCTTCCCCTATAATGCTTAGTTGTTGGACATCCTAAACACTTATTATCCCTATATCTTGGACATAAAGCACAATTTACTCCACATGGAGCTCTACTCAAACTTTTACCTGCGAGATTTAATCTAATATTTAAGTGAGGAAGATAATGTATTTCACCTATAGGATAGTATTCAATATTTCTTATTCCACCAATCTTCCTAATTGAGCATTCTTCAGTTGATATTGATTCAAGTGTCTTAAGATCTTCAGCAATCATTAATGCAATTAAATTGTATTTTCCAATTGCCGTATAGAAGTTTACTAGTCTTGGACAATTCTTAAATCTATTAACTATCTTTCTAATTACATCTCCACCTTCAGCTTCAATGAATATTATTACTGGAATTAAATTGAATTTTTCAATATTTATTAATGCTTTAATACTAATTAAATCTTTATTTAATAGTTTATCTAATCGTTTTTTAACTCCCATGCTAGTATAACCTATTTTTTCAGCCATTTCCTTTAATGTTACCCTACCATTCTCTTGAAGCATGCACATTAATTTGAAATCTATTTCGTCTATCATCGAGTTTATTATTTAAACAAAAATATTTTATATATGTTTCGAATATAATCCGCTGGGAATGATTATGTTTGAGCATTACGTTTGGCTCATAATTGCTGGTGCAGCTGTAGGACTAGTTAGCAGTTATTTTGGTGTTGGAGCATGCTTCATAATGGTTCCAGTAATGATATCAACTTTAGTAAATGTTTATGGTGTTGATCCAAGTTTAGCGGCTGTAATAGCATTTGGCAGTAATATGGGAGTAGTTGTACCAACAGCTATTAGTGGCCTTCTAAGACATAGACAAGAGCTTATAAGAAAAAATATGAAATTTCCTCTTGATCATTGGATTAGATTTGCAATTCCATGTGGTGTGGGTAGTATACTTGGATCGCTTGCATCCTTTATATTCTTCACATCATATAGAAGAATTGCAGGCTTAGTATTGAAGGGATTATTTGGAATAACATGTCTTATTGGTGCCTATAGATTCATGAAAGCTAGAGCGAAAATTATAGATGAACTAAAGAAACCTTCAACATTAAAATATGCTATTACAGGTTTGCTTTGCGGTATATTTGTAAACTTCATAGGTATTGGCGGTGGTTTAGTCTATGTACCAACACTAAACGTTTTACTTGAAATACCAATTCACCTAACCATTCCAATATCGATAGGAACTATGATTCTAGGATCTGGAATAGGAGTTACATGCTATGGAATTTTAGGTTTCTTAGACCAATTAAAGCATCCTAATGAATATCCACCATATTCGCTTGGCTGGTTCAATTTAATGCTATTTCTATTACTTGGAGTACCAAGCGTCATATTTGCTCAAATTGGACCTAAACTTGCACATAAAACTCCACCTAAAAAATTAAAAATACTACTAGCAATTCTCTACGTCTATATTGGAATTAGATTAACAATTAATAGCTTAATGCAACTTCAAGGATTAAAGCCAATAATACCATAAATTAAATTTAAAGATAAACTTTATATCAATTTTTTACTTTTAAATCAATTGATAAGCCTAATTAGCCTCTCCTACTATTAATCCACATAATTATATTATCAATATCATTAATTAAACTTTGAATTTTATCTCTACATTCCTTAATTCTAAAATGCCTAAATAAATCAAATATAAAATTGTCCAATCCAATGTCAATTATCATCCACATTAAAGTAGAATTAATATTCGGAATCTCATCTAAATAATATTTAAGATCATTTCTAATTCTATTAAGAATAATTGAAGCCTTTCTAATTTCATCTTTAGCCCTATTAAACTTAGAGTATTCCATGAAATCTGCAATGAAACTTAGAAATCCTGAAGATAAAATGTCAAGTATGGACCATCCCTTAGCTTCACTTAGATAATTTAATGCATTCATTAAGTGATTTCTAGCTTTCATCAACATTCTAATTAAATATTCATCTCTACTCATGACTGTGAAAAAGT
>CAZCCB010000068.1:0-5225 GCA_964497155.1 uncultured Nitrososphaerota archaeon | reverse complement strand
AAAGTAATGCGAAAAGTAATTTATATTTATTGGCTAACTTATTTCGGTGATAATACTTGAAGACTAGCAAATATGATGGATATAAATCATATCAATACTTGGATGAGGGAATTGATTTTAAACCATATAAACTTGCTAGACAAGTTAATAGAGTACAATCAAAAACTATTCCTTTAAGTAAAAGTGAAGAAGAACGTGTTCAAGAAATAATTGAGAAATACCCTATAATTTCACTTCATGATCATCTCATAGTTTTTCCTGAAGATCCAAATTTAATATTAGACTATATTAGGCATGGTAGATTATGGATTGCCTATGAAGGATTAGCAGCTTCATGTCTAGATGCAGTTTTCGCCGGCTTGCTTAATGGTATTGGACCAATTGAGTCTAGAGATCCATGGGATTGGAATAATATTGTATATCAAATTGGAATGTTTCTTTCAGATTTGAAGCATCAAAACTTCCTAATATTAGCTGAAAAGGTTGATGATATTTTAAATGCACATAAAGAGGGGAGAATAGCTGTAGTTATTAGCTTGGAAAGTACACCCAATATTGGTTCCAATTTAGATAAAGTAGATGTTCTTTATGGATTTGGAGTTAGATGTATGGGCATAACATATAGTCAAGGAAACCAGTTTGGAAGTGGACTTGCAGATAAAGTTGATTATGGATTAACTGATCTCGGCTATAAACTTGTTGAGAGAATGAATAAACTTGGAATTGCAATTGATCTCGCTCATGCAAATGATAAAACTTCAATTGAAGCTATTGAGGCAAGTAAAAATCCAGTATTCATAACTCATGCAGGTGCAAGAGCACTATGGCCATCAAAACGTATGAAACCAGATGAAGTAATTCAAGCATTAGCTGAAAAAGATGGAGTCATAGGAATTGAAGCTGCACCACATACAACATTAACCTATAAAAATAGAAGGCATAGTCTTGAAGCTGTAATGGAACATTTCGAATACATAGTCAAATTAATTGGAATAGATTATGTTGCTTTTGGACCAGACACCATTTTTGGAGACCATGTAGCTTTACATCGAGTATTTAGAGAGGAATTAGCATTAAGTAAGAGTAGAGAAGGCTTACCAGAATATGAAGAAGTTGAATATGTTGATGGAATTGAAAATCCATCAGAATATATTAACATTATAAGATGGCTAGTAAAACATGGATATTCAAATAATGAAATAAGAAAAGTTATTGGAGAAAACATATTAAGAGTCTTAAAACAAGTATGGAAATAATTATAAATCTAAAATTAAATAACCTCCAATACCATCCCAATAAGTTTCATTATCAGCTTTTCCCTCAACTTAGAGAAAATAAAATTAGTTTTAAGGAGAAGGAAAGTTTAGGAATTTAATTTAACTTTAAAGTATTTTTCAAAAACATAAATTATTAATTTAACCCATTTTTCAACTTTAAAATAAATCTTCTCTGCAAAATTAATTTTAAATGCCTTACTAGGTGGCACACCTTCCCTCTCATAACCATAGAATGCTGGCCCCCTAATTGAAGCTAATTGACTAACTAATTCAGCTAAATCATTAATATTTCCTCTTAATTCAGGTGGGAGTTTGCTTGAATATTGGAGTAAAACATCACTAACATCATGAATTCTCGGATATTCAATTGTTAAGGCTCTTAAAATAGCTTTAACCGATAATTCAAGTGCTTCTTGAGATCTCCTAATTACTCCAGGTGCATCTAAATCTTTAAGTGCCATTTCAGCCTCCTTTAAACATCTCTTAGCCCTATAAATATAGTCAATAGCCATTTCAATATTCTTCAAATTTTAATTACCTCACCAAATTTAATATTTGGCTTTAAAATCCAATACCAACCATGTTTGCTTTTAATTCTCTTAGCACCAATTGAATTAAGCTTTACCTTCAACTTTTCAAGTTCTTTCCTTAAGAAATCATTTTTATCATAAACTATTACTCCATCAATAATAATATCTAATAATATTGGAGGATGCCTCGAAACTTCATCTGGAGTGAATACGATTTCAGAAATCATTCTAGGCATATTATTTTTCAATAAATTCTTATACTCAATACTTCTCCTCAACTTTCTCTTAATTTCAAATAATTCACTAATTCTAGAATCCAAATCACTGGAAAAACCCTTAATTATAATGAGTACATCAATATCACTATTAGAATTAAAATCTCCTCTAGCAATACTGCCGAATAGGCAAATTGAAATAAGTCTATCACCATACTTTTCCTTAAGCAATTCAATAAACTTCTCAATGTAGGGCATGAATATGCTTAAATGGTTCATTTCATGAATAATATGATTATTAGACTCTTAAACTTTTACTTATTGAATATGTTTATCTTCAAATTATTTATTCCAAATGTTTGTAAGGCATTATAAACATTATTATGTATTACATTTCCAGTAAATCTTACCATTAATGATTCTCCTTCCAATAATTCCTCTATTTTCAAGATACCTTAAAGATGCAATTACCTGGGTAATTTTAAGTCCAGTATATCTTGAAATTTCACTTGCAGTTAAACCATCATTAAATTCTTTCAAAGTACTAGTTATTATGAATGCATTAATCTTTCTAGACCATTCACGACTAATATTATAAAACTTAGGCAAATCAATTAACTGCTCCTCACTAATACCGTAAACCGCCTTACGAGAACCGCGGAGAAAAGCTAATCGCTTAACCTTACCGCTACGCCTTAAACATAATAAGCACCATTCAATAGTCTTAACTGGAAACTCCCTAGACAAGAATTCAACCAGTTCATCTTTAGTTAATGGACGCCTACTAAGCAAATCCAAAATAGCCATTCTACACTTATCAGCAATTCTCGGTGAAACTCTACTCTCAAAAACTGTAAACTTAGAATTAACTTCATAAGCACTTAAAGCTCCATCAATAATTTCGCTAATAAACCGTAAATTCTTAACATGAATTATTGGAATACCATAAATACTAGCTAATCTCAAAACCCTAAATGGTAATTTTGGAATATCAGTTACAATTACTATTGAAGCCTCACTATTACGCATAATATCTTGAGCAATAAACATTAATCTATAAATTTCATTTAAAGAATTTAAGCATAGAATAATTAAGTTATAAGTTGGAAGATAAAAATCAATATTCCAATTAATCGAACTGGTAAACTCAACATTTTCCTGAAACATATAATTATGCTTGCTCAAATAGTTTTTAATGGCTCTATTTATGGTTGTCACATTACGTATTATTTAATTCTAAGTTTATAATATTTATGATTCTAAACTCAATTTTCTATGATTCGTATTTGGATGAAAATGCAGGTTTAGGTCAAGCAGGCTATAGTAAACTCATGCTCATTAAATTTTATTTATGTGTTAACTCTATGTTTAACTAATTAATGATCCAATTGAAATTCAATTCTAATTCAAATTGCACTTATCGTAGTTATAAGTGTTACTTCAATTTAATTATATTTTGGGATATATTGTCAATTTATATGGCTACTTGCATTCATTTAGTATCTCATTAATATCGTAAATTACTTTATTAAATCTCTTATTTAGCTCACCAAATTTTATATAGTCGGCTATTTTAGTTATTTTGAATAATATGAGATCATCATATTCGTGCTTCATAACTATTTTGTCAAATAATTTTAATGCACTATTAGTTATTGGAGATTTCCTAATCCAAATAATGCTAGTCCTATCTTTGCATGGAATTTTAATTAAAATCATTCCATCTCTCTTTGATATAAAGTTACCGCCAATAACTTCAATTAATTTATTAGCAATAATCTCCTCTTCACTAAGTCCACTCATCTAAATGCCTCCAAAAGCTTTTCTACTCTTACAAGGAAAGCATCCGTTCTTCTCTTTCCATGCCAAATTGCAAATATAAGTAATGGAATATCTTTACTATTTAATTCTCTAACAAACTTTAATAGTCTAGGTAATTGCTCTGAAGATGAAGATAAAAAATATTCATAATCTATTTTTGAATCTTTAACATATACAACTAACCACCAAATATCTTGTCTATAAATTTTACAGGCTTCTAAAACATCGTCATCCCTACCTTCAATAACATGTCCGCCCATAGTGAAACGCTCCATTAATTTCTTAGTTATTTTAGGTTTATATAGGTTATCTCTGGTATAATTTGGTTTGTTCTGGTTGTGGACTTACCTGAATTTATTCATAAAAGTAAGACTTGCATGAATAATTTGTACATGAAAGTCCTGGTCAAAAACTTTAATACTCTAACATTAGCAGAATATTGCTCAGCATAAATTACTAATTGGCGGGTGGCTACTGGATTATGAGAGCTGTTGCATATATTAGGGTTTCGACTAAGGAGCAGGATGAGGAAGTTCAGATTAATACCATAAATGAATTTGCCAAGAAGAGAGATATTCAAATAATTCAATATTATGTTGATAAGGGTGAGAGTGGAGCTAAACCGTTTAAATTGAGGCCTCAATCACTTAGATTACTTAAAGAATTAGGTGAATTGAAGCCTGAGGCAATAATTGTTTTTGCTTTAGATAGACTTGGCAGAACTATGGTTGATACATTGAATACTGTATTGGAATTTGAGGATATGGGAATTAAAGTTATTAGTGTTAAGGAGGAGTGGCTTCAAACACTTGATGATAATATTAGGAAACTTATATTATCAATTCTTAGTTGGGTTGCTGAATTTGAGCGTAAACGTATTAGGGAGAGGCAGGAGGAGGCTTGGCGTATGGGTAAGCAGAAGGGTAGGCCTCCTAAAGTTAAAGATGAAATTTTAAGGAAGTATCTTAAGAGGTATAGGGGTTTGCAGAAGAAGGCTATTTGGAAAATTATGTGTCAGGATGGATATAAATTAAGTTATCAGCAATTCTTGTTGAGAATTAAAAATTTAAATGTTAAGTAGTTATTGAATAGTCTTTAAATAATATTCTATTTTAAAATATTTTGGAGAGCATTATGGTTGAATTAACTGCTGATATGATCGTCAATTTATTTGAGGAGGATGTTAGAGCTAGGAAGCGTTTAGCTGAATTGCTTGTTATGGAGCCTGATGTTAGATTGGCTATAATTAATGCAGTTTTACGTGATGTAGCAACTAAAGATGATATCGAAAAATTAAGAAGGGAAATGAGGGAAGAAATTGAAAAGTTAAGGGGAGAATTAAGATCGAGAATTGGAAAATTAGATTTAAGACTGAATAGATT
>CAZCCB010000067.1:7698-8519 GCA_964497155.1 uncultured Nitrososphaerota archaeon | reverse complement strand
ATGGTAATGATATTGTGAATTCATAGAATTGAGGTATATTGGCTATTAGGAATACATTATACTCTCTACTATATGTTGTTTGATTATTTATTTTCAATGTTAAGTTCATTTTATCTGTAAGTGTTATTTTCGATTTAATCATTATTACTACTTTCTGATGAGTATTATTTATTGGGGTAATTGTAATTAATTTTAATTCTTTAATTCCATCAAATTCCTCATAAATATTAATTGCCAATTCATCTATGTAATCCATATTATATTCATGCTTTAAGCAGTGAGGTTTACTGTAAATATATGTTGATTTAATTATTGAGTAGTCTTTTGGTAATGATAATATGTAGATTAATTTTTCATTTGAATAATAGTTATTGGTTCCATCAGTTACCATTATTATTGCAGTATAATTGTCTGGTATTAGGCTTGATATTCTAAATATAATTGTATCATTAATTATTTCTCCATTAAATATTAATTTATTCATTGTTAATGATGATTCTAAATATAATATTGCTTTTGGATTAAATGTTTCATTAAATATTTTTGCCTTAATAATTATTGGCGGCTTATAATCCTTAATCCTAAATATTCCATTAAATTCACTATAAGTTTTCTCTGAATCCCTTACTTCAATCCATTTAATAGTTTTATAATAGTATGTTTTGGGTTGAGTTATAACTGTAAATGTTCTTGTTTCTGTTTCAGCTTTACATCCAATTGCATATGCTTTATATTGATATGTTGCTGGAATACCTATAATTTTGAAAATTACTCTTCCCATTAGGTCTGTTGTTGCATTTAATAGTTTAATTGTATTATTT
>CAZCCB010000067.1:4612-7688 GCA_964497155.1 uncultured Nitrososphaerota archaeon | reverse complement strand
TAATTGTAGGGTTATTGGTAGATTTATTATTGGCTTATTATCGCTTAAAGCTTCAACTATTATTTTGAATACGGTTAATTGTGAATTGTTTATTTGGATTGAATTTATTATTCCAATTGGATTTGTGGTTTCATCGTCGTCATTATCATAGTATGGTGAAAATCTAATTTTGATATCTCCAATTAAACTTACATATTTAATTACCCAGTCTTCTGGTAATTTGAATGTATCATTTAATAATATTTTCTTACCTGCTGCTTCTGCAATTAATGTTACATTTAATTCTGTGAAGTTTATGTGGAGTATTGGTCTTAAACTGAATATTAATGATTGATTACTACTTAGCTTTGTATGGTAAATTAATGGTGAAATAACTATTTTATCTCTAGCTTCATCATTAACATAAACATTTAAATCTGTTATTGGATCACCATAATTCCTTATAATATAGTATTTCATTAGCATATAGCTTGCAATTGTACTATTTATTGGCCATTCATTTTCAGGTAATGGTTCTAATGTGAAGTTAATATTTGGCATGTAAATTTCTAAGTGTATTTCGGCTTCATCTCTAATTTTAGTTGATTCCTCGAAGCTTTCGAGTATAATTTTTAAATTATAATTATTACTTATTGCATCTTGTAGATGGAATATTAATGTTAATTTTGCTA
Organism: uncultured Nitrososphaerota archaeon; assembly: GCA_964497155.1. Taxonomy (GTDB): domain Archaea; phylum Thermoproteota; class Methanomethylicia; order Culexarchaeales; family Culexmicrobiaceae; genus CAYWZQ01. The sequence continues at coordinate 7,017 of CAZCCB010000067.1, read as the reverse complement.
TTGAATTTGGATTTATAGTTAATACTTCATCTACACCCTTACCGATAAAGCCTACAGCAATATCTGTATAATTATTAATTACTTTAACCATTACTTTATGCTTAACTATATCTGAATTCCTAATTTCAATATTTACTGTTTGATTATAATCTCTTTTTAAAGTGAATTTATATTTCCTCTTTTCAAATGTTACTCCCATTTCAACTATGAATTTCCTAATTTCAGATTTGCATGATGCAAAGTTATTTGAGCTTTCAACATAGAATAGATATGTTTTCCCTCTAGTTAGATTTTCAAGAATTATTATGTGATGATATGCTGGCTTTCCAATTTTAACTTTATATTCTTCCTCATCCTCCATTTTATAATAGACTTTTGTTGTTGAATTTAGGAGTGTATCCCATGAAATTATTATGTTTGATGAAGTAAATTTCTCACCATATCTTGGCTTTAAATTAAATATTGTTGCTCCAGAATCAATTTTAATTTCAGCTTTAATTATCTTTACTAGGCTTGTATTTGTTTTTGATTGAATAATTATTTCCACTTTAACTATTCTGTTTATTAGGCTTACATTTACGGGTATATGTATATTTAGCTTTAACTTTGTTTTTGCACCTGGATTTAAAGTTATTTCGCTTGGATTTACAGTGTAATTATAATTGGTTACATTTATTGTCAATATTGACTGTTTATCTCCATCATTAATTATTTCTAATTCAAATTTTGCTGTTCCATTTATTGGTGCTATTGTTGATTTTGGAGATATGGAGGCTTTGAAGCTTTCAATTGGAATTACTTTGGATATTATTATTGTTGCATTATTATTTGATTCATTTAATTCTTCAATAATATTATTTGGATCAATATATGCTTGAACCGTAATATTATTTCCTGGCCGACTAATCCAATTGAAAACTACTGTTTTACTCTCATTTACATCTAAATAATTAATAGTCTTAGTCATTATTAGGTAATTGTTAATTTTTAATTGTAATTTGAATTGGGATGATGGTCCATCACCAATATTTTTAATTTTAACTTTAATTGGAATTAAATGTTTACTGTAAAATGTTTTATTTGGCATGATTATTTCTTGAATTATTAGGTCTGGGAGTGGAATATTGAATCTTAATGTTTTAATTAGAATATTGTCTGTCTTATTTAATTCTGGCAGAATATAGTGGATTTCAGCTCTAACTATATGGGTTCTACTTAATAGTTTAAATTTAAATTGATATTTCTTAACTTCATTCATCATTATTTTGTCAATTGGATATGCTCCAATTGAATTCTCATCAACAAATACTTGAATATATGCTTGATAGAAAATTACATCTGCAATTAAATCTGCTCCACTATTCATTAATGATACATTTAATATTACTTGATCTCCAATTTTACTTGGACTATTAATAACTTTAATGTCAAGTACCTTTAGGTTTGGATATGGAATTTGAAATTCAGTTTCAAATATATTATCATTTTCATTTTCTTCATTAATTCTATTTGAGGGATCAATTATAGCCTTAACATTATGTATGCCTGGTTCAACTCTATATCTCATTAATATGCTTCTAACTTCATTTTCATCTAAATTGTAGAAGTATACTCTATCATGGAAATAATTGTCAACTAGTAATACTAATTCTATTCTACCATTATATTGACTTCCAGTATTCTTTACTGTAACATTTATTGGTATTATTGCTCCAATTCTATTTAGTGTTTTCATAGGCTTTAAATCTAAAATTATGAAGTTTGGCTTTGGAATTTCAGGTAAATTGAATTGATAAATATTGTTTGATTCATTTAATTCATAAATTCTATTGTCTGGATCAACTATTATTTGATATGTATGATTTCCTCCCTGAGCAGTCCATTGTAAGATTACTTCTATTGTTTCATTAACATTTAAATTATAAATCCATCTTGAATCTATAGAGTTGCCGTCAATTTTTAATTCGACTCTAAATGCATCAGTTAATATTGTTTCTCCAATATTCTTAATTATAGCTGTAAAGTTTACTTTTAATCCAGTTCTAATTATTTTTGGATTCCAATCAACATTCAATACTGTTAGGTCTGGTGCATTTGCATATGGTAAACTTAATATGTATTGATTATTACTTTCATTTAATTCATTTACATAATTATATGGATCAATAATTACTTTTAATGTATGATTTCCAATATATGCTCTCCAAGTACACTTTATTATAGTAGTTTCATTAACATCCAGCTTAATTTTAATTCTTTTATCTTCAATTAATTTTTCATCAATAAATATTTTTACATTAAATTCCTTCTCAGCCAAGTTATTCGGACCTAAATTGGTTATGTTTATATTGAATTCAACTATTTCATTTGCAATAAATATTTGTGGTTTCCAAGTAACATTAAGT
>CAZCCB010000067.1:0-4602 GCA_964497155.1 uncultured Nitrososphaerota archaeon | reverse complement strand
ATTTAATTATTTGCATTTCATTGTTATTTTCATTTGATTCAATAATTCTATTATCATGGTCAATGATTGCTTTAATAATATTTATTCCAGATGGAAGTGGAAGTTGGAATCTAATAGTTTTCTCTTCATGTGCATTTAATCCATAAATATATTTTGATGCCTTACATGTATTATTTATATATAATGATAGTTTTATTGGAGTATTACTGCTTATATTTCCATCACCAATATTTTCAACTTTAACAGTTACATTTACAGTTTGATATGCAGCTGGATTTTCAGGTTCAATTGCTATTTCATTTATTTTTAAATCTGGATATGGAATTGATTTTAATTGAACCTCAAACTTATTATTTAATTCATTTAATTCAATATACCTACTTCCTTCATCAACAATTACTTTTAATGTATGATTTCCAGCTTGAGCAGTCCATGATGCTGGAATTATTAATGATTGATTTGGACGTAAATAATAGTTAATGTCTATTGATTTTATCCGATTATTATCGATATAGAAGCTTACTCTAAATCTTTTAATTCCATTTGTTGAGCTAAATCCAATATTCGTTATATTAGCTTTAATTAATACTTTATCTCCAGGAGTATAGTTTAATGGTGTCCAAACGATATTTGAAACGGTTAAATCTATTGGAGCTGATGGAATATATGTGTAAATTTTATTATCTAGATATTTTGATTCAACTATTCTTCTATTATGGTTAAATGTTATTGTATATTTATGTATGCTTGGTAGGAGATTGAATTCTAATGGTAAATATATTGACCTATTTAATGGAATAATATTGTTGAGTTCAAATACCTTATTTTGTGAATAATCAGTAGCTATGAGCATATTATACTTTTTATCTCCAAATAAGTCTCCTTCACCAATATTAATTAGAGTTAAATTGAAAATTGCTTGATCATATGCAACTGTATTGAATATTATTGGTAATTTAATTAGTTGTGCATCAAAATAATTTGCTCCACCCTTATCGGCTAGATAGATTGCAATTACATTTTCACCATTCCTAATATAATTGGTTATGTCAATTATGTGATTCCAATATGAATATATTTGTCCGTATGCTGATCTATTTAATATTAATATATTATTAATTCATATATCCACATCATCATCAGATGCAATATAAAGTGTATATATGTAATTCTTATTTGCATAGAATTTCTTCCTTAAATACATTGATTTACCATTTAAATCTACATGAGTTCTGCATTCACTTGCATCTCCAATTGGAGTTGAACCTTCAAGCCAATTTGAATCATCAAAATCAATATATGTCCAGTAAATTCCGGGGTAAGTTAATGTATATTTCCAGTTAATATTTGGAAAATCTTTTCCAACTGGTATTACTAAGCTTTTATGTTTAATATTTCTAGTTAACTGGATATCTAAGTAGTTTGATCCTTTACCCTTATCGGCTAAATATATTGCAATTACATTTAATCCATCCCTAATATAATTGGTTACATCTAATTTGTAATTCCAATAAATATAGCCATGAAGACTAGCTGAATCATTTAAAACCATTACATCATTAATCCATACATCTACACCATCATCTGATGCAATGTATAGTGTGAATACTGAATTTAATGTTGAATTTACATAGAATATTTTCCTAAAATATGCTGATCCTCCATCTAGATTTAAATATGACTTAATTCCCCATGTATCTCCAATTGGGAATTTACATTTAGTCCAATTTGCATCATTATAATTTAGATTAGTCCAATTTCCAATTGGATGAATAGTTGTATATTTCCATTCTACATCATAATTTTTCCCGCATGGAATTGGAGTTATATCTTCAAGATTAATTACTTCACCTTCAAATTTATATAGTTCAAATAATTCTATGTCAAAATAATTTGCACCGCCAAAATCTCTCTGATAAATTGCTATAATATTTAATCCATCATTTAAGTAATTTGTTACATCTAACTTATAATTCCAATAAGTATAGCTATGTGGTGATGCAGAGTCACTTAAAACCATTATTCCATTAATCCATACATCCACACCATCATCGGAAGCTATGCATAATAGATAGTGGCTACTTTCATTTTTATCTAAAAAGAATTTCTTTCTCAAATATACTGATTTACCATTTAAGTCTAGATAGGTTGATGGATAATTTGTATCTCCAATTGGAATCTGAGCTTCAATCCAATCATTATCATTAAAGTTTAATTTTGTCCAATTAAATGGTTGTGATGTTAAATTATACTTCCAATTTCCCGTTAATCCAATTCTCCTCTTAAATATTACTTTTAAATCTTTAATCTTAATATTTGGATATGGTATGTATGGTAATTTGAATTGATAAATATTATTTGTTTCATTTAATTCAATGATATTATTATATGGATCAATAATTAATTTTAATGTATGATTTCCAGCTTGAATTACTGGATTCATAATGGCTATTGATGTTGAATTTACTTGAATTATATTTGGATTGAAACCTATTTCACCAACTGTATTATCATCTATTAATAATTTAATTGATGATCTTGGATTATATAGGTCTCCTTCACCAATATTTTTAACTTTAATGTTTAATGTTACTTTTTGATTTGCCTTTGGATTATATGGTGTCCAAGATACATTTTCAATTATTAAATCTGGATATGGTATTGTGAAGTTAATTTCATTTATCCATACTATTCTTCCGCAATAGGCTTTTAATTTAAATTTATGATTTCCGGGCCTTGAATTCCATAGGCAATTATATTGTTTAATTGTATTTGAAATATTGTAGGCTAATTTCCTGCAAATATAAGTGTTATTAATATAGAATTTTAGTACTATGTTTCTTATTATTGGTTGATTTGTACTATTTATTTCCGCTATTAACTTTACCTTTCCCTTATAAATTAGGGTTTGTGGATCTACTGATAATTTAATGTTTAGTGTTTTTGAATTTACATTAACTACATATTTATCCGTTTTAACTATTTCTCCATTAAATTTCTTCCCAATTACATAATAAGTATAATTACTCATAATTAAGTCCGTCATATTTACGAATAAGTTGTTTTGCGGATTATGACTTGCATTAATTTCATTTAGATTTAATGTTCTTGATTGAATTTTAATTTCATCTATTATTCCATGGAAATTATTTCCAATTTTAATTGGAGTATTAGGTATTTCGAGTAATGGTTTAACTGCTTCTTTATGGGCGGGGGTTATTTCTGATCCATTAATGTATATTCTTGTTAATCCATCGTATGAGCCATTCCAATTAACTATTATATGATACCATCTATTTACTTCTAATATTTGATTTGATATGAATGCTGTAATCCAAGAACGCCAATCAGGTTTTAATCTGAAAATTATTCTTCCATTTTCAATTTTAAGTAGAAAGCTATTCGGTTTTTCAATTATATCTACATTATCAATTCTATATGGTTTAATCCATAAATCTATGCTTAACTCAGATCTTAGATATTTATAGTTTGACTTGTATGGTATTATTGCAATATTATTTCCATTAAATTCCAATGCTGATCCAGATATTCCATTAATCCATGCTGGATCACATGCCTCTTGACTTATTGTCCATCCTAATGTTCCACTATTATTATATGTTGATAAGTCATGTATAGTTTGACCATTATTTTCATCTAATGGTAAATATAGTAGTAGGCTTTTATTCCAATCTAATGTTATTGAGAAAGCTTCTCCTATAATTGATAAATTTAATGGTACATAATCGTTTGTGATTAAAGTATTATTGCTTGGTGTTGGTGGATTGAAGATTAATTGTAAATTATTTTGATTATTTGGGAGAATTGGAGTTATTATTGGGATTAATATTTGTGTTAAAATTAATATTATCATGTAGGATGATGCTTTATTCATAACATCCCCTACATGATAATAAATAATAATTAATATTATAATAGGTAAACTACTATTTCAATATTTTGTTTTACAAAGTAGATAGTTGATTAGTATAATAATTTGATAAATAATGAATAAAGAAATTTATATTTAAAATTATTCTTTTTCTTTCTTAACTTCCTCTTTAACTTCCTTTAATATGTTTGCTATTCTTTCTTTTGGTAGTGTTAATGCTGGTTTTTCAGGTATGATTCCTTGAGGTCTAAGTAATGCTATTAATGTTATTGCTAATCCAACAAATGTATATTCTAGCCATACTGGATCGAATGGAACGTATGGTCTAAGGTATCCTCTATAGGCTATTATTATTGTTCTTACAATTACGAATACTAATACTCCAATTGCTACTCCAAAATTGTTTCCAGTTCCACCTAGCATCATGAATGCCCATGGCCAGAATGTCCATGTTAATCTGGTAAATGTTATTGCTTTACAGCTTCCAGCATATAGTATGTAGAAGGCTCCTGCCATTCCAGCTAATGCTGAGCCAATTATTAATGCATATGTTCTAAGTCTGACTATATCTTTACCATAAACTCTAGCTGCAATTTCATCATCACGCATTGATTTTAATGCTCTACCAAAGGGTGATCTTGTAAGCAACTCTATAAAGTATAATACTAGTAATGCTAATCCTAATGCCATAAATGTTGCTACTAAGAATC
>CAZCCB010000066.1:733-8745 GCA_964497155.1 uncultured Nitrososphaerota archaeon | reverse complement strand
CGCTATGACTTCATCAATATTACTTGAAATATTTGACTTGACAATTAAATGCGTCTTTAATAGTTCTAGTACTCTTATTTGACCTGCATAGGCTTCATTTCCTGGAATTCCAATTTGAATCAGCTTTTTATCATCACCATAAATTGCAACTGCATAGTAAAGGTCTCTTCTTAAAGGCTCGAATAGTATCGCTGGAATATTCAATTCAACCGCCCTACTATAGCACTCCTCAGCTTCGCGCCTAGTGGAGTAGCACTTAACAAGCCAGTACGGGTAGTCTTCAACTTCATCTTCAAACTCAATGTAATCCAGAAGTTCATCAATGCATTCCCTTGGAGCCCCGCACAAAACAGAGTCACCAGTAAGTTAGCGTTCATAGTTAAAAGCTAGTTCTTAATTCTCTGCAATTAATGAACGTCACTACGTATTTGCTTCCTTGACTTTCACGCATTACTGGGTGCATGGTTAATCTTTCCGGTATTTGACTTACAGTTACGATTGCCTTCAAATTCAAGTCAATGAATATTACTTGATAACTTACACCGCCAATATGTTGAATATCAATATTTAATTGAACTGGTATCCTATGAAGTGCTTTCCTTAAAGCTTTAACTATAGCGTCAAATTCATCACTAGTATAGTTTATTGTCCATGAACATTTTAAGTAGTACTTAACTAGCTTTCTAAGCTTCTCAAGGGCCCGCTTAACTAAGTTCACCAGTAAAACATGTATAAATTTAAGTATGAGGTTGGAGAATACAGTAAGTCAAGTCAATGAATCTCTTCAGCTTAATATCGATCTTAATTTAATAGCATGAGTTCTACTCATGACTGAAAAAATATGTTCATTATTATGTCTATTTAATTTATTTCATTTAGTAGTTTTGGTTGTCATTGGTATGTTCTATTAATTGTAGTGTTAATTTATGCCATATAGGATTATTGTGAAGAGGGTGAGTATTATTGATGGAATTAATTCAGTAATACTTATTTTCTTTCTTGAAATCACCATCACGGTTGGTCCAATTAAGAATAGAATTAAAACTCCTATTCCTGGAATTAAATCGCAATAGTTTATTTTATCTCTTTTAACAGGAGTGCCTTTAAAAACATCAACTATTACTGCTATCCTATTAGCTGAGTAAGCTATACTTGAAGTCCAGACAAGTGAAGAAGTTAATGCCAATAATCCACTGTAATATAAGTTTCTCCTATCATTTCTAATTATTGATAAGATGCATAGAAAGATAGATGTGAAGTATAGAGTTATTGATGTTATGGAGAGAATTAATCCAAATACATTCCTTATTATCCGTGGAAATTCCCAGAAATACAAAGTCTTAACTACAATTAACTTCAAATCAACTGCTGGCTCACGAACACTCACATGACTACACCTATATGTCCAAGGCAAAAACATTGAAATCAATAAAGTAGATAGTGCAAAAATTCGTAGAGCATATTTTATCATATCCATTTTCTCCATAAACTCCAGCTCCATGATTTATAAAGTTAATCTGTAATGGGAGAACTTGTTAAGTATACATAAATTTGATCTGGTTCTGATGATATTTCATATTCATTTAATGCTATCACCCTTATATTATAATAGGTTTCACTTGGTGCTGTTGATGAATCCCAGTAACCAATCCATAATCCTAAAGATGAATCATAATACATTAATTGTCTACCAGTATCGTAACTTGAATCATAAACTCTGTAACCAACGGAACTTATGGTAACAAGTGATGATACATCAGCTTGAATTTCTACAATTCCAGATACAGTATCACCACTTTGAGGATAAACTATGCTTACAACTGGTCTCGATACTATTGGATAAAGATATCTTACACCTCTAGCATCACCTAATGTAAGGGTTCGTTTAATTAGTCCCTTATATACATAAGCGTACATTACCTTATCAGAATTATCACTGGAATATAAATCATCTAACCCTAAGAAGTGCCCCACTTCATGAGTTGCTACTGTTTGTACATCAAGCCATGAACCAGAGCCAATACCCCAATCTTCTGCATCATCAAATTGAATATCCATTTCTAATATTCTGTCAACTCCCCAGTCCAGCAATATTGTTCGAACGGCTACACGTCCTGGCCCATCAATATTAGGCACCCATCCAACTACATTTACACCATCCTTAACACCTGGCTCTCTACTTGTAATACCTCCATATGTAAAGTCGATATATGAGTATGAGTCGTCTTCCCATGTCTGAAATGCATTGATGATTGCTTGAAATTCTTCTGTTCCAGGGATATCAGGTGTACCCTCCTCATTAATGTAGTAGGTAACAGGTAAATCAACCCATATTATATTGAGCCAAGTTGCAAATCCCAGTCCATCTTCCTCATATATGTAATCCGGATCGGTTGACTCACTCGTAGTGCTCTTCTCTAAAACTATTAATTTATTAATATAGAGCAATCCTTTCTCCTGTAACTCAGCATAAATTTTAACTTTATCACCAATTCTGTACCTTTCTACTCCGAATGGCCATACGTAAAGGCAACGTTCGCTTATTGTCACATTTCCTACCTTAACATCGCCTCCAAAATGATAAACCACTATCTTTGGAAGTTCCACAACCTTTTTATACCACTTATGAATTGTTAAGTTTAAGTAAGTTATCACACCCTTACCCTCAATAAAAACCGATGATTTATTGATAATAGTTGCTGTAAATATATGTGTAGAGTGCTTCTGAAGTATTTGCTCTTCACTTACATCTAGTTTTCCAATTCCAGCTTCTACGGTATTTACCATTAAACTGAGTAAGATCGTTAAAATAATCGTTAAAATAACTGAATACAATATAATTTTACTTTTCATAGTTGGAAATAGAGACTGGGATATTTACTACGAAAAATGGATATGCGTATTTGAGGGAGATGATCTGTAATGTCCAATTTAATTATTAAAAATAATTATAACAAATTAAAACCGATACTATTAATTATAATATTCATTTTTCCATCAATATTACAAATTATTTTTATCGCTGAGATAAATTTAAGAAAAGTTAATGAACCCTCTGAGGAAGTATTAAAGCTAATTGGATATAGAGGATTATTTAAATCGGGAAAGGTTACTGTTATTCTTAATTGCTCAGTACCTCACTTACCAACAGAAGTACCCTTACTAAAAATAATTAAAAATGTATATAATAAGGAAATTGCAATTAAAATTGCTAGAGAAGTTTTCAATATTACTGGGAAAGTTAGAGTAGGTCTATATAGAAATCGTAAGGGATTTGTAATAGTTAATGGAACAGAGGGACTTAGATTAGATTTCTTCAACTCTGGAACAATCAAATACTTAGCTCCATATAAAATTAGTGTAAGTTACGGACCTAATCCACTTCCATCATACGATGAAGTTAAGAGGAAAGCCGATGAAATCTTATGGAAATTATTCTGCTATGGAATTATCCCAGATAATTTAATAATTAAATTCAGAGGCATTTATCCTCATAGAGAATGTGGATTATTAAAGAGAAATATAACTTGGATTGCTGATATTAGTGCCTCCTATAGTATTTGGTATGAAAATTACTATATTTATGGAAGTAGAATTTCCATAGCATTTAATAGGAGAGGGCTTACTGAATTCTATATGTATTTATGGCATTTCAAGAAAGTTGGTAGCATTAAGCTTAATGTTTCAGTATATGATGCTTTACGTCAATTAGGTATTAAAGCTATTTATAGGACTGGTGTTAATCCAATTAAGATAATTGTTAATGGCGTATTTTTGGCATTTGATACAGGGCTTCTTGGCGAGGAATATAAGTATGCATTGCCAATTTATATCTTTAAATGTATAGTTGTTTTCCCAGAATCACCATTAGTTCCACCAGGTGAAAGAATATCAAAGGATTGGATAGTAATTCCAGCAATAAAATTTGAATCATAAATCTTTAATCCAAAATTCTCTTTCAAATTCCTCAATTAAACTAATAAGCTTCTTAATTCTTATTTCAGCTATTTTCCTTCCAATTTTAGTATTCATTTTCTCTGGAATCTTAATTAATTTAGTATAGACATGATCTAATGTGTATTCATTGTCATTTATTTCTCTATTTCTTGGTATTATTTCATTTGGATGATGTAGTTTTCTTTTCATATATTCCCCATAAATTATCATTCTTGCAAATCCAATTGTTCCAAGTGCATCTATTCTATCTGCATCTTGAAGTATTGCTGAAATTTTACTTGAAGACTTACTCTGTTTAGACCAGCTATGCTCAGCTATAGCACTACATATTAAATCTATATATTTCTCATCCAATTCCAATTTGCTTAGAAATTTAAATGCAATTTTAGATGATTCAATTGCATGATTCTCCTTACTGCTCTTCAATGGTATAGCTATGTCATGGAGTAAACATGCAATTTCAAGTAAAAATTTCTCTTCAAAACTTAATTTCTCATTCTCAGCAATATAATTGGATATTCTTAAAACTCTCAATATATGTAAATAGTCATGTGAAGTTGGATATTTACCCCAATTATTAAAATAAACTTCCTCAACAAAATTCTTAGTTAATTGAGCTATTTTCCCAAGTTTTTCAATTTCCATTTAATCACCAATAACTAATAATTTTAAACTCCTCAATAAAAGCTGCCATAAATTTTCTGTTCCCTTTAATAGAGTATAGATTCATATAGATTGATAAATAAATATTATTGTTGAGATGAAGAGACCTAATGGTATTACAATTATTGGAATCATGTATCTTATCAGTGCTTTCTCCTTATTATTTTTCATAGTTATTCCATATGCATTTGCATTAGTTATTATACCATTTTTCATAAATTTTTTCTTGGGAAAATTGATTCTTGATGGAGATCCATTAGGTAGAAAATTAACCTTAATATTAGCTCCACTACAGCTAATCATATTACATTTATATCTAATAATACACTTATTACCGCCATCAATTAGATATAAACTATCTTTGATAATTGGGGGACCTTGGTTAGCATTAATAATGTTACCAGCAGGTCCAATACCATTTGGAATTGGAATAATAATCCTTTCAATGATAAATTGGTTAAACTATAAACTTTATGAATATTTAATTTTTAATCCAATAATATGGGTAACACCTGTTTCAATAACGACGATCATGTATATAATTGGTATTATTTATTATTTAACTAAACATGAAATAAAAATTTTCTTTTCAAAAACAATTATGAAGCCAGAAGTAAGGAAAATAATTACATTTAAGGATATATTTAATCAAATATCTTCTAATGATGAACTAAAAAATCTTTATAACAATTTATTAGAAATCTATAAAACTAAATATCCCCATAATCCTGATGGTGTACTAAAATATCATATTTGGAGAGAAGTAGCAAAAGGATGTAAAATTGATTTAATACTTAAAAATTTAATTCAAAAGAATGGATAATTATTGAATGCTGTTAATTTGACGAGTAAAATTGTTATAATATTAATTCTGGTGTAATTATCCATATTAGCTTCCAATTTTCCCTATTAATTCTCTCTAAACAAACTATTCCTCCCATTCTGAATTTTATTGGTTCAATATCTGCATTTCCAGTTAATAGTAAGCTTGCAAGTTTACTTAAATGCGGTAAATGACCTACAAGCATTAAGTTTTCATCAATCTCTTTTAACCTATCAGCCCAAATTTTTGGATTTGCTAATGGATCTAAGCTATCTGCTTTTTCAATTCCATGTGTTGGTTTCAAATATTTGGCTAATATTTCAGCTGTTTGAAGGGCTCTAAGCTTTCCACTATGAAATATTCTATTCACTTTCAATCCAATTCTAGCAGCATATTTAGCAACTTTTTCAACTTCACTCTTACCCTTATCAGTTAATGGTCTCGATGGATCTTCCTCTCTAGATTTAGCTTCACCATGCTGAACTAAATAAAGCTTCAAACTCTCTCCCTCCTAAAATCCTCCTTAACTCAACTAGTTACAGTCAATTTATTATATCCTTTAAATTTTTATACTATATATGTGGAAGTGTGTGATTATGAAATTTAAGCCTCATCCAAATATGAAGAAACTATATTACTTTTACGCAATTATAGGTTTAGCTTCTAGTTATTGGTCATGGTTTATTCCAATAATTATAGCAATCTATATCTTCATGGACATATACATTGCTACTACTCTACTACTTATATTGATTTTATCTTCGATTCTCATTTTAATCTTTATTTTCTATTGGATTCCAAGATATTATGATTCTATAGTTTATTGGTTTAATGATGAAAATGTTTATGCTAGGCGCGGTGTTTGGTGGATTAGGGAATCATGTATTCCATGGAGTAAAGTTAATAATGTAATTTTAACTCAGGGTTTGCTTCAAAGATTATTCGGTTTAGCAAATATTGGTTTTCATACTGCAGCTATGGGTGCAATTAGACCTGAAGTTCTATTTAATCATTTAAGTATTGATGATGCGAATAAAATTAGAACTGAAGCATTAAGGAAAATTGGAATTCTAACAGTTGAAAGAAGAAAGGCAGTTGAAGAGGAAATTTTAAGTGAAATTAAGACTATTAGAAGTATACTTGAAAAACTTGTTAAAACTTAATTAACTTCCAATTATGATTAATATTTGGGATGATGTAGGGATCCCTATCTGATTGAGTGATGAACTTTCGGTCGCCCCGACCGCTTTTATCAATAAATCAATAAACCAATATCCTCTTCTATTCACACTGCAATCTATTTTAATCCAATATATTATAATTTGATATTGGTGATAATTTGAGTATTAATTGGATTTTAAATAGGGCTAAGGAAATTGAAAATGAAATAATTAATTGGCGTAGAGATTTTCATATGTATCCTGAACTTGGATACCATGAGAAAAGAACAAGCAAAATTGTTGCAAGTCTACTTGAAAAATGGGGTTATAAGGTTGAGACTGGAATTGCTGAAACTGGAGTTGTAGGCTTAATTGGTAAAGGTGATAGGACAATTGCACTTAGAGCCGATATGGATGCACTTCCACTTCAAGAATTAAATGATGTTCCATATAAGTCTAGAGTTGAAGGTGTAATGCATGCATGTGGCCATGATGCTCATGTAGCCATGCTTCTTGGAGCAGCTAAAATAATTTCAGAATTTAAAGATAAGTTGAATGGATATGTTAAATTAATTTTCCAGCCAGCTGAGGAGGGTGGTAATGGAGCTAAACGAATGGTTGATGAAGGTGTACTTGAAAATCCAAATGTAAATGTTATTTATGGAATTCATGTTTGGAATGAACTTGATGCAGGATTAATTGGATATAGAAGTGGTCCACTTTTAGCTTCAACAGGTAAAATTGAAGTTGAAATTACTGGTAAGGGTGGCCATGGAGCTTCACCACACTTAGCAATTGATCCAATAGTTATAGCTGCAAGCATAATATTAAATCTACAAACCATTATCAGTAGAAGTTTAGATCCAATAGAATCCGGTGTAGTTAGTATTTGCTCAATTCATTCTGGAACTGCATTCAACATCATACCTGAAAAAGCAATTTTAACTGGAACCTATAGGGCTTTAACATTTGAAGTTAGAGATTTAATTAAGAGGAGAATATTGGAGATAGTTGAGAATACATGTAATATTTATGGAGCTAAATGTAAAGTTAATTTAATTGATGGTGTACCACCAACAGTTAATGATCCAGAGGCAACTGAATATGCAAGGAGAATTGCAATTCAATTAGTTGGAGAAGATAGGGTTATTGAAGCTAAACCAACTATGGGTGGTGAAGACTTTGCATTTTACTTAGAGAAAGTTCCAGGTTCATTCCTAATACTTGGTACAAGAAATATTGAGAAGGGATTAGATAAACCTCATCATAATCCTAGATTTGATATTGATGAATCAGTACTGCATATTGGAGCAGCACTGCATGCCGCATTAGCCTATGAATACTTGAAGTAATAAAATTTTCGATATATCGAAAATTTTTTAAATAATTTTTTCGATATAATGTAGATG
>CAZCCB010000066.1:0-723 GCA_964497155.1 uncultured Nitrososphaerota archaeon | reverse complement strand
GGTAATTTTAAAAGAGAGCTAAAGAAAAGGGAGGTCTATGAGAATAAATTAAGAATATTGACATCTGGAAATGAAATATTAGTAATTAAAGGTATAAGAAGAGCTGGAAAATCATCACTAGCCTATAAATTTTTAAATGATAATTTTAAGGATAGCATTTATGGATTAATAATAAATCTCGAAGACCCGAGATTTCCATTAATAATGAATTCAAATGACTTAATGAAAATATATGAAACATATTTGTCGAGAATAAATCCGAGAGGAGCAAAAATTATCATTATAGATGAAATACAATATGTTAATGGATGGGAGAAATTCGTTAGATTTCTATCAGAAAATAAAGGTGTAAAAGTCATTGTAACTGGTTCATCATCAAAATTAATGAGTGAAGAATATGCAACAATATTAACTGGCCGCCATGTCGACATGGAAGTATTCCCATTGAGCTTTAGAGAATTCCTAGAATTTAATGATATTATAGTTAGAAGTAAAATTGAAGCAATTAAAATGAAGTATAAAATAATTAAAATGCTAAATGAATATATAGAGTATGGAGGTTTCCCAGAAGTAGTATTAAGTGAAAATGAAATTAGAAAAATAGAATTATTAAAAAATTATTTTTACGATATTTTAATGAAAGATATTACAATGAGGTTTAATATTAGAAGAACAATGCATTTAGAAAATATAGCGAAATTCTATATATCAAATATTTCAAAT
>CAZCCB010000065.1:2724-8794 GCA_964497155.1 uncultured Nitrososphaerota archaeon | reverse complement strand
TCCATATTCCTCTAATTTCTCAATTATTCTCCCTATTCTATTTGTCATTAATCCTGATTTTAATGCAAAGATTTTGCATTGTTTCATGAAGTTTTCTGGTGTTGGTTCACTTAAAATATTATTTAATGTTTCCTTTCCAAGTCTAGTGAAGTAATTTAGTTTTTCAGGTTTACTTAGAATATTTTTAGTTGATATTGGACCGAATGTAGCTGCAATAATATAGTATTCATCTTCATTTATTGGAATTCTATCAATAACAGCTATTCCTGGTGCACCCGGCTTTATGGCTAATCGGAATCCTCCACCAATAATTCCAGATACGGTTCCAAGTCCAGTTTTACAGTAATAATCAGTTAAATGAGCTATCTTAGCGATTTGAAGGTAAGTCATTTTTAGGTTTAATGCTTTTGCTATTGCAAATGAAATTGCAAGTGCACTTGCACCACTACTACCGAAACCACATTCAATTGGAACATTAATTTTCTGTTTAACAATAACTTTGCATGGCTTTAATTCATTTGGAACCATTAAATCATAAATTTTCTTCAAAATACATGAATCAACTTCAACTCCATTGATATAATTTATCAATTCAGTTCTATCAACATTAGCTTCAGCTTCTAATTCAACTTGAACTCCATGATTAATAGTAAATCCTCCACCCCAAGCACCACATTTTAATGGGTCATCAACTATATATGGTGCGAAGAAACTTGAAATTGCAGCTGGCGAATAAGTCTTCACAATCACCCTATATACCCCTTCATATTAAAATTAAAATTGCATTATTTAATTAATCATGAATGTCTAATGATTATGGGAGATTTAAGAATTAATCCTGACGGATTGTCAGTTACTAAAGTTGCGGAAGAATTTATAAATTAAAGTGGTACCATAATGATATTACTTTAACCCATAAATATTCTTCAATTTTATTTTCAATATGAAGTTAAGATTATAAGTCTGAATTATATTTTTCATGTAGAAGTAACTTATGGTTATTATGATAACATTTATGATGAAATGACTAGTTTAGGTGATTATTATGACTATTAGAGGTAAGAGTACTGATGGTCTAGTTTCAAGGCTTATTAATAGAAGAATTTCAACTAGAATTACAAAAATTATTTTAAAATATAATTTAGGAATTACTCCAAATCAAGTTTCAATAATATCATTCTTATTATCAATTCTGTCATTTCCATTATACCTATTTAATCAGAATATTCTAGCTGGAATTTTAGTTCAAATTTCAAGTATTATTGATGGTGTTGATGGTGAATTAGCCCGTGCACTTAATATGGCTAGTAAATTTGGAGCTTTCTTTGATGCAATTTTAGATAGAATTGCTGATATAACCATTATTTTCGGAATGACATTGAATCTCATATATTATAGTGATTTAATGAATTTGAATTTAATCTATATTTGTCTTGGAGCTTTAAGCGGATGCTTAATGGTAAGCTATTTACATTCTAAATCTAAGGAGAATTTGGGTGTTCATCCAGCTTTAATTGGAAGTATTCCTATGTTTGCTTCTAGAGATGTTAGATTATTCATAATTTTCATTGGCAGTATTCTCGGCTTTATTTTTGAATCATTAATTATAATTTTCATGATAACATACCTCTACTCTATTAGTAAGTTTATTGAATTAATTTACATTTTCAAATCAAAGCAATTATAGGTTAACGGAGGTGATGGGTTGAAGTTATGTATGATTTCATCATATCCACCTACAATTTGCGGTATTGGAGATTATGTTGAATGTTTACTTAAAGAACTTGTTAATCTAACCTCAAAATTCAATGTCAATGTTATAGCTGAATTTGATTCTAAAAGTGATGATCCAAGAATTAATATCCATCCAGTCTTTGATAGGAAGAATTATTCTGGTAAAGAAATTATTGATAAATTAAATGAAATCAAGCCTAATATAACCCATTTCCAGCACAGCTACGGAATTTTCGGTGCCGATGAACGTTTCATTAAATTATTGGAGGCAGCTAAGTCAATTAATAGTAGAATTATCGTTACTTTTCATACTGTTCATAGTAGGGAGACTCTTGATTTTGAAATGAAGAGTTATGATGTTGAAGATTATAATAGAATTATTTGCTCTTATGCAGATCACATTATTGTCCATACATATTCTATGAAACAAGTATTAGTTAGGCAGGGTATTAATCCTAATAAGATTAGTGTAATTAGGATCGGTGCATTTAAATTTAGTGAAATATTTGATTCAAGCTTTGCTAGGAATAAGCTTAATTTACCATTAAATAATAAATTAATTTTAATTCCAGGATTTATTCATAGGAGTAAGGGAACTAAAATTGCAATTAGACTTGCTAGGGAACTATTGAAATATACTGATGATTTTAAACTCGTTATTGCCGGTTGGATTCATCCTAAAGAATTTGAAATTCGTAATAAGAGATATGCATATGAATGTATGCAATTAATTAAGAAATATAATTTAGAGGAACATGTAATTGCTACTAAAAAGAATCTGCCCAGAAATGAATTCATCCTATATTTCTGTGCTTCAGACCTAGTATTACTACCATATACTCAATTTAATTGGTCTGCCAGCGGTATTTTAAAAGTTGCAATTGGATATCATAAACCTTTCATTGTAACTAGAATACCTAAGTTTGAAGAGGTTAGTGAGGAAATTAGTGATGAAATAACAGTATTACCAAATGATCTAAATAGAATGGTTAAAGTTGCATATAGACTTTTATATGATGATGAATTTAGAAATCAAATTATAGATAGAATTAAGAAGTATGCAGAAAAGGTTTCATGGAGAAATATTGCTAAAGAACACTTAAAAATATATAGCAATTTAATTTAGCCTATACTAGCCATTAATATTGATGGTGGAATTTCATCCTCAGAAATTAAATATAACTTATCTATCCAATTTGGAATTCTTATTTTTCTCTTCTTCAATTTAACTTCAAATCCAAAAGTTTTATCTTCAAATTTAATTAGAGTATTAATCTCAAATCTACTATTCCTATAATAATAGGTTTCATGGAAAAATTTCTTTAAATGTGATTGCACAATCCATTCCATTAACGCTTCATATTTAATTTTAGTTAAAGTCCATTTAGATAATGCATTTGCTATAAATGGATCAATTATAATTACCTTCTTTTCCCTCCTATATATTGGTCTTCCCTTAAATGGATCATAATGATAAAGCAATTCCATTATATACATTTTCCTAAATGTTTCAATATATGATGCAACTGTTTTATGCGACTTTATATCTGTATCCTTTGCAATTGAATCATAACTTAATGCTGATGGAGCTTTCAATATTATTGATGATATTAATTGCTTAGCATAAATGAGATTTCTATCAGCTTTTAAAATGTCATTTTCAATCCAAGTTAAATATGTTTTAAATATTCTTTCTTCAAGCATTCTTTTTTCAAAATATGTTTTTATCGGTATTGGGAATCCACCAGTAATAATATAACTTTTAAATAGCATTTGTAATTCTTCAATATACTTAAAATTATATCTCATAATCTTATCTAATTCATTTAAATTTAATGTTGACTTTAAATTTAAATCTGAATTTAATATTGAAATATATTCCTTAAATGTTAATGGATAAGCTATTACATCTCTTCCATAACCCCTCCTACCTGGAAATAATTCTATCTCACCCTTAATTTTGGGGGATGTTGAACCCGTAATTGTTACAACATCATTTTTAAAGTAATTCCTATCTATCATATACTTTATTGTTCTCCACCACTCATTTACAAAACTCACTTCATCTAAAAATATGTATGATTTCTCTATTCCAAACGGCTTCTTAATTTCATAAATATATTTTCTCAATATTTCATAGAGATCTCTATAATCTTTTAATAATTCACATGTGAAATAAAATATTGATTCCGATGGATTTTCATTTAATAATTTCGATATTAATATTTTAATTGCAGTTGTCTTACCAACCTGTCTAGGTCCAATTAGAAAGTTTAGTGAAAATGGTTTTAATGATAATTTATTTATAAATTTCGGAACCCATTTTATTGGTGAATTCATCCATTCATTATAATCTGGATCAATTTTTATTAATTCAGGATTTTTCCACCATGGATTTTGACTATATAAATACTCAATCATTTCTGGTAATCTAATTACCAAACTTTAATATAAATTTTGGTAATTTAATTACCAAAATTCACTTGATTCCTAGCATTCTAAGTTTTTGGTTTAATTCCCTAGCTTTTCTAAATGCCATTTCAGCTTCACTTCTTTTTCCAAGTATTAATAATACTTTTCCAAGCTTCTCCCATACTAATGGTATTGTTGAATCTATTTCTAATGATTTTCTCAAAGCTCTTTCGGCTTCAGCATAATTTCCCTTATGAATTTGCACTACTCCATAACCATACCATGATTGACTATTATTCGAATTTAATTCTAAAGCTCTCCTTAATGCTTCTTCTGCCTCATTAATTTTACCTAACTCAAGTAGCATTATCCCATAATTACTCCAAATTTCATCCCAATTTGGATTCAATTCCAATGCCTTTCTAATTGCATTTAATGCTTCATCAACTCTCTTCAACTTGAATAGTGTTGCACTTAAATTCATCCATGTCATTGCATCATTCGGATTAACCTTTAATGCCCTTTCTAAATATTTAATAGCTTCAATAAACTTTCCAAATCTATAATATATGAAACCTAAATTAGTTAATGCATTAATATTATTTGGATCTATTTCCAATGCCTTTTCATATGCCGCTTTAGCCCTAACAGGATCACCAACTGCATTAAATATTAATCCCAATAAGTTCCATAGCTCAGCATTTTTCCGATCTAATTCTAAAGCTTTAATGCATAAATTATATGCTTCAGAATATCTCTTAAATATGCTTAATATTTGAATTAAAATTTCATATGCCCTAATATTATTTGGATCTAATGAAATAACTTTTCTCAAAATTTTCTCAGCTTCTCTAAACTTCCTTTCATGAAATAATTTTTCTCCCAATTCAACTAGTTTCATTATTCCCTTTTCACTATACATTTCAACTATTGCTATTTGATCTGAGACAGATTTAATTCTTTGATTTAATGGTTTTAAGCTATCAACTATTAACCTTTTAATTTCATCTGGATAATTATATGCTCTAAGTTTTTCTAATGTAACATTATTTGGAAGTAATCCTCCATTAGTTAATAGGTAATGTAATAATTTTGCCAGACTATATATGTCATTTCTCTTATCAATAATTCCCCTTAATTGTTCAGGTGCAGACCAATAAATTGTACCATAACCATAAGCCTTAGGTTCCGCAAGCATTGTTTCCTCAATAATTGTTGATTCCTTAATTCCCTCTCTAATCTTCTCCTTAATTATTTCTGATATTCCGAAGTCTCCAATTTTAAATACATTATTTCTAATTAGAATGTTTTCCGGCTTTATATCCTGATGAATAATACCCCTACTATGTGCATAATTTATTGCATAAGCAATTTGAAGCCAAATATCAATAGCTTTCTTTTGATCTATTGGATTCCTTTCAATATATTCTTTTAAGTTTGTTTCCATTAACTCCATAACAATATATGGTCTTGGATAAATGCCGTAATCAATTAATTCAACAATATTTGGATGCTTCAATGATTTAAGATTTCTAGCTTCACGCAAAAATACTTCGTTTGATAACCTAGTTTTAAATATTTTCAATGCAGCCCTATTTTCTGGATCCAATATTTCCTCTACCAAATAAACTTCTGAAAATCCACCTCCACCAATTTTCCCTAATATCTTCCATTTACCATAGATTTCTCCTATCATTACTATCAAATAATATTGTTAGAGTGTATTAAATTAAATTTTCATTCTAGTTTTCTTAAATTCATCATATATTTTAATTAATTCTTCAACTGGATTTGAATGATAATCAACTCTAATACTAATAACTGGTATTCCACTTGCCTTAAAATATTTTGGACCGGAAAACATTAATGCTGCAGAACATTTTCCACGTCTATCTCCACCAGCTCTATCACCTGCAAGTAATGC
>CAZCCB010000065.1:0-2714 GCA_964497155.1 uncultured Nitrososphaerota archaeon | reverse complement strand
TAATTTATCAACAAAATCCAATTTAGAATGCTCAAATGCATCTGCCATTTCCTCTAAAACCCTTCTACCAGTCAATAAGTTTCCAATTACAATATAATTTTCACCAATAATATGTCCCTTATAATCCCAAGTCTTCCCTCCAGTATAAACTGCCTTTCTATTATGTACATCAATTATGGCTACCTGCCTATAATCACGAAGTTCATCCTCCCTAATTAATGCTTCAAGAACAGTTTCAGGTTTAAAGCCGATTTCAAGCATCCTTAAACCCTTAATTCCATACAAAACATTTGACATTGCCTGAGTTGCTATTGCCCCAACACCATACCTAATATGTGGAACAACAGTTCCCACACATGGAACAGCAGTAGCCACAGCAATTCCCAAACTCATAGATTCCCTATCAAATGCCACTATGGAATAAGTCAAAATGAGATCACCAAATAAATAATTAATTAAATATTAATGGATTTATTTTTTGGATTTTTCCATAACAGCTTTAACAAATTCTTCGAATAGTTTCATCATTTCACCATTAATCATTAATTCTGGATGCCATTGAACTCCAAGTATAAATGAATCACCAGTATACTCTATTGCCTCTATTATTCCATCCTCAGCCCAAGCTGTAGCAATAAAGTTTTCACCTACATCCTTAACTGCTTGATGATGAAAACTATTAACCCAAAGAACCTCCTTACCAAAAATTCTATGAATTCTAGATCCAATCTTAACCTTAACCATATGAGTTGGATAATCTGGTGGAACTTCCAATCCTTCACTAGTAAGCCATCTATGTTTAATTGCATTTGGAACTTGACTTAAAATATCTTGATAAAGCGTTCCTCCAGCAGCAACATTAAGTATTTGAATACCTCTACAAATAGCAAGTATTGGAATCTCCCGCTTAATAGCCTCTTTAGTTAATTGAAGTTCAAATTTATCTCTATCAGGATCAATTTTACCCATTTTTGGAATAGGCTTTTCACCATAGAGATGCGGATCTAAATCAACTCCACCTGAAAGGAGTATTCCATCAACCATGCTTAATACTTCATCTACTGGATTTATTGATGGTAAAATTATTGGTAATCCACCAGCTCTAATAATTGCTTCTACATAAGCTCTATTCAATCTATAATATCTAATTGGCCAGTCATAGGAGCATGTAATTCCAATTACTGGCCTCAAAATTTCACCTCAAGGCATTAACATTATACTAATTTTATCTTTTAGCTTTAACGCAGAGCTGAATTATGCATTTAAGCGTAAAATTTATATATGTTAGTTTAATTTTTAATTTATACTTGGAAGTTAGATTAAAATCTAAGTTGGTGATAGAAGTTGGAGAGATTTCTAAGTAGAATTGGAGGCTTAATAATATCTCCTAAGGAAACAATGACTATAATAGCTCATGAAAGGAGAGGATTAGCTGAACCATTCATATTAATAATAATGTTTAGTGCATTCTATTGGTCATCATTAACTCTATCAATAAACCATTTAATAAATTACTTCACAATTTGGACTGAAATCTTAAAATTCATATATGCCTTTATTATTCCATGGACTTCAATAATTATTGGACTTGGAATTGCAGCTGACATAATATTATGGCTATTATTTAGTTTCGGCGTATATTTAATGGCTAAACTTGTTAATGGTGCAGGTAATTTTGAAGATACACTTTCAATTATTGGATATTCAATTGTAAGTAGAATTTTCATGATAATTCCATTAATATTCTCACCAATAGCACCAGTTACAAGTATTGTTACTTCATTAATATTATCAATAGCATCAATTATATGGACAATATATTTATCAAGCTTAGGTATAAGTGAAATTCATGGATTAACATTTGAGAAGGCATTGATATTAGTAATTTTAATTCCACTAATAATTATTGGAGTCCTAATTATAATTCCAATGCTCCTCTCAATATATGGCTTCATATTTCATTTTTGGAGGTGGATTGGTTGAAGAGAGAAGCTAATGTAGGTTTAATTATTATTTTAATTGGATTATCAACTATAACTGTTAATGCATTAATTCCAACTCAAACAACAATTATGGATCCACTTAAAGGTATAATTGAAGTATTCCTGCCAATTGGTTTACCGAGATTTCCATTCTCAATGACTAATGTTTATGAAGAATCTAAATTGATAAGTGAAATTGGAAATAGAAGCTTAATAGTTAATATTAATGCTAAGGGATGCATAGTAAAATTAACTTCAATTAAGGGTGATTATGCATATAAAATTGAGGCATATAGATCGGTATGGTCTAGTAATTGGAATATTAAGCCTGAACTTAAATTTCAAGATAGTAATTCAATATTGAATATTAATGCAAATGGAATAGAATTAATTTTAAATGTTAATCCATCAATTTTAAATCAACTGTCACTTAAAATTAAGGGTTCAACCATTAAAATTAACCTTAACAGTTTAAGAAGAACTGGGATGAATTTTGATTTTAAATCTCTTACTGCTAATGTCAATTTGAACTACATTGATGTTGAAAATTCAATTATAAAGTTAAATGTTGAAAGTTCAACAATTAATTTTAACATTGAGATTCCAGAGAATAAAAATGTTCTAGTTAAAGTTGAATCTAAAAATTCGATGACTAATATTGATGTTGAAGGTTTTGAGAGTACTAGTTTAATTAGTGGCTCTAAAATTATTGGGGTTAGTGGTGGATTAATA
>CAZCCB010000064.1:3177-8850 GCA_964497155.1 uncultured Nitrososphaerota archaeon | reverse complement strand
AACTCATTAATTGTAAATGTTCTTATAGCATGACTCTCAATGAAATGATCAATTAGCTTATCATTCTTAATTACATAACATTCAATTTCAAATTTACAAACATTATTAATAACTGAGAAATCAGTTTTAATTAGCCTTAAAATAGTAATATCATCACTAACTATCTTTCTAATTGAAGTTCTAATTGGACTTAATGCAATTGAATATGGAGGCCAAAAATCAAAAATGAATAATGCATCATCATTTAAATGCATTCTAATATTCCTTAAAGTACTTAATATTTCATCGTCACTAATTAAATAGCCGAAGCT
Organism: uncultured Nitrososphaerota archaeon; assembly: GCA_964497155.1. GTDB lineage: Archaea > Thermoproteota > Methanomethylicia > Culexarchaeales > Culexmicrobiaceae > CAYWZQ01. The sequence goes on along the minus strand of CAZCCB010000064.1, from coordinate 8,539 downwards.
TCCAAATAGACATAATGCAGCATCAAACTTCATATTTAAATTTAACTTACGCATATCTTGAACAAGAAATTTAACATTATTTAAACCCATTTCCATAGCCTTTCTTTTAGCCTTTTCAATCATAATTGGAGAAAGGTCTATTCCAACAACATTATAACCTTTCCTAGCAAATATTAATGAATGACCACCAGTTCCACATGCAATGTCAAGTAAATCTTTAATTTCCCTCTTAGAATATCTTCTAAAATATTCTTCAATATCGAGACATTCCTGTTCATAATTCTTATCCTTATAAATTAAATCATAATATTCACCATACTTAACGTAAATATTAGTCATTATCCTACCTCGACTAAATAGTAAGATTAAATAGTATTAAATAAATAATAGGGTTAAAAAGGATTGAATATATGGTTATCTAAATAGTTCCAATATTATGAGTATTATTAATCTAATTATGTCAGATATCATTCCAACCTTAAACATACTCCATAATCTTACATAGCCAGAGCCATAAATTATTGCCATTTGGGGAGTTGTGCTTGGAAGTGCACTTGAAATTGATGATGCAAGTGCAGCTGAAATTATTGCTGGCATTGGATTTAAACCTGCACCTTTAGCTAATGCAGCTGCAAGTGGACATGCAATTAATGATGAAACAGTATTTGAAGCTGGATATGTAATTAAGAAACCTAATAGAGCGCTTATGGTCAATATCATCCATGGACTTTTAGCCCAATCTCCACCTATCCTAGTAATTATAAGTGCAAACCATTCTGAAAAACCCACTATTCTGTAATGCTTTCCCCATTGCTATGCGTCCACCAAATATGAATATCACATTCCAATCAATACTAGTTTCAATATCATCCCAAGTAAGTAATGGTCTACCATTAACTCTAATTAATCCAAGTAGAAACATGGCTAAAATTGCAGGTAAAACTTCAGGCAAATACTGTTTAGCTAATGTATTAATTGCAGTATATTCGGGATAAATATTTGCTAAAATTAATAGTAGGCCTGGTAAAATCCATAGTGATATAGTTAAAATGAAAATTAATGCCACAAGCTTCTCACCAAGACTCATTGGACCTAAAGCCTTCCTCTTCTCCATTAATTTACCATCAATAGCTAACTCCTTAACTTCAATTTTAATTAAAGTGAAAGTTATTATCCATGAAATAATTAGACCAATAAATGCATGAACACTACCAACAATAAACCAATCAAAGAAAGTTAAGCTAATTTCAGGAATAAATTCCTCAATAACCCTCTTAGCAATGAAATTTGGTGGAGTACTTATTAATAGGAACATTGCACCAGCAGTTGCAGCTTGACCAAGAGCAAGCATAGTTGCCTCAGCAAATCCACCACCCAAAGTAAAACCAATAGTAGATAAATATGCCAATACAATTGGATACATAAGGGTTGTTGAAGCAGTAATTGAACCAGTAATTGTAAGCTAAATACTGGTAGACATACAATGAGAAATGCACTTAACATTGGACTCTTACCCTTATAGATTGTCGATAATCTAAATGCAACACACTTATCCAAATGCCAAATTTGAAATGCCCTTGCAAGTACAAATCCGCCCATAAAAATCCATATTTATTGGATCCATAAATGATCTTAAAGCATCTTTCCATGAAATTAAATTTAAAGTCGAAAATATTATTGGAATAATTAATGCTGAAAGATCAAGAGGAATAACTTCTGAATCCACCAAGATGCAACCCATAATAAAACTCCAAGAGCAACTTGAGCAGCATCAACAATTAATGGTAGTGGAGGCATTAAAATAGTAATTATGAATAGAAGTGGACCAATAATAAGTTTAAACCAATAATTACGCCCTTCAATAGCATGCATCCGCTTATCCCTCTTTACAAATGTAAAATAAATATATAAAGTTGCCTTCAATTCAATTTTAAATAACAATTGATTCAGATATAATGGTGTCATATGGGGGGAAATTTTATTAATAAAATTTTCCCCTATAGAGCATAGTATGAAAATTGATAGATACATAGTAACTAGGAAGGAAATTATAAATGGAATAAATGTCTTACCAAGATTAAAAAAGATAAGATTAAATAAAAATTTTATAATATCAATTATTGGTCCTAGAAGAGCTGGAAAAACCTACTTTCTATACTATCTAATTAAGAATTTAAATTTAAAGGATGAAGATTATTTATTTATAAATTTCGAAGATTACATAGATTTTAAAAATCCCTTCGAATTCATAGTGAAGCATAAGGAGATATATGGTAAAGAGCCAGAATATATATTCTTAGATGAAGTGCAATCTCTAAATTTATGGGAGAAATTTGTCTATACTATTTATGAAAGTAAGAGATACTACATTTTCATTACAGGCTCATCCTCCAAATTATTATCCAAGGAAATTGCAACACAGTTGAGAGGAAGATCTATACCTCATTATATTTATCCATTCTCCTTCAAAGAAATATTCTTCCTTAACAAAATTGAGAAAAGAAAAGTATACTCAATATATGAGGAAGGAAAAATTAAAAATTTAATTAGAAAATACATGAACTCCCAATTTCCAGATATAGTTTTGGGAAATATTGATCCTAGAGATTTCTTTAGAGAATACTTAGACTTAATAATTTATAAGGATATAATTGAGAGATATGGAATAAAAAATAGATATTCCTTAGAGCTCTTCATAAAAAATATTATAACTTCATTTACAAAGGAATCCTCAATCAACAAAATTTATAATACATTAAAATCTCAAGGAATAAAAATTTCAAAGAAAACTCTATATAACTTCCAAAAAATTCTAGAAGACATACAAATAGTATTCTTCCTAAGAAAGTATTCGGAAAGCTTAAGGAAAATAGAATTATCTATTCCAAAAATCCATTTAATAGATCCCGGAATATATAATGAATTAATTGAAGAAAACATTTCAAAAACAATGGAAAACATAGGATTCCTAGAACTAATAAAAAATGGATATATTCCAAATAAAAATTTATTCTATATGAAAATAAATAATAATGAAATAGACTTAGTTGTAAAGAAGGAGAATAGAATAGTATATCTAATTAATGTAACTTATGCAAGTTCCTTCGATGAAGTAAGAGATAGAGAATATCAGTCACTATTAAAAGCTTATGAATTATTAAGGGAACATAATCCCAAACTAATAATAATAACTTGGGATTATGAAGATGAAAAAGAATTATCGTGGTATGGTAAAAGAAGTAAAATATATTTCATACCACTATGGAAATGGCTACTAAATGAATTTTAGAGTAAAATATTTTATAGAAACTTAAATATTAGACAGCTTAATTTACTTAAGTTAAAAATTTAAAGCAACACTACAAAATATAACAATATTATTGAATTTATATTTTATTATATATAAAGATTAATTTATAGTTAAACTAATTATAGAAATATTTATATATTTAGCTTTACATTTAATGTTAGGCGAATATCAATGATAAGTGTTGTTAAAAGAAATGGTAACATGGAAGAATATGCACGCGAAAAACTTGTAACTTCAATGCTAAAAGCTGGTACTAATTTAAATTTAGCAAGAGAAATTGCAACAAGAATTGAAAATGAAGTAGCTACAAGAGAAAGAGTGACTACGGAGGAAATTAGAGATAAAGTTCTTGAGGAATTAAAGATTAAAGATCCAACTGCATATGAAAATTGGCTCCTATATGATAAAGCTGTAAAGAAAAGATAGATAATTTAACATTAGATTATTCGCGTGCAATCGTCCCCCTATTTTTATAGTAAGACTCATAAGCATATTAATATAGAGATTTCATAGTGAGAGAATGGTTAAAATTTTAATAACATATTATTCAGTTACTGGAAATACTGAGGAAATGGCTAAAGCAATAGCTGAGGGAGCTAAGGAAGTAAATGGAGTTGAAGTTATTATTAAGAGGGTTGAGGATACAACTTTAGATGATCTTTTAAATGCCCATGCAATTATAATTGGCTCTCCAACTTATTATGGATTACTTGCTAATCCAGTTAAGAAGCTTATTGATGAAAGTGCTAAGCTTCATGGAAAAATAGATGGGAAAATTGGTGCAGCATTCACTTCATGTGGAGGAGATTTTTCAGGTGCAGAAACAACTTTAATGTCAATATTACAGGCAATGCTTATTCATGGAATGATAATTCAAGGAGACCCTAAAATACAGCATTATGGTGCAGTATCAATTAGAAAGCCGGGAGAAAGAGAGAAGGAAATATGTAGAAGAAAGGGACGGAGAATTGCGGAATTGACAGTTAAATTATTTGGGAAATAAATAATTATTATTCATTAAATGTATAAATAATTAGTGATCTCCATTAATTAGCGGTGATATTTTGAATTTAGAGGAGTATCGTAATGAATTTCCAATAACTAAAAATTATGTATATTTAAATCATGCAGCCCATTCACCTGCATCAAAAAGAGTTTATATGGCAGTTAAAAAGTGCCTTGAAAGCTTAATGGAGACAGGTGAATATTCATTTAATACTAGAGATACTAAAGAAGCCTTTGCAAAGCTAATTAATGCTAATGTTGATGAAATAGCTTTAGTAACCAATACTAGTGAAGGATTAAATATTGTTGCAAATATGATTGAATATCCATCCAACTCTAATATTATTATTAATGATATGGAATATCCATCAAATGTTTATCCATGGCTTAAACTTAGAAGTAAAGGTGTAGAAGTTAGGTATATTAAAAATGTTAATGGGAAAATTCCAATTGAAGCATATGAAAAAACAGTTGATGATAAAACAATAGTTATAGCTGTTAGTCATGTTGAATGGATAAATGGCTTTAAACATGACTTAAAAGCACTAGCCGAAATAGCCCATAAACATGGAGCATACTTAGTTGTAGATGCAGTTCAATCTGCAGGTCAAACTGAAATTGATGTTAAAAATATGGATATAGATTTCCTTACATGTGGAACATATAAATGGTTATTAGGACCGACAGGTGCAGGTTACCTCTACATTAAAAAGGAGCATATAAATAAATTCACACCAACATTCGTAGGCTGGGCCAGCGTTAAATATCAAGAAGATCCATTAACATTCAATATCTATGATATTGAATGGAGAAGCGATGCAAGGAAATTTGAATTAGGATCAATGAGTCACTTCAGCTTCATAGGTGCACAAGCAGCAATTGAAATGATACTTGAAATTGGAATTAAAAATATTGAAAAAAGAATATTGAAATTAACTAGATATTTAATCGATAAAGTAATGGATTTGGGATTTGAAATTCAAAGTCCAATTGAAGATGAAATTAGATCTGGAATAGTTAACTTTAAAATTAAAAATGGAAATGAAA
>CAZCCB010000064.1:0-3167 GCA_964497155.1 uncultured Nitrososphaerota archaeon | reverse complement strand
CACTTCTACAATACAGAAGAGGAAATAGATAAACTAATAAATCAAATTAAAAAACTAGTGTAGTTCTTAATACAACCATAGCTATAACTCGCAGTTACTTCTTAATATTTTATCAATTATACTTAAATCTAATATTTTCTTATATGCACTTATTTCAATAGGTTTTTCCTCTTCCAATTTCCTGCATATAACTACATAATAGTTTCGATGAGAAGCAAGCCCTGTTTTTGCAGCCTTTTCTTCAAGTTGGCTAAGTACTTCCTCAGCTTCTCTTAAAGAAAGTTCCCTCCACTTAACTTCAATGAAAGCTGATGCTCTTCCAGGGTTTCTTGCTATTATATCTATTTCAGCCTCCTTACTCCACCATCTACCTATCTCAACTGGCTTAACAGGTAATGCTCCATATTTATAAAGATCTGGTAATAATTCTAAGCAGAGCCTTTCAAATACTTTCGATAAATAATTATTTAATGTGCCTATTATGTGGTTTAATGCTTCCTCCAACAAATATGCCTCCAATAATGAGCGAAGCTTATAGATATATGTGAACCAAAATCTAAAGTAGTTATCTTTAAATTCTAATTTAACTGCCCTACCCCCTAATTTCCTTATCCTCTCAATTATATCTAATTCTTCTAGTAATGCTACATATTTGGGGAGAGTTCTTGGATCCACTTTTGCTGCTGAGGCTAATACATTCATTTTTTCATTTCCTTCAGCTAAGGCTGAAAGTATATTGAAGTAAGTTCTTGGCTCCCTAACCTCCTGTCTAAGAAAATTTACTGCTTCATCATACAAGTAGCTTCCAGGAGTTATTATTGATAAAATATTTTCTCTAAGATTTTTATTTGGATTTAACTTCAATAAGTATGCAGGTGTTCCTCCCACTAATCCATAGACTGCTACTGCATCTTCAATAGTATAATTTGAGAAAAATTTTCTAATATATTTAAAGGGGAAGGAAGATAATTTTAATGATGAAGTTCTTCTACCGAAAATGGGACTCTTATAGCCTAAAAGTTCCCTCTTAAAAAAGGATACTGCTGAACCACATAAAATTAACATTAAATTACTCTTAGAGAGAATAAAGTCTATGCTTCTCTGTAATCTAGAAACTATGCTAGGATCTGCATCAACAATATATTGAAATTCATCTATAATTACTAGAAATCTTTCCTTCATATTTCTAGCAAGCCACTCCAAAATTTCAACAATATCCCCCATTAAAGGCATTCCTAAAGAATGCTTAATAGATTCGCAAAAATCTTTACAAATTCTATCATAAGAACCCTCCATAGCCGTATAATAAACACATTTCTTACCCCTAGCAAACTCCACTAAAAGTCTAGTCTTACCAATCCTTCTCCTACCATAAAGAATGAATAATACGAAAGAATTCCTTCTCCAAAGACGTTCAAGTAGCTTAAGTTCCTCAATTCTATCAATGAATTTTTCTCGTAACAAGAGATGACACCTCTAAATACGATAAAATATAGACGACATATAAAAATACTTCTGTAACTTCTATAATTATTCAAATCTTCAATTAGAAAATTACTTAGACTCCCCATTTTAAATGACTTTATATACATTCTATGTTTACGTATCACAGCATATGTCCAATTACCATACTTCAACCATAACAAGGCAATTAAACCAGACACTACATTCCCCATACTCATAGCAATCCATATTCCCATCGAACCCAAACCCAAAAATAAAACCAAAATATAACCTAATCCAACCCAGAAACCCCAAAGCCTACTTATTCCTATTAACATTGGTGGAAAAGTATGTCCAGAACCCCTACCAATAAAAATTGCTATAAGCATTACACTGAAAATGGTAAACTCAATAAAAATACTTCAAGAAACTTCCTAGCCTCAAAAAATATTGCTGGATCAATAGGAACAATTTACCGATTCCTCAACAAAATGGCTGAAAAAGAACCTTATACTTAAGAGTATTAGAGATAGGGGATATGAATATGAAGTAACCAGTAAAGGCATAGAATATTTTATAGAGAACCTAAAAATCCCCCCTAATTAGAATATCTGGAATACTAGCCGCAACACTTGAAGCCTACTTCAAAATAACAAAGAAAAACCTAACATATTAATTGAAGACCTCGAAGATAGATTAAAAACCCTAAGAAAAATCATAGATAATCATATCAATTAAATACATAAAATTATGGACGAAGATTAATAATTGATTTAAACTAATTTCCTCTTACTTCCAGAAAACTCTTAAAAAGTTTTCTAACCATTTCATAGACATACACTGCTGAATCAAATGCCTTTCGAGCATAAGGCTCCGTATATAACTTATTAGGAGGAAGACCTAATTCCTCATCCCCATACATTGCTGGTTCACGCTCCCTCCTAAGCCACCTCGAAATAGCTGCTAATTGAGGAATTTCCCTCTCAAACCAATTTGGAAATCTACTTGAAAACTGAATGAGAATTGGTCCCACATCATGCCATTTAGGTGGTTCTATTCCCACAAGTATTAATGCCGCTTTTAAAAGTAATTCAACTGCCTCCTGACTCTGCCTAATACAATATGCATAAGCTTCTCATTTAATGCTCTCTTCGCAGTTTCTATTCTCCTAGAAGCCTCAATAATATATGCCTCAGCCATCCGGAAATTATCCATCACGATCACTCTCAAAATCCAAAATTATCCTATCACCCATACGGTAATTTTCAGGTTTAAGAACAACAACCCATTTCCTACCTATCCTCACCCTCCTCGCTCCCAACTCTCGAAGCTTCTCACCAACTTTCCTCAAAATACTTCAAGAAAAGCTTTAACCAACTCCCTTTCAGTATATTCATAATCCCTCTCAGTAAGCATTCATTATAACACCTCAACGATTAATATTTTAAGGAAAAATATTAACTTAATGATCACACTATTCTAATATATAATTTAAAATTGAGATGAGCCTTAATCTACTAGAAAGCTATGGGCTTTATAGAAATACTAAAGCTCAATTCTTGAAATTAATCCAAGTATTCCTCCCGTGACAATTGCAATTATAACCATTAATCCCACCATTAAAAGAGTTCTTTTTACTCCTACTTCTTTTAGTGAAATTAATAGGCTACCTATACAGGGGAAGCATAGTGTTGTAATAGTTATTGCTGTAAGCATTTGTAGTG
>CAZCCB010000063.1:6922-8983 GCA_964497155.1 uncultured Nitrososphaerota archaeon | reverse complement strand
TTAATTTTATCTTCAACATTTATTAGCTCCTCAAAATTCTTAATGAATCTATTAGTCATAGTTATCCAAAATATTCTTAATGAAAATATTTAATTACTCTTTCACATAAGCTAAATTTGATTTAAAATGAAGGGTTATTTTAAAGTTAAAGATTATATGATTCCAAGAGTATTACTTGGAACTTCACCATTTATAGGTGCAGGTCAATTTGAAGATAGAGCATATGAATATTACTTAAAATTTTATGGTAAACCAGAAAATGTTGAGGAAATTGCTTTAAAATCATTTGAAATTGGAGTTAGAGGTGTACAAATACTTCCATATTGGTGGGTTTATAAGGGAATTTATAATGCAATGAAAAAGTTTAGTGACGAAATAATTATTGTTGGAACAATGCTTCCAGATGAAGTTGAAAATAGCATTAATTATTTAAGTAAATTAAATGCAACTGCAATTCTAATTCATGCATCGATAACTGATCTTAAAAGTAAGGAAATTTTAAATAGAGCAATTAAAATAGCTAGGAAAAATGCTCCATTAACTGGAATTGTAACCCATTTTCCGAGGAGAACTCTTCCATGGATTAAGGAGAATAATTTTGAAATAGACTTAATATTAGCTCCCTTCAATAAATATGGATACTTAATGGACTTAAATCCAAATGAAGCAATTAAACTCTATCGTGAAATGAATATTCCAATTATTGGAAAGAAAATTTTAGGTGCAGGTAAAATTGAACCTAAAGAGGCAATTGAATATGCAGTTAAAGCGAAATGTTTAGAGGGAATGGCTTTAGGTGTAGCTTCAATTAATGAGGCTGAAGAAACATTTACGTTAGCATTAAAGTTATTTAGTTAAGTGAATTAAATTGAAGCCAATATATCAATGTAATATATGTAAGAAATTCACTGAAGAGCCAATTCACTGTAATTCTCCTTGCAAATTAATTTTAACTGGAAGTCAGAGGCTTAAATTAAGTAAATTTTTATCATTAATATTGAGGCATAAACCTGAAATTATCAATATTGAGCTTGATGATAAGGGATATGTTGAAATTAATGAGCTGGTTAGTAAGATTAAATGTAAAATTAAGCATTATTATTGGTTAACTCCAATGCATATTAGGGCAGTGGTAGATACATGTCCTAAAGGTAGATTTGAAATTAAAGGTAATAAGATTAGAGCAGTTTATGGGCATAGTATCAAAGTGAAATTAAATTTACCAGTTGATAATGAAGTTAAAATTTTATATCATGGAACTACATTGGAAAAATTAGGTAGGATTTTAAGTGAAGGAATAAGGCCCATGAAAAGAATGTATGTTCATTTATCAAGCAATTTTAATGATGCCATAGAAGTTGCTGGGAGGCATGGCAATAGAATTGTAGTTTTAATCATAAATGCAGATAAATTGCGTGCTCATGGACTTAAAATATTTAAAGCTGGAAAATCGGTCTACCTAGTAAAATATGTTCCACCAAATTGTATTGAAGGAATTGAGAAGTTAAGCTAATCCTTACTCAGTATTTTTTCTAAATTATTTATAGCAGGCTTAATCTGTAATCTCTCATTAAATCCTCTTGGAACAATATTTCTAGTATAGCTTATAATGGTCCATCTATCCTTACTTTTCCTTAAAATTAAGTAATTGCTTTTCCATCTAACCAATACATGTTTACCTCTAATATCAACAATTTCTCCAAAATTCAATATTCTCCATATTAATTCTTTCTTCTCATTATAATCCCAAATTCTAGCTCGCTCAAAAATTCTCTTTAAACAATGCTTGGTTACATAAATTTTATTTGTTAATTTCATTAGGTTAACCTCATAATCCTAGCTATTTTTTAGCTTTAATTAAAATAATTGGAGGTGAAACTTCACCCCGCTTTCTAATCATTTCAATAGCCTCATTATACTCCCTCAATGCTTTCTCCCTAATTTTATCATCTAATTTTTCTGGATTTAAATAGAATATTGGTGGTGTTGAACTTAAATTATAATCTAAAACTTTAACTTGAATATCACTAAATCCTACTTGATTAATCATATCTAAAATTT
>CAZCCB010000063.1:0-6912 GCA_964497155.1 uncultured Nitrososphaerota archaeon | reverse complement strand
TATAATTCTCCTTTTGAATATTCAACTTTACATTTAAAAATTTTTAAGTGTGCTTCTTGAGCCTTATTCTTAGCTTTCGGAATATTTTCCACAATAACTACAATTCCATTCCTAATGATAACTCTCTTCATCTCACTTAGAGTTCTAATAATACTATCCTTGTTTGGGAAATTTCTTATTGAATGAATTGCAACTGTAATAGTAAATGATGAACTCCTAAACGGTATTTTCTCTCCATTAGCTCTAACTCCATAAACTTTACTATTTATTTTAAGAGTCTTCATTGTCTCTATGAAATTACTCCACCAACCAATTCGACCATAACCATTCATTAAGTCAATTTCAATAACATTATTACAAAATTTTGCAGCTGCAATTGTAAAATAACCTCTACCACAACCTACATCAAGCAAAATATCATTATAGCTTAAATTTAATTCATATGCAATTTTCATTCTCTCAATTCCAATATCAGAATGAAAATAAATATCCCACCAAGAAATATCATAATTATTAAAGAGCCAATCTAAAATTCTATCTATTTTTAAAATCATTTTTTGAAGGTCATGTGGATTAATGCCATATAGTTCTGTGTATTCTGGAAATTCTACTTTAATGTTAAGTTTTCTTGCTATTTTATGAATTGATTGTAAAGCTAAGAGTTTCAAATTGATACTCATGGTCTCAGCTAAATTATTTTCTTGAAACAAATTTATTATTCTTAATATAAAATCTCCATGGTTTATCTAAGCCATTCTTTATTCCAATTCTAGATGAAGTTTTAATTTCAAATTTATTATAACCATTTTCAACTATGTAGAGTGGACCTTCAACTGTTAAATCAACCCCATTTAATTTTAAATCAATATTCATAGCCCTACACAATTTTGCCGGCCCACTGGTTAAGTCAACAATTTTTCCTCTACCATTCTTAAATCTAAATTTAAACATTAAATCTAAACCCTTAATTGGCTCTAAAGCTCTAATTAATACTGCACCTGCAATTTCACTTTTAGATTTTGCAACTACATTTAAACAGTAATGTATTCCATAAATCCTATAAATGTACGCCCTACCAGCTTCACCAAACATTACTTTATTCCATGTTTTTAATCCAAATCTAGCATGACTAGCTGGATCATCTGGGCCGCCATAAGCTTCAACTTCAACTATTCTTCCAAGCATTATTCCCTCGGGAATTTTTCTAACTAAAATTTTACCTAATAAGTCTCTGGCAACTTCAATGCTATTTCTTTCATAAAATCTCCTTGGCAAAATTCTATATTTCATCGAGAATAAATCATATTAACTCCCTTACTAATCTATTTTGAGGTGAAACTCTTGAGTAATATTACGGTTGTTAGAGTTGAGGAACCAATTTTAGAATCTAATAGGAAGATTGCAATGAAACTTAGAGAGCTCTTTAATATGAAGGATATTAGAGTTATTGAATTTCTAGGTTCACCTGGTTCCGGTAAAACTGCTTTAATTGAACGTTTAATTGAAATTTATAATGGTAGTAGAAGTGATTTAGCATATATTGGTGGTGATGTAGCTTCAACTCTCGATACTGAAAGAATTCTACGCCACAATATAATTGGAGTTCAAGTTAATACTGGTGGTGCATGTCATTTAGAGGCAATTCATATAAGGAAGGCTATTGAGAAAATCAATTTAGATAAAATTAAGTTTTTATTCATTGAGAATGTTGGTAATTTAATTTGTCCAATTTATTTTGATTTAGGATCAACTGTTAGAGTTTTAGTTGTAAGTGTAACTGAGGGTGAGGATAAATTTATTAAGCATCCAATGACTGTGAGAAATTCTAATGTAATTGTAATTAATAAGATTGATTTAGCTAAAATTATGGAGGTTAATATTGACAAGATGATTAATGATGCTAGGAAAATTAATTTTAAGGTACCAATAATTACTACTAGCGCTAAAACTGGTGAGGGAATAATTGATTTGGCAAGAGTTCTTCAAATACCATTTAAGAGTTAAGTTGTTAATTCAATATCTTTAACATATAATTCTCTTCCACCTATAATGTCAATTTCATTTGATTTACATTTTGGACATTCAAGAAAACCTAATATTAATTCAGGTGCAAAGTGAAGAGCCTTATCATTTTTATATTTACTTAAACTTATAGTCCATTCATAATCGCATTTCAGACATTTAAATTTAGCTGGCGCTTCTTCAATTATTAACTCTGCATTTTCTATTGGAGTATTTTCTGATAATGCTTTAAATGCAAATTTAAGTGCCTCGTAATCTAGGAAGTTTAATTCTCCAACTACAATTGTTATTCTATTTATCTTCTTTGCATTATATTTTCCACTTATTCTAATTGCAATTTCAATTATGTTTTGAGCTATTGATGCTTCATGCACATTTCACTTAAAGGAATACTCTAACTAATAACTTTAACTACATTTAAATAAAAAATGGGGGTGTAGTTTATTTCTTCTTGAATAGGAAGAATGCTACTGCAAATCCAATGATTAACCCTATAATAAGTCCTCCAGCTAAGTAAGTTGTTTGCATGGCTCTCGCTGCGCCTAATTCTCCTTCTAATGATTTAACTTTACTTTGAAGTGTACTTACTTCTCCCTGCAAACTACTTACTTGTCCTTTAAGTGAACTTACCTGTCCTTCAAGTGTACTTACCTCCTCCTTTAACCTACTTACCTCTTTTGGATATTCTAGCATTTTGAAGAATTCATCCGTATGTGTTCCCCAATACATTAGATTTGAGAATAATATTGCTCCTTGCTGTGGATATTCAATTGCATATCTAGTATACCTCTTTAATTCTGGCTTATAAGTTCCAGTGTAATGGTCGAATGGTGCATCTCCACTTACAACTATAATATTCTTTTTGGCTGGATCAACTTCAATTGCAAGTATTACAAATCTACCTTCCTCACCTGCAACATATACCTTTGATGTTGGTGGATTGAATTCCGATATCATTCCTCCATCTGAAGTCCACATTAATCTATATACATTTTCAACTTTCTTCTCATTTAATTTAACGTATTCTCCATTAACATATGCTATTATTGCTCCTGGTCCATGGAATAATGCTCTATGTACTCCTGCTACTAGGAATTTTACTTCTTCATCACAATTATCAGATAATGCTAATACTCTATATGGTTTACCTCCATTTGATTTAGTATCTACTGCTTCTGCAAGGTCTACTCTTAATTTGCTTCCAATTGCCTCTAAAACTTTATTTGCAGTTAATTGCCTCGGATAATCGTTGCCATAATCTGAATCTCCTGAAACCCATAGCATTTTATTTCCTTTTGCAAGCCAATTTTTAATGACAGTTATTTCATCATCTTCAACTGTCATTGATGAGTCAACCATTACGATTATTAATACACTTGCACCTTCAAGGTCGGATGAAGTTAATGTTTCAGTAACTATTACCCATTCATATTGACTTAAATCTCTAGTTGCATTTAATAATTGATAGTCTACACCCATTAATCCCTTCATGAGAACTACAATTTTCGGCTTCTCGACAGCTACTATTTTCAGCTTCTCAACTTTAGCATATGATATTCCCGGTAAAGTTAAAAGTGTCATGAAAATTACTATTAGAGTTAGTATCCTCCTAATATTCAATTAAAATCACCATTGACGTGTCTAAAAAGTAGAGTATTTATAGCTTACCCTTCCAATCATGATATAGAGATTAAATTTGAGGTGAAAGAATTGATTGATAAGAGTAAATTGATTATTGTTACAGCAATTATAATTATATTAGCTGCATCAATAGTATATTACATCAATTTCATGCTTCCAAAACCAGAGCAACCTCCACCAGAACAACCCCAACAACCTCAACAGCCGCAACAGCCTCAGCAACCACAGCAGCCGCAACAACCTGAACAAATAGTTTTAAAGGTTATTACTAGACATGGAGAAGATATTCTAAAGAAAACTGAAGAAGCATTCCTAGCAACTGAAATTGCTAAGAAATATAAGATTGTTGATATTTGGTTTATGCCTGTTGGAGCTCCATTATGGATTGATACTATTAAAACTAGAGGAGATATTGATGTTGCATGGGGAGGAGGCCCAGTATTATTCGACTTACTTAAATCTGAAGGATTACTTGCCCCAATAACTGGAGAGATAATGGAGTTGATTAATCAATTACCAGATGAAATTGGCGGTTCACCAATGAAGAGATATGATGAGCAGGGTAATCTAGTATGGGTTGCAGCTGCAATTTCATCATTTGGATTTACAATTAATACTAAGTATCTTGAAACCTATAATTTACCTGTTCCAGATGAATGGATTGATCTTGCAAATGAAACTTATGCAGCAACTCTTCCAACTCCAAGTGTTGGATGTGCAGATGCAACTAGATCTACTTCAAATACGAGAATGTATCAAATAATATTGCAGCGCTATGGTTGGATTGATGGATGGAAACTAATAACTTTAATGGCTGGCAATGCTGCTATCTACGATCAATCTGGATTGGTTAGAGATGCAGTTATGAGGGGTGATATTGGGGTAGGAATAACAATAGATTTCTATGGATATACTGCTGAACTTCAAGTTCCAAATTGCAGATACATATTACCTAAAGATGGAACAATAGTTAATGGTGATCCAATAGCATTATTATCAACTTCAAAACATAAAGAAGCTGCATTAGCATTCATAATGTGGGTATTATCACCTGAAGGACAGAAGGTATGGCTTGACAAGAACATTAATAGATTGCCAATTAATCCAAAAGTATTCGATACACCTGAAGGTAAGGGACGTCAAGATCTTAAAAGACAATATGAATTAACATTAAATGCATCTACAATTGAATTTAGCGATGAACTTGCAATTTCATATGAAAATTCACTCATGTGGTTCTATCATGCAACTCTAGTTCAGGCGCATGATAAATTACTTGAAGCATGGATGAAGCTTGTCGAAGCAAAGGAGAATGGTAAAATTACAAGTGAGAAGTTTAAGGAATTAATTGATGAACTTGCAAGCCCATTAAAATTAAAGTTTAAGGATCCAGAAACTGGAGAAGAAGTAACATTTACCATGGAATATGCACAGAAGGTTAATGATAAATTAAGGAATCCTGAATTTAAAGTTAAAATGGTTAAGATTTGGAGAGATGCAGCTATAGAGAGATATGAAAGAGTCATAAGTATATTATCTGAACTCTAATTCTCCCAATATCTTTTTTAAATTATTTTTAGAGAAGTATTTCGGGGGCATAAGTGAAGTTTAAATGGACATATGGTCCTCCAAAGTTTAGCTTAATGATTAGAAGACTAGATTTATTCATGACTTTTCAAGCATTAATTAGCTTTACATTCTTCCTAATAATGTTAATATTACCATTAAGTGCAGTTATTGTTAGAGCATTTACTTATGGGGCTTCATTTTCACTTCAATGGTTTACCTCAATACTTACTGATAGATACTTTTTATCTTTAAGTCCAACTGGAGGTAAATTATTTCAAGTTTATGGAGATACTATGTATCTTTGGGGCTTAGATTATGGAGTAATAATGAATTCAATTATGGTTGCAATAATAGTTACCATATTATGTTCAATTATTGGAGTTACATTAGCATTAATAATGGCTAGATATAATTTTCCGGGTAAAAGCATATTTAAAGTTACAGCTATAGTTCCGATGCTTGCAACACCATTTGTAAATGCATATGTTCTAGGGAAAATTTTCCATCCCAAAAATGGTTTCCTAAACATATTATTCTATGAAGTCCTCCATATAATTCCATATAGATTAGATATTAATGGTTTAATTGGAATAATTGTAGCTCAAACATTAAGCTTTTTCCCAATAGTATATCTAAACGTTTTCTCTTCACTAGTGAATTTAGATCCAAATTTGGAAGAGCAGGGTGAAAATCTCGGAGCTAAAGGTTTTACATTATTTAGAACAATTACACTTCCGCTTTCAATGCCTGGATTAATGGCTGGAGCAACAATTACATTCATATTTAGCATGGAGGATTTAGCTGCACCAATAGGATTTGTTGGTTATAGTGGTAATCCATTAGCTAAGAAAGTTATTTCATACTATATTTTTCAATCATTTACTGAAGCTGTTAGAGGAACCATAGCTCCTGAAACAGCTGCACTATCAGTAATTTTACTTTCAATTTCACTTACAGGCTTCTTCATAATTAAAAGATATGTTTCACTTAAATCATATGCAACTGTTAGTAGGGGTGGTAGATGGACTTCAAGAGTTAGGAAACCTAAAATTAAGGGTTTAATTGTAATTTACATATTCCTAATTCTATTAACATTCTTTGCATGTATGCCTCAATTTGGAGTCATAATTTTAGCTTTAACCGATTGGGCTATTAGTGGACGTTTCCCAACTACAATTACATTTGAATACATCGGCGAATTAACTTCTAGAAGTGTTAGTAAAGCTATAACTAACAGTTTAATTTATTCTTCAATTGCAGTTTTAATTGCAATTTTAATTGGAGCAAGTGCATCTTATGTAGTTTCACGTTCAAGATTTCCTCCAATAGATATACTTGATATGCTAGCTACAATGCCAATATCAATTCCAGGAATAGTTCTAGCTGTAGGATTCTTCCTCTTCTTCGCTGGTAATTTTAGGGGAAGCTTTATCGACCCACTTGTGGATCCAGCTCCACTATTAGTCTTAGCTTATTCCGTTAGAAGAATGCCATTTGCAGCTAGAAGTATTTATGCTGGATTACAACAAGTTCATATTTCACTTGAAGAAGCATCATTAAATTTAGGTGCAAATAGAATGAAGACTTTCATGAAAATAGTTATTCCATTAATTTCAATAAACATTCTCGGTGGAGCAATATTAACATTCGTTTATGCAATGTCCGAAGTAAGTACTAGTG
>CAZCCB010000062.1:0-9525 GCA_964497155.1 uncultured Nitrososphaerota archaeon | reverse complement strand
TTGAGGTTTGTGAGAAGTTTATTTTGGAGAAGATGAGGGAGGGTAGGCTTCCTGGTTTGAGTGTTTGTGTTGTTGAGGGTGATGTGGTTAGTTATTTGAGGGGTTTTGGTTTTAGGGATTTGGAGTTTGGTGTTAGTGTTTCTCCTAGGACTTTGTTTGGTATTGGTTCTGTTACTAAGTCTTTTACTGCTTTGGCTGTTTTGAAGTTGGTTGAGGATGGTAGGATTAGTCTTGATGATGTGGTTGATAAGTATGTTTCTTTGAATATTAAGCCTTTTGGTGAGGATATTAGGATTCATCATTTGCTTACTCATTCTTCCGGTATTCCTGCTCTTGCTTATGCTGAGGCTTTTATTCGTGGTGTTTTGGAGTTGGATGGTGGTTGGCTTCCTGTTTCATGTGCTGAGGATGTTATTACTTTTATGAGTGATGCTGAGGATTGGGTTTATTGTAGGCCTGGTGAGAAGTTTTTCTATTTGAATGAGGGTTATGTTCTTTTAGGTGAAATTATTGGTAAGGTTAGTGGTTTGCGTTATGAGGATTATGTTAAGAAATTTATTTTGAAGCCATTGAGGATGGATAGGAGTTATTTCTTTAGGGATGAGGTTGAGGGGGATGGTGATTTTGCAACTCCATATATTATTGATAGGGAGGGTAGGCATGTTAGGAGTAGATTTCCATTTGGAATTACTGCTGATGGTGGATTGATTAGTAATGTAATTGACTTATCTAATTATATTAGGATGTATTTGAATAGGGGTGAGTTTGAAGGTGTTAGGATTATTGGTGGGGATATGATTGATTTAATGTTTAAGGAGCATATTTGGCGTTATGATGGATTTTTCGGCTCGGAATATTATGGTTATGGTTGGGGTATTGTATCTGATTTTTATGGACATAAATTGATTAATCATTCTGGTTCTGTTTTGGTTCATACTGCATATGTTGGTTTTATTCCTGATAGGAGGATTGGTGTTGCTGTTTTGGCTAATGCTAGTGGTTATCCGCTTTCAAATATTGGGATGTATATTTTGGCATATTTGTTGGGTCGTGATCCTGAGAAATTGCCCTTTATTGAGAGGGATAGGATTATTGGTAGGCTTGAGGGTGTTTATGAGACTTATAAGGGTACTATGAGGGTTGAGGTTAAGAGGGCTGGTAATTTATTGATGGTTAAGTCTAGGGATAGGCTTACTGAGACTACTTGGATATTGGTTCCAGATGAAATTAGCGTGGATAAATGTAGGTTTTATATGTTTTGGAATTGGAGGAAAATTGATGTTGAATTTAATATTAAGGATGATAGGGTTGAATTAATTCTTGAAAGATATAGATTAATTAAAAAGAGTTAGAAATTTATTTCTTCATTAATTTTATCTTAAATTTATTAGAGAAAGCTGTATTGAAGCTTGCATTGATGATTGCTTATTGTTCGTTAATGTTTTATTGTGAATTTTGATAGTAATTTTAAAGTTTAGTTGTTGGGGGTGGGGTTTTGTGAGGGCTTTTATTTCTATTGATTTGGAGGGTATGCCTCATATTGTTAGTGTTGATCATTTAGTTCCTAAGAGGCCATTATATGATGAGGCTAGGAAGATTATTACTAGAGTTACTTTAGCTGCTATTGAGGCTTTACATGAGAATGGTTTTGGTGAAATTGTTGTTGCGGATAGTCATGGTCCAATGATTAATTTATTGGTTGAAGATTTGCCTGAATATGTTGAGGTTGTTCGCGGTTTTCCTAGACCTACTAGTATGGTTTATGGTGTTGAGAATTGTAGTTTAGCATTGTTTTTGGGTTATCATGCTAAGGCTGGAACTGCTAAATCAACTTTTGACCATACTTATAGTGGTGCTAGTGTTTCTGGTGTTTGGATTAATGGTGTTGAGGCTAGTGAATTTTTGCTTAATACTTGGATTGCTGGTCATTATGATGTTCCAGTAGTTTTGGTTGCTGGTGAGGAGAAGTTATTGGTTGATGATGTTGCTAAGTTTACTCCTTGGGCTGAGAGAATTGTTTTGAAGAGGTCTGCTAGTAGGTATGCTGCGGTTAGTCCGAGTTTAACTAGAATTGAGCGTATGATTAGGGATGGTGTTGATAGGGCTGTTAGGAAGTTTAGGAGTGGTGAGTGTAAGCCTTTGAAGGTTGATTGTCCTGTTGAGTTGAAGGTTAGGTTTATGAAGAGTGGTTTTGCTGATGCAGTTGAACTTTTACCTAATGCTGAGAGAATTGATGCATTGACTGTTAAGTATATGGCTAGGGATATGGTTGAAGCTTATAAAGTATTTGAATTAATGATTTTGGCAGCATATGCAATTAATGCTATGACAATGCCAAAATAATTTAAAATATTTCTAATTTTTCTTTAAATTTATTATTTAGATTTGCATTTGTAATGCAAATTTCTTATATATTCATTTGCATTTTAATTACATGTGGAGAGATATAATCCTTGGTGGATTAATGAGCCTGATCCAATTTATGAGGAATGGAAATCATATAGAGTTAAGTGGATTCCGAGAGTAATTAATGAATTTACATTTAAGCCATTCTCATTACACTTTCTAATTGGACCTAGACAGGTTGGTAAGACAACTGCAATTAAAATATTGATACATAAATTATTAGAGAAATGGGATAGTAAAGCTATATTTTATTATTCATGTGATGAAGTTTCAGATTATATTGAGCTTGGAGAAATAATTGATAACTATATTTCATATAGAAATAGTTGGAATATTAAGAGTTCAATTATAATTTTGGATGAAATAACATTTGTTAATGAATGGTATAGAGCTTTAAAATCTAGAATTGATATGGGATTATTTAAAAATGATATTTTAATTATAGCTGGCTCAGCAAGTATAGAATTAATTGCTGGTAAGGAGAGATTTCCTGGTAGGAGAGGTTATGGTAAGGATATTATTATGCTTCCAATATCATTTAATGAATATATTAATTATTTTACAAAAATAGTTTTAAAGGAATCAAATCTACTTGATTTAAATGAATTAAATAAGTGTATTGAGGCAAATAGAGTTTATAGTGAAGTTTTAATGGAATATTTTAAGAAATATTTAGTTTCAGGTGGATTTCCAATTTCAATTAGAGAATTATTTGAATATGGTAGAATTTCATATTTATCAGAGAAAATTTATTTGGATTGGATTAAATCTGATATTATTAAGGCTAATAAAAATGAATATTATATTAGGGAATTAATTTCATATATTCTCGAAGCGGGGGCATCACCATTAAGCTGGTATACAATTGCAAAGAATACTTCAATATCATCACCACATACAGTTAGAAATTATATTGAATTTCTAGAGAAATTATTTATAATTAAAATTGCATATTGGATTTCACCTGAAGGTAGGGTTAATTATAGGAAGAATAAGAAAATATTTATTATAGATCCATTTTTAATGAGAGTATTTTCAAATTATACTAAAACTGAAATTTTAGAATCAATGATTATAGAATCAGTAGTTGCATCTCATATTTCGAGATTTACTGAAATATATTATTGGAAAAATAAGGGTGAAGTAGATATAGTAACTAAAATTGATAGTAAGCCGATTGGATTTGAGGTAAAGTGGAGAGTAAAGCCTAGAATTGGTAGGAGGCCGATTAAAACAATGTTATTGGATAAGGAAGTTATACCAATATTCTTAGCATCATTAAAATGTTAATTCTCAATTTCCTCTGGAGGCTTAATATTTTTAAATGTAAAGTATAATGATAAACCATAGCATGACCTAATTAATCCACATAAAGAAATTGGAGTTAAATTAAAATTATAGTCATAAGCCAACCAGCAATTACAGGATCAAAAGATGTAGAGAAAATCTAATTAAACTTGTAATTCCAGATGCAAATACACGCTTCTCAGGCTTAACTAACGCCATAATATATGGTTGTCTAGTTGGTACATCCATTTCACATAGAAGTTGCCTAACAAAATAGATTATAAGTACGGATTGAAGGTCAGGTAGAAAATGTATTATTGCAAGTATTATATTTGCAGGTAAATGTGTAAAACCATAGTATTAAGCAATCCAATTCTACGTGCAATTATTGGAGCTAAATAAAATGAAATTGTAATCAAAATTTTGATAAAAAGAATATTTGCGAAATAGAAAGTAAATACGCTCCAAATCTAGTGTATAGCCAATATGAGAAAATTCCTTAAATCTAACCAAATAAAATGCTAAAAATGAAATAAATTTTAAATTGAATTTAGAGTTTAATTGTTTTACCTACACCCTTCTCTAAAGCTATTTTATATGCTTTAAGTGCGGTTGATGCATCTTGAATTGCTACACCAACGCTTTTAAAAACAGTTATTTCATCATCACTAACTCTACCAGGCTTTTTACCCAATACTATTTCGCTAAGCTCAGCATAAATATGGTCTTTAGTTATAATTCCCTCCTTGATTGGAATGAGGATGTCTCCAGCTTCACTTAAACATGATTCGTATGTATCAACTACAACTTTAGCCCTCTTAATAGTAGTTGAATCTAATTCACGTGTTGTTGGTGTATGTGAACCTATACCATTAATATGGGTTCCAGATTCAAGCCATTCACCATTAAATACTGGAGTTTTACTTGTAGTTGCAGTTATAATTATGTCGCATCCCTTAACAGCTTTAATTGGTTCATCAACAACTTTAACATCAATACCTAATTGCTTAGACATTTCCTCAGCATATTTTTCAGCTGCACTATGAATAACATCATAAACATATGCCTTCTCTATTGGACGTACCTCATATACTGCCATTAGTTGAGTTCTAGCTTGAACACCAGCACCAAAAACACCTACAACCTTAGAATCCTCCCTAGCTAAATATTTAGTTGCAACTCCACTCACAGCTCCAGTTCTCATGGCAGTGATGAAGCCTCCCTCAAGTATGGCTAGTAAGTCTCCAGTTTTAGGATCATTAAGTAATATGGTTCCAAGAACAGTTGGCAAATTATATTTTGATGGATTATCAGGATAAACTGAAACAACTTTAACTGCAAGTGCATCCATTTCAGCAATATATGCTGGCATATAGAGTATAATTCCATTATATTCTTCAATTTTAATTGTAGGTCTCAATGGCATCTTAACCTTACCTAAACCATACATTTTAAATGCTTCTTCAACAGCTTCAATAGTATCCTTCATAGTTAAAATAGATTTCAAAGTTTCCCTATCGAGAACGAGAACCATAATTGATCACAAAATAATATTTATAAATTAAATCTTAATACAATTTTGTATAAATAAAGTTATGGTAATGGTGAAAATTTGAATAAAGATTTAATTGAAACTAGAATTAGTGAAATTAATGATGCAATACAATTGCTTAATGAAATTATTAGTAGGAATTTTAGTGAATTAACATTATATGAAAATATGTTATGAGACATTTGTTATTCAATTGGTTGAAGCAGCCTCAAGCATATGCATACACATATTAATGAGAAAATTTAATGAAAAAGCTGAGGGATATCCGCAATGCTTTATTAAATTGGGTGAAAGAAATATTATACCAATTGAATTAGCAAATAAATTGGCTTCTGCAGCTAGGATGCGAAATCTATTAGTTTATAGATATTGGATAATTAATGATAATAAAATTTATAATTCAGTAAAGAAAGGATTAAATGATTTTAAGGTATTTATTCATTATATTAGAAAATATTTAATGGAAGATGAATCATGAACCTTGAATTTAAATACTATGTTATTATTGAAAATTAGAGATGAATTGATTAGGGTTAATGGAATCGTTTTTGCTTATGTTCATGGAGGATTTATTGAAAGCAAATATTTTAGAGATATTGATATTGCAATATGGATTAAAAATTGGAATGAAGCATTTAATTATACAATTAATTTGCCAGTAACATTAGAATTAAAATTTAATTATCCAATTGATATTCAGATTTTAAATGAAGCTCCACTTCCATTTAAATATCACGTATTTACAAATGGAAAACTATTGTTTTCTAAAAATGAAAAGTTAAGGAGTAGAATTATTAATGAAGTTATTAGAATGTACATGGACTTTAATTTTAAATATAAACTCATTGAATATACATAGTATTTATGGAGGGAGAAGGTGGAAAAGAAAGAACTATTTAAGATCATTTTAATATTGATATTGCCATTTATAATTAACTTTACAATTTCAAGTATAATTGGATTCACTGTTTATAATAAAATTATTGCTGAGAGAAAGCCTAGAGAGATTATTGGAATTGAAATTACAAGGACAATATTTACATATAATTTCTATTGGTCGATAATTCAAGTTTGCTTTGGAATGTATTTGATTAAAATTATGGGTGGGATTAAATGGTTTAAGAATCAATTTAATTTTGAGGATTTTAGGAGGAATATTGGTAGGAGTTTATTGTTGATTTTTGGATTATTTATTATTTCTAGTGGATTAATTTGGCTTGAACAATTTATTATGGCAAATATAACTGCTGGTGGATGGGAAAGTTATATGGCTTATTGGAGTGAAATTAAGATGGGTATCCCGTTATGGTCTAAATTATATTTAGTTTTAATAGCTCCATTTACAGCTGGAATTTTTGAAGAAATAATTTGGAGAGGTTATGGTGTAAGTATGCTTGAAAGGCATATGAGTAGTTTTAAGGCATTATTAATTCAGGCAATTGCCTTTGGATTTTGGCATGGAATATCACTACATACAGTAATAACTGCTATAATAGGTTTTATTTATGGATATGTTTATATTAAGAGGAGGAGATTACTGAATATTTCAATTGCACATATAATTACGGATATAATTGGATTCTACATAGCATTCATGACATAAAATAGATTACTCATATAATTTCATTTTAAACTTAAATCTATAAGTTTTCAAAACGCTTTTATTTTAGTTATTAACATTTCATTACATACTATTGCTATTGAAGTTATAATTAAATCTACATCTGATATGATTTTCCCAATTGTCTATATTCACGATACATTCTAAGAGAGAATAATCCATTTCGATATATAGTTAAATTTATCTATTTAGCATTTTAATTTGAATATTATTAATGAAATCCAATGGATTTTCAGGACTTAAAACATAAACTCTTCCATTTTTTAATCTAATAACTACCAAATTTCTCCTATTAGTAACATAGAGCCAAGCTCTACCAATATTTTTAAGGGAAAATAATCCCCACCAACCAAATAAACCGCCAGAGCCAAACAATCTTAAATGCAGCCATCTCCATACATTAGGATCATATTTAATATCGCTAATCAGAGAATATGGTATATTAATACTTTTAATGAATCTCTTAATTAGAATACCATTCGCTGATAAAACATATTCTTTTGGGGAAAATAAATATATTGAGAATACCAATAATGCTAAAGCAATTACAGTAATTATTTTAATTAGTAATATAATTGGAGAAGTAAATATTAAAATTGAAATCATAGTTAATAGGGCTATTACCATTATAGTTACTCCTAAAGCTAGAGAATCATATTTAGCTGAGTATTTTAGAATTGAATTTTCATGTAGAAAATAAATGTTAATGCCTAGTCTACAGAAATTTAAAGGTTTCATTAATTTTAGCTTCATGAAATCACCCCAATTTTACGGAAAATAATTTCAGCTAACTTAGATGGAGGTAAATTTATTTCCTCATTATTTAAAATGATCCCTCTCTCATTAGCCTCACGAATCAGGATTTCCTTACACTTCTTAACTAGTGGACAAGATTTACAATTTCCATGATTCCTATACCAAACATATATGCCATTGCTAGTGGAAAATGTGATGATTGCTTCTCTATTAAATTCATAACTATAACCTATTAGAATACTCTTATTTGGAATAATATTTCTAACTTCTATTTTACTAGCCTTAGCGACTTCAAGTAGTGATTTAACAATTTTAAGTTCAGCTATTGAAAGTGCCTTACTAACTGCTTGACGGCTTATTTTAAGCTTTCTAGCTATGCTAATATTATCTAAACCTTTTAATTTTAGGCTCCACATGAGAGCTTGACGATCAGTTAGTAATGGAAATATTGTCAATTTACGTCAACCAATATAAGTTAACAATTTATTGTTATTTAAATTTTCTGGTGAAATTATGGAAATTCTCATTGAAGTTGCGATTGAATCATTATGATCTTTTAATTAAGCCTAAAATCATAATTAATAGGCCAATTAAAGCTATTAATCCTCCTAAAATTTCAATTGCAGTCCAGAAATTCATATATCCAGTTGTAATGAATACTATGAGGCAATTTCTCTCTTATGCATATAATCCAGTTATGGAACCAATTAGGAAGAGAAGTAATCCTAGAATGAATAAATATTTCCTCATAGTTACACCATTAAATTTAGATATTAACTTATACACCATCTTTTAAACTCTATGATTAAATTATTAACATAATTAACTTAGCATTTAATCCAATCCTTACACTTCGCAATTACTATTTCAATAGCTTTATTTAAATTCCCATTTTCTATTAGCTTTATGAATTGATTATATAATTCATTTAAATCTTCTATTCTAATATTGAGTTTGGATAGTAATGTGTAATGTTTTAATTCATGTAAATGTTCATCAAAGCTATGTGTATAGGCTCCAATTTTACTTGAAGTATAGGTTTCTAATAGTCTACTGAAAATTTCATTAATGCATTCGCTTAAAACATGATTTTTATTTTCAATTATATTAATTTCAGGGTAAATTGTATATAGAGCTCCATGACATAATTCGTGAATAGCGATATGCTCAATTTCCTTAAGAATCATGATGAGAATGTTATCTGATACGTTTTTACCAATAATTTTCCTAATCAATTCATAAGCTCTAACTATATTTCTAATTATATTGTTAATTGAATTTTCAATTGACATTTCACCACAATGTATTTTATTAATTTATTTATAATTATCTATTCATTAATTGAATTTAACTTAATAGTTAATGGAAAATTATTATAATTTGAAATTTAAATATATTATTTGGTGAGATTTTGGTTAAGGTTTTAATTTTAGCTGGAGATGCTGTTGAGGCTCAGGAAATATTTTATCCATACTATAGATTGAAGGAGGAAGGATTTGAAGTACATGTAGCTGCTCCAACTAAGAAGGATGTATTATTCACAGTTGTACATGACTTCGAACCTGGATGGGAAACATATACTGAAAAGCCTGGCTATAGATTTCCATGGATAACATTGGCATTTAAGGATGTTAAACCTGAAGAATATGATGGACTTGTAATTCCAGGTGGACGTGCACCTGAATTTATTAGACTTTATCCTGAAGTTGAGAAAATTGTTAAGCATTTCTTTGAAACCAATAAGCCTGTTGCAGCTATTTGTCATGGACCATTAGTTTTAACTGCATTTGGATTATTAAAGGGTAGAAAGGCTACGTGCTATGTTGCTGTTAAGCCAGATTTAATTGCTTGTGGAGCAAATTATGTTGATGCTGAAGTAGTTGTTGATGGAAACTTAGTTACT
>CAZCCB010000061.1:836-9636 GCA_964497155.1 uncultured Nitrososphaerota archaeon | reverse complement strand
ATTGAGCATGTAATAAGTAAAATTACTTTAGAGAAATTATTAGAATTTATTGAAAAGCATTGTAGTTCAAATTAACTTAACTAAGAATTTTTTCTAAAAATCTCTTTAATTCATCTTCATTCTTTATTCCTTTTAATAAAATTTTACCTGTAGTGAAAATATTAAGTTCAACTCCATTTATTAATCCCTTAATATATAATCCACCTAAATCATGTTTTTCATTACATTTACTTAATATTCTTTCAATTGCCTCTTTCATTTTATCCCATTTAAGTATGATTATGAAGTTAGCCTTTTCACCGCATCCTCTAATTATTTGTTTAACATACTTGTCAATCATTTATGCTATCTCCTCAATTTTCCTTAGTACATCAATCATTTTATCTATTTCCTCAATTGTATTATATACATAATAGCTTGCTCTCACGGTTCCATTCTCAGCTCCAATCACTTGATGTAATGGATGTGCGCAATGAAGTCCGCTTCTAACTGCAATACCAAATTGGTCTAGTATTAATGCTACTTGATGCGGATCTAAATTCCCAACATTAAATGTTATTATCCCACCTCTAATTTCAGGATTCAATGGACCATAAATTTTAGTCTTATTCAATTCTTTGAGCTTCTTTAAAGTATATTCCACTAATTCTTTTTCATGTTCTCTAACATTTTCCATTCCAATTTTCTCTAAATACCTTACTGCCTCTGCAAATCCAATTGCACCAGCAATATTTGGTGTTCCAGCTTCAAATTTTTCTGGAGCTTTAGCCCATTTTATAATGCATTTGTTTTCATTTTCAATCCATAATACACTTTGAATTGTTCCTCCACCACTAATTGTTGGTTCAAGCTCTTCAATTATTTCCTCTCTAACATATAATGCTCCAATTCCTGTTGGTCCAAGCATTTTATGTCCACTAAATGTGAGAAAGTCACAGTTAATTTTCTTTACATCTATTGGCATATGTGGTACTGATTGCGCTCCATCAATTAGGACTAATGCATTATAATCGTGAGCTATTTTGATTATCCTCTTAATATCATTAATTGTTCCAGTTACATTGGACACGTGACTTATTGCTATAATTTTAGTTTTCTTATTTATCTTATTTTCAAGATCTTCATAATTTAGTGTTCCATCAGAATTTACCTTCACATATTTTATCTTAAAATTCTTTATTCTTGATAGAGTTATCCATGGCGTTATATTACTATGATGTTCCATTAGAGTGAGTAATACTTCACTATTGTTATCTAATTTTTGTATTCCCCAAGTATATGCTACTAAATTTATTCCATCACTAGCATTCTTTACAAATATCAACTCTTCAGTTTTTGCGTTAATAAATTTGCTGACTATTTCTCTAGCTTCTTCATATAATTCTGATGATTTTTGACTTAATATATGAATACCCCTATGAACATTTGAATAGTACTTTGTATAGAAATCCTTAATTGCATTAATTACTTGAATTGGCTTTTGACTTGAAGCAGCATTATCGAAGTATATTAGTTTATGACCATTAATTTCAATATTTAAGATTGGAAAATCCTTTCTAATCTCATTAACATTTATCACAATAATACACCTCTAATTAATATGACAGATACAGTTAGTTAATGTTTTGGCGTTTCATAAGGTTATTATTTGCTTATAATGTGAAAAGCTTATATGATGTGCTTCGAATTTGATGTTGATTTATAATACTATGATTAATATGTGGCCTATTGGGGTGTAATTTTGCCTAACAATTTGAGGAGTGTTAGAGACTTAATTGAATCGCATGGTAAACCTGAAAAGGAGGTTTATTTAGATTCTGAAAATTCTGGTTTAATTTTCCGTGAAGCTTTGAATGAAATGGTTAAATGTTATTTGGAATTTGGTTATGGTCATCCCTCAATTACTCATAAAATTGGTTGGGAAGCATATGAAAAACTACGTGAATCAACTGAAATTATTGCTTCAGCCATTAATGCTTCAATTGATGAAATAGCTTATTTTCATAGTGGAACTGAAGCTAATAATATTGCAATAATGGGAATAGCTAAGGCATATGGAAATGAAAGAAAAAAGATTATAGTGTCAAGTATTGAACATTTAAGCGTAATCTTCCCTGCCGAAAAACTTGAGAAATATGGCTTTAAAGTTATTAAGGTTCCAGTTAATAATGAAGGTTTCGTGGATCTCGGTTTTCTTTCAAATATTATTGATAATAATACACTACTAGTTAGTATTGGAGCTGTTAATCATGAAATTGGAGTTATTCAAGATATTAAAAGTATAGTTGAAATTGTTAAGGATAAGAATCCAAATATAATAGTTCATACTGATGCTGTAGATGCTCTAGGTAAAATTAATTTTGATGTAAAGAAAATTGGAGTTGATTTAGCTTCATTTAGTAGTCATAAAGTTTATGGACCTAAGGGTGCTGGTGCACTTTATATTAGAGAGGGAGTTAAAATTGAACCTATAATTTATGGTCAATTGAGTACTCAGAGACTTTGGCCTGGAATTGAAAATGTTCCAGCTATAGCTGGATTTGCTAAGGCTGTTGAATTAATGATGAAAAACTTCAATGAATATACTTCAAAAATGACTTCTCTTAGAGATAAGTTGATTGATGGAATTTTAAATCAAATTGATGATGTAATACTTAATGGGCCTAAAGGAGATTTAAGAGCTCCTGATAATATTAATGTAAGCTTCCTATATTGTGAAGGTGAAGCATTAACCGTTGAGTTGAGTATGAGAGGAATTTATGTTTCAAGTGGAAGTGCATGTACAAGTAGAATTTTAGAGCCAAGCCATGTCTTAATTGCTATCGGTAGAAGATATGAAGAGGCTCATGGAAGTATACTTATGAAGGTAACACCAATGCATAATTCGGAAGATATAAATTACGTTTTAGAACAATTACCTAAGGCAGTTGAGAGAATTAGATCCATGACTCCATTTAGAGGGAGGTGATACCTAATGTCTAGTAGAATACCTCTCCCCTATTCGTCTAAGGTTTTAGAGTTATTTAGAAATCCAAAGAATTTAGGTAGACTTGAAGATGCAAATGCAAGTGCAGTTGCAGGTAGTTTGGCTTGTGGAGATATGATTGCAATTTACTTGAAGGTTAATGATGAAACTCAAGTTATTGAGAAGGCTTCATTTGAAAGTTATGGTTGTGCAGCTAATATTGCCGCTGCAAGTCTATTGACTGAAATGATTAAGGGTAAGAGTCTTGAGGAAGCTTGGAATATTTCTTGGATTGATATTTCAGAGGAGCTTGGAGGTCTACCTGCAGTTAAGTATCATTGTGGAGTATTAGCTGTTGGTGCATTGAGGAGAGCTATTAGAGATTACTTTAAAGATAAAAGTAAACCTAAATGGTTACCTGAGGATTTAACTCATGAGGAGAGGCATGCAATTGAGGAAGAGAAGTTAATGGAAATTCTTTCTAAAAGACTTGAATTTAAAAGAGCGCTTAGTAAACATTAATCTTTAATTTCTGGTATAATGTATGGTCCTTCAGGTGCAATTGCTACTTTAGGTTTATCTTTATTAATAATTTTAATTGCTTCATTTATTGCTTCATCAATTGTGCTTGCAGGTATCATAAGCATGTCCTCAATTATACTCTGCTTCATTTTACTAACCACAATAATTCTGGCTTTCATTAGAATTCTAGCTAGAACTTGAGCTTCCCATTGATCTTTAATTGGTTCCTCCCTCTTTATCTTCTCTAAAACCTTAATTGGATTCTTAGTTTCAAGGAACATGTTGTAAAATTCATCATGTCCACCTAATCCATCAATACATTCGGAGGCTATTATTATTACGCCATTCCTATTTACAATTAATTCTCCAGTAGCCATTCCCTTAACTGCTTGATACAAGTTTCTATCTAATGGATATCCACCATTAGTAGTTATCACAATATCAAATGTCTTATTAACTGGAACTTTAACATATGAATTTAAGAATTCAACACCCCTAATATGTGCCTCAATAGGATTTCCACAGAAAATTCCAGTTATATTCTTATTTTTATCAATTGTTACATTAACTATGAAGTCTAATTTAGTTTTGTTCATAAATTCAATCATATCTTCATGAATTGGATTACCATTTAAATATCCATAGCGAGCATATGGATGTTCTATCATTTTGAAACTATGATTACAATATATGGCTTTACTACTCGCAATTCCCGGAAGAATTATTTTTCTTCCACCTGAATATCCAGCGAAAAAGTGTGGTTCAATTAGTCCAAATCCAATAACTAATTCATTATTAAAAATTTCATTATTAACTTCAATTGGCGTTCCAAACCTAGTTTTCTTATTAAGTCTAATTATTTGATTATAATCTTCAGCATCATGACATTTAACTTCATATTCATTCAAAATTTTATCTCCCAAAATTTCTCTCAATTCATTAATTGTATGGGGTTTATGAAGTCCAGTTGCAATTAGAATTTTAATTTCAATATCATTTCTACCAATTGATTCTAAGAATATTGGTAGAATCATTTTTGATGGAAATGCCCTAGTTTTATCTGGAACTAGTAATAGCATTTTTTTAGCTTTACTTATTATTTTGCTTAAAGGTTTACTTTTAATTGGATTTTCAATCTTATTTATAAGTTCTAATTTAATATTTTCAATTCTATTTACTTCCTTGGACATTAATACTGTTGCATTGAGAATTTTTTCATCAATTTCCAGAAATTCCTTACCATATGGAAGTTTGATCATATTAATCACTCTTAGACCTTAATTTTTCTATAGCTTTCAATGCCCATTTAGGATCTTCCAAAATTGCTCTACCAATAGCAACTAAATCAACTTTACCTTCCCTAATAATTTTATCTGCATATTCTGGATCTCTAATACCTCCAACTCCAATAACTGGAACTGAAACTACATCCTTAATCTTCTCGGCTAATGGTACAAAGTATCCTTGACCAGTTAATCCTTCAGGTCTAGATCCGCATAGTCCACCAGAAACATCAATTATATCTACACCATATTTTTCTAATTTGATTGCGAATTTACGTGAGTCATCAATTGTTAATCCTTCAGGCAGCATGTCATCTGCTCCAAGTCTATAAAGCAATAATTTATCTTCAATAACATTTCTGACAGCTTCAACTATTTCAAGTGGAAATCTCATTCTCTTAATTAACGTCCCCCCATAAGCATCTAATCTCTTATTAGTTATTGGAGATAAAAACTGATTTAATAGGAATCCATGTGCACCATGAATTTCAACTCCATCAAATCCAGCCTTAACTGCTCTAATAGCTGCATTAATAAATGCTTCTCTAACTCTCTCAAAATCCTCTAGAGTCATTTGTTTAGGTTCCTCAACTCCACCTGGAATCATTACTGATGATGGAGCTATGGGTTTAAATCCAGTAATTTCACTTGAGGCTTTACCACCAGCATGATTTAATTGAATTACAACTATAACATCACATTTATCCTTTATCTTCTTAACCAATTTTGATAGCCCATCTATTAATTTATCATCATATATTCCCAACTGATTAGAACTATGTTTCCCCTGAATTTCAACATATGAATGTTCAATAATTAAAAGTCCAATACCCTTACATCTATCAAGATAATGATTAATTAATTTATCAGTTACTTCGCCATTTTCAGTAGCCAATTCAGTTGCCATTGGGGGCATTACTATTCTATTTTTAATTGTAAATTGTCCAACTGTCAATGGGTCTAATAGGCTCGGCATTTTAGATCAAGAAAATATTATTGGTTAAGTAGTAAAATACCTTGCTAATTTAATTATCAATTCTATACTGCTAATAATGTTAATGCAGCTGCAATTAATCCAGTTAAATATATTCCATCAAAAGTACCTGCACCACCAATACTAACCATTCTAGCCCTAATCTTAGTAACTTTATTTAAATTGAGCAAATCAGCTCCTATTAATGTTCCAAGCGTACCTGAAATATATGCTATAATTGCTGGATTGCTTTCTGGCGGTAATTGATATAATAGTATTGAGATGAGAGCAGTAATTATCGGTGGAATAGCTCCTGGAACGGCAATTCCAAGTCCAGGGATTATCTTGGCAATTCTATTTATTAGGTATGTGACTGCTATTAATGCAATTAAAGTTTTAATATAAGTTGAAAATGGATTTAATTCATATACTGGAATCACGTATACTAGTAGGAATATAGATGTTAATACTGGTATTAATGCTCCCCCAACATTAATTGCAACAATAGTTCTTTTTACAGCCCAATCAATTCCAGGTAAAATCCATTTAATACCAAAGATTCTAATTTCCCTAAGCACTATTGCTGGTTCATAGGTTTCATAACTGCGAATTGGAATATTAATATAGCTGCCAATTAATGCTGAATAGAAAATTAAGAATGCTATTGGAATTGGAATTTTAAGACCCTTAACTAAAACTGGAATAGTGTATATTAATAGTGAGAGAATCATTAAAGTTGTAATAAATAATGCTAGAAAGTATGTTACTGTTATTGGTCTATAGATAATGCTTCTATAACTTCTATACATTAAATTCATTCTCCCTATTATAACTCAAATATTTACCATTCTCGTTAACTCTAATAATTTTCCTATCAATAAGCTTTTTCAAAGCTTTCTTAACAACCTTTCTAATATAATGTCTCTTCAATGGATTTCCATAAAGTGTTTTTGCAGTTCTCCTAAGAGTAACTTGTCTGGTCAACTCCAATAATATCCTCCTTTCTTCATCACTTAAATCTTGAAGATATCTTAAAGCTATTCTAGCAATATCTATTGGTTTCAATCCTAAATATGGATCTTTAAGTTCCAATTTATCAAGTCTCTCTAAAACCTTAAATTCAATAATTGTAACCCAATCATTTGGATTTAGTTGACCATAAAACTTCTCCAATTCCTCTAATAAGTTAAGTAAATTTTTGAATCCATCCTTAATGGCATCAGTATCAGATAATTGTTTAACCATTTTATGTTCAACGCGGGTGATCTTTGCTTTACAAATTGGTCTTCCGCCACCATGAATTATAACTTCATCATATT
Source organism: uncultured Nitrososphaerota archaeon (assembly GCA_964497155.1). GTDB lineage: Archaea > Thermoproteota > Methanomethylicia > Culexarchaeales > Culexmicrobiaceae > CAYWZQ01. The sequence goes on along the minus strand of CAZCCB010000061.1, from coordinate 2,574 downwards.
TCGGTTTTACAATTCCAAGTCTAACCGTAGTTATTTTCTCTCCATGCAATATTTGCTTGACATATTTCCCTTTAAACATTATATGCCTACCTAAATATCGAATTCTAATTCTCCTCTCTTCATTCAAATATTTCACCCATATTGGTCTAAAATAATCTAAAACTACTATAACTTAAATTTAAAATTTAAATGATAAATTTAAAATTGATGTTTCTGAGCTGATATAGCTAATCTAATATAACTTAATGGGAGCATTCTTCTTTTAAGAGCTCTAATATATGATTTTGGGGATGAACAATGAATTGCCCTAATCCTATAATATATATTTGGATTTCTAGCTTTAACATAAACCCATTTAATTAATGCCCCCTCAGAAATTTCATATTTAATAAAGAATTGTTCACTTCTATTTTCCTTAACTTTTTCAAGTTTAAATCCATCAATCAAAATATTACCTGCATCATCAATGTCGTAAACTATTCTATTTCTATGTAACTGATTAATTATGGATAATCGTCTAGCCAAATCATTCTCTGGAATTTCTATAATTAGTGTGGATAGCACAGCACTATTTCCCACACTTTCACCTATCTCTCTCTTCTCTCAAATTATATATAAAACCTAAGTACACTTTCATAAAATATTCAAACTTATAATTAAGCTTTTAGAGTAACACTTAAATTGACGCTAATTAATCTTCAATCAGCAATTTTATGGAGGTTTCAAGCGATGAATTATCATCAACTTTTAGATATATTGAGGGATTGCAGGGAATTAATTAAGTGTAGTAACTGTAATAATAACTTAGAACCCTGCAGAATATATGCTGAAAATTTCCTAAAGAAAAATGAGGAAATATACTTACAAGCATTATGCTTAAAATGCGGTTCTGAACATAAATTCAAATTACTATCTAGAGGTGTATGGGGATTAATAGAAGTTAACAATGTTGGAGTTTATTCAATAAATGATTACATAGAGAAGCTGAGAAGTAAATACCTTAAGAATATTGAAGGCGAAATAGAACAAACCTAATGATGGTGATAATATTGAAAATTAAACCTTTAATATTAATTCATGGAGGAGCTGGTTCATACAAAATCTTTACAGAGAAAGAACTTAACTTAAGAAGAAAATGGCTTAAGGAGGCAGCTAAAAAGGGTTTCGAAGCTTTACTGTCTGGATCAGCATTAGATGCTGTTGAAACTGCAGTTAAAGTAATGGAAAGTAGTGGTGTCTTTAATGCAGGTTTAGGTTCAGCATTAAGTTTGAATAAGACAGTTGAAATGGATGCAGGATTAATGGATGGGAGTACATTAAATGTAGGTGCAGTTGCATGTATATCTGGATTTGAAAATCCAATTTCTATTGCTAGAAGAATAATGGAAGAAACTGATCACATATTGCTTGTTGGTAAAGCAGCTGAAAAATTAGCTGAATACTTTGGATTTAAAAGAACTAAAAATTTAATTACTGAACATAAGCTTAAGCGTTTCGAAATATTATTTAAGGATTGGATTGAAGGAAAAAGAGATAGAATGCATAAAATTAGAGATTTAATTTTAAGAAAACCAGAATTCTTAAAGTCAATAAGCACAGTTGGTGCAGTAGCAATAGACTCTAATGGAAATGTAGCTGCAGCAACATCAACTGGTGGCTATTGGCTAAAATTACCAGGTAGAGTTGGTGACGTACCCTTAGTCGGCTGCGGTTTCTATGCCGATAATAATGCTGGAGC
>CAZCCB010000061.1:400-826 GCA_964497155.1 uncultured Nitrososphaerota archaeon | reverse complement strand
AAACACTGCAGGAATTATTGCAATCGACAAATACGGCAATTATGGATATGCTTTCAATACAGCTGGAATGGGGAGAGCATTAATGACTGAAGATTTATCAGAACCAATTGCAGCAATATTCCCTGAAGAACCATTCCCAATTCAAAAATAAATTAAATATTATGGTCATGGAGTGAGAAATATTAGTTCTAAATAAATAATATTTCTTGATATGCCAGCTAATTTACCACCAAGAGCTAAAGCTTTAATGAGACAATATCAGGAAGCCAGAACCATTCCAGAGAAAATTAAAGTTTTAGAAGAATTAATTTCAGCAATTCCAGAACATAAGGGAACAGAGAATATAAGAAAAATGTTGAGAAGAAGACTTGCCCAATTAAAACGTGAACTCGAGGAGAGAAAGCGGAAAAGAGTTAAGGCTTCAAG
>CAZCCB010000061.1:0-390 GCA_964497155.1 uncultured Nitrososphaerota archaeon | reverse complement strand
GGCAGCGGTAAGAGCAGTTTTCTCGCAGCTTTAACTAATGCTAAACCTAAAATTTCAGATGATCCATGTACAACTAAAATGCCAACTCCGGGAATGATGATTTATAAGGATGTTCAGGTTCAATTAGTTGAGGCACCAGCAATATTTCCTGGTTCACCATGGATTTCACAGGTGATGAGTCTAGCTAGAAATGCTGATGCACTAATATTATTAGTTGACTTAACTCGTAATCCAATTCAACAATTAAAATTCATGGCAGAAGCACTTAGGGAATCAAAAATTTCGCTTAAGAAACCTAAAGTTAAAATTGAAATTGAGAGGAAAGCTGGAGGTGGTATTCAAGTTTTCTGTATGGGCTCATTAATTGACTGTTCTATTGAAGATGTTAAA
>CAZCCB010000060.1:8713-9641 GCA_964497155.1 uncultured Nitrososphaerota archaeon | reverse complement strand
CTTTAAAATATATTCAAGTAAAATAGTAAAACTTTTACTATATCATTACTAAATTGTGATTTGGTTTAGGGTGAGCAATGTGGAGAAAAAATTTTCCCATTATCTTAAAGGTAATTTTTTCATGCAAGGAGATGAAGCATGCGCAGAAGGAGCAATAGTTGCTGGATGCAGACTATTTGCAGGATATCCAATTACTCCTTCAACTGAAATTGCTGAGCGCATGGCTAGAAGATTACCTGAAGTTGGTGGAGTATTTATTCAAATGGAAGATGAACTAGCTTCAATAGCTTTAATAATTGGGGCTTCATATGCTGGAGTTAAAGCTATGACTGCTACTAGTGGGCCCGGCTTCAGTTTAATGCAGGAAAATATTGGTTTAGCTATAATGACTGAAACGCCAATTGTAATAGTTAATGTAATGAGAGGTGGTCCAAGTACTGGTCAACCTACTAAAGCTAGTCAAGGAGATATTATGCAGGCTAGATGGGGCTGTCACGGTGACCATGAAATAATAGCTTTAGCACCATACTCGGTTCAAGAAATGTTCGACTTAACAATAGAAGCTTTCAATTTAGCTGAACAATATAGAACTCCTGTAATCTTACTTACAGATGAAATAATTGGACATATGCGTGAAAAAGTAGTTCTTAAATTACCAAATGAAGTTAAAATTGTAAATCGTAAAAAACCTAATGTTCCACCAACTATTTATGAACCCTTTAAACCTGATGAAGATCTTATACCTCCGATGGCGTGCTTTGGAGATGGTTATAGAATACATGTTACTGGTTTAACTCATGATTATAAGGGCATACCGAAATCAGTTGATCCTAAAGTGCATGAGTTATTGGTTAAAAGACTATGTGACAAAATAAGATTAAATATCGACAAAATAGTGAAGATTGATGAACGTTTCATGAATGATGCT
>CAZCCB010000060.1:0-8703 GCA_964497155.1 uncultured Nitrososphaerota archaeon | reverse complement strand
GAATATGGATTTAAAGTTGGACTAATTAGGCTAATCACAGTTTGGCCTTTTCCCTTTAATTACTTTAAGAAACTGTCAAAGAGAATTAAATCTTACATAGTATTAGAAATGAATTATGGACAATTAGTTGGTGAGGTTGAGAGATGCGCTATGGGTAAACCAGTATTCTTCGCCCCTAAATTAGGTGGAGATATTCATACTCCCAATGAAATTTTGAATTTAATTGAGGAGGTTCAGAAAAATGTCGGCTAAAAATATTCATCCACTTGATAATCTGCTTAGAGTTGAGCGATTACCTCACATTTGGTGTCCGGGCTGCGGCATAGGTATAGCTTTAAACTGTTTTCTCAGAGCTATAGATGAATTAAATATAGACATGAATAAAGTAGCTTTCGTATCAGGAATAGGTTGTAGTGGAAGAGCTGCTGGCTATGTTAATTGTGATTCATTTCATACAACTCATGGAAGAGCAATTCCATTAGCTATGGGAATCAAAGTTGCTAGACCTGATTTGCATGTAGTAGTCTTCAGTGGCGATGGCGACTTATTCGCTATAGGTGGAAATCATTTTATTCATGCAGCTAGGAGAAACATGGATCTCCTAGTAATATGTATCAATAATTTTAATTATGGAATGACTGGAGGGCAGGTTGGTCCAACAACCCCCTTTAAATCTTATACTACGACTTCTCCTTATGGGAACATTGAGCATCCATTTAACTTAGTACATTTAGCTGCAGCAGCCGGAGCAGTATATGTTGCCCGCTGGACTGTCGCCCATCCAATTCAATTAACTAAATCAATAGAAAAGGGACTAAAGAAACGGGGTTTCGCTTTTATTGAAGTAATTGCTCCATGTATAACTTTATTCGCAAGATACAATAAGTTGGGTCCTGCATCTGAAATAATGACTTACTTAAAGAGAAATAGTGTAATTAGAAACTATATTGATCCACTAAAAGCTGAAGTGAATGTTAAAGGTAAGATTGTTGTTGGAGAATTTATTGATACAGAGCGTCCAGATTTCATTAGCGAATTATATAAATTGATTGAGGAAAAGGCAGGCGTTAAAATTAAAAGCTTAGTCTCAACATAGGTAGGTGATTAAATTGAAATGGGAAGTTAGAATTTCTGGTTTTGGAGGTCAAGGTATCCTTTTAGCTGGTTACGTGTTAGGCAAGGCTGCATGTCTTTATGATGGGAAATATGCGGTTCAAGTAGAATCATATGGTCCAGAAGCTAGGGGAAGTAGGGCTAGATCGGATGTAATTATTTCAGATGAAGAAATTGACTATCCATATGTAAGTAATCCCGATGTATTGATTGCTTTATCCCAGGATGCATTTAATTATTATAGAACAACAGTTCGTAGCGGAGGAGTAATAATTATTGATAAAGATTTAGTTGAATTTCAATCAGCATTGAAAGAAGTTAAGATATATAAAGTTCCTGCCACTAGAATTGCAATCAATTTGGGTAGGAGAATAGTGGCTAATATGGTTATGTTAGGTGCTTTTTCAGCATTAACAGGAATAGTTAGTTTAGAAGCTCTTAAAAATTCAATTTTAGATAGTGTTCCAAAGGGTACGGAGGAACTTAACTTAAAGGCGCTTAAGGAAGGATGGAACTATGGAAAAACATATCGTTAAACGAAAAGTAAATAATCTAAACGAACATGTTTTTACACCAAAAATAATTGGTTTCTTATGCAATTGGTGCGGGTATGCGGCAGCAGATTTAGCGGGTGTAATGAGACTAAGATATCCCGCCAACATAAGAATAATACGTGTAATGTGTTCTGGAAGAGTAGATCCAAGCCATGTTTTAAGCGCCTTTAAGCTTGGAGCTGATGGTGTAATAATAATAGGTTGCCATCCTGGAGATTGTCATTATTTAAATGGAAATTATAGAGCTGAAAGAAAAGCGGTACTTTTAAGGAAATTATTAAGAGATTTAGGTATCAATCCAAATCGATTAGAGATTAACTGGGCTTCTGCAGGTGAAGGTACAAGGTTTGTAAATATAGTTAGTAGTTTCATAGAACGTATATCAAAATTAGGTCCCAATCCCCTTAAAAGAGGTGATTTTGCTTGAATAAAAAAGTTTTTGCTATCGAGCATTTAACTACTTGCGCTGGATGTGAAAATGCAATTCTAGATTTAGAAGATTCATTACTTTCAATGTTAGATTATATTGAGTTGGCTTATGCTCCAATAATTATGGATGCAAATGCACCAGAGCATGTTGATATTGCCTTACTAACTGGAGCAGTTAGAACGGAGGAAGATTTAAAGAAGGTTAAAGAATGGAGAAATAAAGCAAAAATTTTAGTTGCATTTGGTTCATGTGCATGCTTTGGAGGAATTCCTGGTTTAGCAAATTTATCTAAGGCTGAAGATCTCCTAAAAACTTCATATATAAATCAACTAGGAATAGTTAATCCATTAAAGAGGCCTCCTGAGGTTGATATACCTAAGCTAAATGAATCTATAAAACCAATAGGAGAAATCGTTAAAATTGATTATCAGATACCAGGCTGCCCCCCTCCACATAAGCTAATCAAGTTTTTCTTTAATGCTATAATTGAAGGTAAACCATTTGAACTTCCCAATAAAAGTGTATGTGATGAATGTCCACTAAATGCTGGCCAAGCAAAAGAGATAAAATGCATAAAAAGATGGGTAATTAATGAAGCTGATCCATCAAAATGTTTCTTAGAGCAAGGTTTCATATGTCTCGGTCCAGTAACTCGTAATGGTTGTGATGCAAGATGTATAAAAGCAGGCTATCCATGTAGAGGTTGTCTCGGTCCAACAGAGAAGTATGGTGATCAAGCTGCCAAGATGATAAGTGTCTTATCGTCATCAACATCATTAGATGAAGTATCATTAGATGACTTAATGAAACTTCTTGATATTGTTGGCTTCTTTTACAGGTTTACATTTCCCTCATCTATAATTAAGTATAAAGCTGGGAGGAGAGAAGTGTGAGTAAAAAAATTACTATTTATCCAGTGACTAGGATTGAGGGGCATGCAAAAGTTACAGTTATAATTGATGGAGGAGAAGTCCAGGATGCGAGATTTCAAGTTCTTGAATTTAGAGCCTTCGAACATTTCCTAAAGGGTAGACCTGTTGAAGAAGCACCTATCATTGTAACCAGAATATGTGGTCTATGTTCAGTATCGCATCATTTAGCATCGGTGAAAGCTGTTGATAAAATATTTGACTTAGAAATTCCTCCTCAAGCTGAAAAACTAAGGATAATTCTTCATTTAGCAGGATTAATTCATAGTCACGTACTGCACTTCTTCTTACTCTACTTACCTGACTTAGCATTAACTTCACTCCCACCTAATAAGAGAGGCTTTACAGAATTAGTTAAGCATTATCCAGATTTAATAAAATTAGTAATTAATATTAGGGGTTTTGCTCGTCGAATTCTAGAAACATTAGGTGGTTCTTCAATTCATCCATCTGCTGCAATTCCAGGCGGATTTGCCAAACCACTATCAAGTGAAGATAGAATTAAATTATTGGATAAATGCAAAGAGGCTACAAAACTGTTTTCTAAAGTTTTAAGTTTAATTGATAACTTTATTGATAAATCTTTATCACAAGATGTAGGTATCAAATCTAATTTCGTATCAATGTATCATCAAAATGATCTAGCATTATATGATTCACCTAAAATCCGAGCAATATCAAGCAATGGTGATTTAATCGATGAATTCTCAGCAAGTGAATATTTAGATCATATTAATGAATATGTTGTTCCATGGAGTTATGCCAAAGCACCATTCCTAATTAAATTGGGTTATCCCAATGGATTATACAGAGTTGGTCCATTAGCTAGACTTAATATAGTTAATAAAATAGACTCTGATTGGGCTGAAGAATTAAGAGAGAAATATGGCTTAAAATCCAGTAAACCGAGAAATTCAACAAGATATTATAATGTGGCTAGATTAGTTGAATTAGCTTACTGCTTTGATAAAATATGCAGATTACTTGAAGATAAGGAACTTGAAAAAACATTAAGGAGAGAGAAGAAAATTAAAGTTGAACATAACGATGGAGTAGGTGTTGTTGAAGCTCCAAGAGGTACTCTAATACATCATTATTTCGTTAATGATGAAGGTTTAGTAGTTAAAGCAAATATGATTGTTGCGACAGTGCAAAATACACCAATAATAAGTGAGGATATTAAGAGCATTGTAACTAAGTTCATTAAAGCCAATAGTTTAGATGAAGGGAAATTGATTAGTGAAATATCAACTCTTATAAGAGATTATGATCCATGCCTCTCCTGCTCTGTTCATTCATTGTCCATTCCACTAGTAATCGAATTCATATCTACTGATGGATCTTTAATAGCTAGAATTCCTAATGAATCCAATAAATAATTATCATGAATTTTTTCTCAAATAACATTTTATCATTTTATTCTAAAGATTTAATAAAGTATTTTTCAAAAATATTTGGATTAAATAGAGCTCTCAAAATAATAAGTAGCTTAAGAACTCCCTCAAAATGGTATAGTTTCAGAGTTAATACGTTAAGGATTTCTCCTGAACAGTTAGTACATGACTTAAATGAACGTGGAATAACTGTTAGTTATCATAGTAAAATTGAGGAGGCATTATTAATAGAGGTTGAAGGTCCATTTGAAATCCCCCTATCTGACAAAGTTATTATCGTAGATAAACATGCCGCTGAAAGTGTCATGCAAGGAGCTCAACTATATGCTCCTGGCATCATATATGCCAAGGATATTGAGGTTGGCGATGAAGTAACAATTGTTGATGAACTTGGAAATCCAATAGCATTTGGTATTGCAATGATGAGTAGTTGTGACATAATCAAAAAGAGAAAAGGATTAGCAGTAAAAATCGTTAATTCCAAATTTAAAAGCATTTCATTGAGAGAACTTCCCGAATATTCATTAGGATTAATTTATGAACAAAGTATTCCAGCAATGCTAACTAGCTTAATACTCAACCCTAGATCTGGAGAAACAATTGTCGATATGTGCGCTTCCCCTGGCGGGAAAACTTCTCATATAGCTCAATTAATGGGTGATTCTGGTAGAATATATGCATTTGATAATTCAAAATCAAGAATTAAAAAGTTAATTTATAATTTAAATAGGCTTAAAATAAAAAGTGTAAAGGTATTCCTAAGTGATTCTAGATATTTGCATGAAGATTTTCCAACACTCAGAGCGGATAGAGTTTTAATTGATCCCCCTTGTTCAGCCTTAGGTGTTAGACCAAAAATATTTGAGTCCAAAGGAATTAAAGATATCATTTCATGTGCAAAATATCAACGGCAATTCTTTAAACCCGCAGTTGAAATAACCAAGCCCGGAGGAGTAATCGTCTATTCCACATGTACTCTAACTATTGAGGAAAACGAATTAATTATAAAATATGCCTTAGAAAATTATCCTCTTGAACTTGATGAACAACCTTTATGGATTGCTGATCCTGGTTTGCCAATTTTTTCTAAAAGTAATCTTGTTCAAAGATTCTATCCTGATGTTCACGATACTCCCGGCTATTTTATTGCTAGATTTATTAAGATTTAGGCTTTCTCTTTAAGGTGGTTCCACATATCTGACATTTCTTAATATTCCTATTAGTATACACGGCACCGCAAGCAGGGCAATACTTTATCCATTTAATCATCCTTTTTATTCCAGTTGTAATTATGGATACTACTCTAATATTAAGATGCTTTGCCACGTTCTGTATTGAAAAGTCATCAGTCAATATTATTGGTTCTAATCCTTGTTCTCTCATTTCTAATGCTAATGCAAGTGTCTCTAAATCAGCAGCAGATAAATAGCCTAAATCTCCTGTTTTAAAGGCTACTTTCTCTACTTCTCTTACTTTTTCCCTTTTTGCTTCTAAGATCATTAATTTCTCTACTTCAATTGCTCTTTCTAATATTTGCTTTGATTTTAAATCCTTAATTTCCTCAGCAGCCTTCTTACTTATGATATGTTTTTTCATTGAGGATGCAGGATTATATCCATTAATTATTGCTGATGAATCTAATATGAGAATTTTTTTAGACATCTTTAATTAATCTCTCCCTAATTTTTTCATAAAAACTTTTACTAAACCTAATAAATGCACTTTTCTTATTACTTTTTTCTATCCTAATTATTGTCCCTACAGGTGCTCTTCTTCTTATTTGACCATCAGCAACTATTAATGCATCTGCTCCATCTTCTAAAATATGGATTGACAATTTAGTTGTCGATGGTAAAATTATGGGCTTTTGATATATTTTTAATGGACATAAAGGTACCAATACGAAAACATCTAATTCAGGATCGATTATAGGTCCTCCAGCTGAAAGAGCATATGCTGTTGATCCTGTTTTAGTAGCTATAATTACTCCATCAGCTCTTCCCGAAAAAATTTTCTCATTATTCTTTTTGATTAGTATATTTAGAACCTTTACTGGTTTCTCTGTAATTATTGTGATTTCATTAAGTGCATCTCCTATTTCAAAATTATTTACAGTAGCTCTTATTCTAGTGCATTCTTCAATTTCATATTTGTCATTAACTATCATGTCTAATGCGCTATTAATTTCATGAATTTCAATTTCCGACAAAAATCCTAACGTACCTGCATTAATAACTAGCATGGGTATATTGCTTTTCCCTAAAAGTCTTGCTGTTCTTAAAACAGTACCATCCCCACCAATTACTATTAAGAAGTCTACATTGAAACTCTCCAAATTACAGCTTTCACCTCTCCATCCTATCTTCTCTGCAAGATTTCTCTCTAAAATCAAATGAAATCTCCGTTTTTCAAGTATGCTTATTATTTCCCTAGTCTTCTCTAGAATTTCATTTGAATCTAATCTTGAAACTATACCTACCCTTTTCATTTTCATCATGTCACCGCTTAGCTGTTAGTCGCGTTTTCTTCTACTGTCAGCTAAATACTTTTAAGGATATTTTAAGTTATTGATGTATAGGTGTTAAGTTTGAAGAGACCTGCAGAAGCTGGAAGTCTAAAACCAGGTTCATTTATTATTTTAAATGGTGAACCATGTAAAATTGTGAGTTCAGAGAAATCCAAGCCAGGTAAACATGGTTCAGCTAAAGTAAGAATAGTAGCCCTAGGCATATTTGATGGAGTAAAGAGAACATTTGTTGGTCCAGCTGATGCTCAAGTTGAAGTTCCAATAATTGAAAAGAAAACAGGGCAAATTATATCAATCTCACCTCATGGAGTACAAATAATGGATTTAGAAACTTATGAAACATTCGAAATTCCCCCTCCAGATGAAAAGGAAATAAAATCTAAATTGGCTCCAGGAGCTGAAGTTGAATATTGGAAAATTATGGGTAGAGTAAAAATAATGAGGGTGAAAGGTTAAATTAACCTTACAATAAATAAGTAATGACAAGCACTGCAAATACGATATTAAAATCCTTAACAATTTTATTGATAAGTAGGTGAATTACCATGAATAAAACGAGCATACTAATCGATAAATGCAAATGGATTATAACTCAAGATGATGAAAGGACAGTGTTAAAGAATAAATCAATATATATTGAAGATGGAATAATAACTGAAATATCGGATAAAATTAATGTTGAAGCTGAATATGTAATTAATGGTGAAAATAAATTATGTATGCCTGGATTAATTAATTTACATACTCATTCACCGATGTCTCTTTTTAGAGGCTACGCTGATGACATGCCGTTAATGAAATGGCTTAGAGAAAAAATTTGGCCTCTTGAACAAAAATTAACTCCCAAACTATGCTATTTGGGGGCATTACTATCTTGCTTAGAAATGATTAGAACAGGTACAACCTTTTTTGTTGATATGTACTGGTTCCCAATAGAAATAGCTAAGGCAATTGATAGAACTGATTTAAAGGCATTGATAACTATTGGAGTATTAGATAACTTCGATTCCTCATTGAGAGACCAAGCTATAAATCAAATAAATAAATTTTTATCAGAAATAAAAGCTTTCTCACCAAAAATTATTGGAGGTATTGGTACGCATGCTCCATATACATGTTCACCAGAGCTATTATTGAAATGCAAAGAAATTGCTGAAAATGAAAAAATACCAATACAAATCCATATTGCAGAAACTAGAAGAGAGCAAGCTGAATTTGAGAAAAAGTATGGAAAGAGAGAAGTTGAGTATCTTTCAGACTTGGGATTTCTTTCAAATAATGTTTTGGCTGTACACTGCGTCTGGTTATCTAAAAATGAAATTAAAAAAATGAGTGAGTATAATGTGAAAGTAGTTCATTGTCCAATTTCAAATATGAAGTTGGCTGTAGGAGGAGTTATGCCATTAATTGAACTTTTAGAAGCTAATGTAACAGTTGGATTAGGAACTGATGGTCCTGCAAGTAATAATTGTTTAGACATGTTTCAGACAATGAAGTTTTGCGCATTAATTCATAAGCATCATAGATGGGATCCTTCAATTGTAAATTCACAATTAGTTCTAGATTTAGCTACTATTAATGGTGCAAAAGCATTAAGGTTACCTAACGTTTCTGGAAGAATTTCAGTTAATGAACCAGCAGATTTAGTATTAATTAACCTAAATTCAGCTAATTTACAGCCCATACATTCCTCCAATACAATAATTTCCCATCTGATTTATTCAACTAGTGGTTTTAATGTAAGTGATGTTATAAT
>CAZCCB010000059.1:6178-9867 GCA_964497155.1 uncultured Nitrososphaerota archaeon | reverse complement strand
AATTATTATTCATTGCAATAAGTATAAAGATAAATTTTATTAATGTTATTTATTAATTTCTTATAGTTTCTAGATTTGGGCAATATTGTATTTTTGATAAATTTAATATAATTAATCTTATAAGCTAATAATTTAAAATATCACCATGCCTGAAAGTGATTGCAAGAACATCTCGATGCGTATAATGGTTAAGATAAGATAGAAAATTTTCTCTTCTAATTTATCTCAACAGTTAGAGATTTTCCATTTATGAATGAATATCGATTTTAGCTTTCTTTAAATTAATTATGTTAGGACTATTACCTCCTTCTTCATTACTAGAACTGTGTGTTCTGCTTGGGCTACTGGTTCACCTTTAATTTCGATCATCATTGGATATTCACTTAGGAATCCGCGCTCCATTAAATATCTAAATGCTCTCTCAAATTTAGGTTCACCTTCACGTTCAAACCATCTCTTAGTAAATGGTAAGGTTTTATATTTACGTTGAATTTCAAGGAATAGGCTTCTAGCAGCACCCATTTTTGGAGGCTTTTCACTTACAAGTCTGAGAATATTTCCTCCACGCCTACCAATAACTTCACCTGCACCCTTCTTTGTTGTTGCAAATGGTTCAATAGCATATGCATGTCCAGGTTTGAGTTTATTAAATACATTTCTAACGGATCTAACATTTGGAATTATATATCCAGTATGAACTTTATAATGAGCTAATTGATGTCCAGATAGATTTGCTATAGGTTTGAATCCATAATATTTAATTGTCTTTTCAATTATACCGCTAATTTTTGTAATTCTAATATTTGGTTCAAGTTCTTTAATTACATTTGCAAGTGCCTCTTCAACTGCAGTAATCATTTCTTCATATTTACTATTAATATTAATTGTTAATGCAGAATCAGCTATATATCCATTATAATGTGCTCCAACATCAACTTTTACGAGGGCATTTTCAGGTATAGTTTTAATGCTTTTTGAAGGTGGAGTATAGTGAGCTGCAATTTCATTTATACATATATTGCATGGGAAGGCAGGTTTGCATCCCGTTCTTTCAATTAATTTTTCTACTCCTTCACATATATCAAGTAATTTAACCCCACTTCTAACAGCAGTTTTAATCCATGTTTTTGCTTTCTTAACAGCCTTACCCGCCCTAATAAAATGTTCGACAACTTCATCATTCAATTCCATCACAAATATTAATTATTTAAAAGGACTTAAATTTTAACTGATTATCCCATATTACAATGTTAATTTATAGAATAACTATTAAAATATTAAAGCAAGAATTTTAGATAAAAAATATTATTATAATTAAAGATGTGATTATTAAAGTTATTTTAAATTATTTTAAGTTTCCTTTTACATTACTTAAATAATTCTGGTCTTAAATTTAAGTAGTATGCAATATTTGCCTTTGAATCTATTCTAGGAATTATTTTACCTTTACTTGAGGTCATAATTGTAGTTACTCCTGGTCCATGACCAGCAGTTACACAGTCAGTATGAACTACTACACCAATTGAAATTGCTCCCTTCCTATAAATTCTACCGTAAGTATGGTCTGCATCGATAATTGCTACTAAGTCTCCGAGTCTAAGGTCATCTAAATGATATTTCTTTCTAGTTTCTTCATCAAATAATTGAATATCATAATCACCTCTATAAACATTATTTGCACCTAATCCTGAACCCATAATTGATGCCGGAATTAGATGGGTTACTGGTACTTCAAGTTTATCATCGATTGGTTTGATATTAATTTTCATTAGTAGATTGGGGTCAATATTCATTACTCTTATTTCAGGATAGTCAAGTAATTTTAATCCTAATCCAAATGCTTTAACTAATATTTTATCTCCAATAACTAGTTTTTCAAGAACATTTTCTGGGAAATCTATTAGCACATGCTCTATTCCTCCATGCTTACCAATAACTACACCTTTACTACCCTTAGCTTCTCCACTAACAACTATTGCTTCATTACCAATACATGCAAGTATATTTAATGCATAATTTGGAGTTGCTCCACCCATATTTTGATATGAAGTGAAATTCTTAATGCTTACTCCTGGTTCAACGTGGTCAGCCATCCATCCGACAGCTGGATCTCCAACTCTAACATTATATCTTATGCCACCTACACCTGGTAATACTACTGGTTCTCCAAATGCGGTTATTTTGTATGGTGTTGGTGGGAATATTGGGCTTGAAATTTCACCTATAACTGCTACTTTAACCAATTTATCAATATTCATTCTCAAATTCATAATTATTCCTCCATAATTACATTATAGTCTAAATTTGATTTACATTAAAATCTTTGTCAAACAAGTTAAATTATAATGTAATGATAATGAGGTTATTCCTTAAGCCATCTATAAATAGTTTTAATTGGAATATCTAATTCATTTGAAATCTCCTTTACGGAAAGACCTTTTCTTCTTAATTTTATGGCTATGGCTTTCTTTCTTCTTCTATCAGCTTTACTATATCTTGATTTATTTTCAAATATTATTCTATCTTCAAATCCAAATAATGATAATGCAAACATGAAAGCTTTTAATTCACTACTTTCTCTAGTTAGGTATCCCTTAAATTTAATTTGATATCCTTCAATAATATAGTTTCTCAATTGATTTAATACTGGCTTTATATGTTTAAAGCTCATCGATGAACCACTTAATATGACTTCAACTACTTTATTTTCATGCTTAATATTTACAGTGTATTTTTGTTTTCTAGTTTGCATGTGTTATTCACCTCAAAATTTAATGTTAAATAATCATATAATTAGGAACATTAATTGATATATAAATTTTTCTCATATTCACAGAATAAAAAAGTGAGAAAAATTTATATACCTGTTTCTCACATTATTATATTGGGAAAAGTGAGAATTAGGGGTGATGAACCATGATGATGTGGAGAGCCCCAATCATAGAGATGATTAAACCTATAATAACTGATAGAGGACCTCCAATAACATAAATTATTTTTTGCCAATGAATCTTAATATTTCAGTTGTATTTTTCTCTATTTCTAGTAAATATTTATGGTAGATATTTGCTAGTTCATTTAGATATTTATTTTTAATGCCATTTTTCCTTAATTGTTTCTTGAAGTTTCTTATCCAAATTCTCCTTTTAATTATGAACCATAATTTCATTCTTATATAGAATGTTCCTGTTAGTATTGATAAGTATAGTATGCTTAGTAGTGTTTCGAATATTATTCTAATTATTGTTACTATTTTTGTCATATTTTTCACTCAACTTAATAATTGCTCTTGACCCTTTTCGCTCAATTATTAATATTCCTTCTTTCTCTAATAATTTAAGTCTTTCACTAACAATTCTTCTTGAAGCCTTTCCTCTAATTTCTCTAATTTTTCTAGTTAATTCTGAAATTGAAATTCCGTCTTTAATTGCTAATACTTCTATTATTGTTCTTGAGATATCATCTAATGTTCGTTTTTTAATTAAATTTCTTATTTTTATTGATGCTTCAATTGCCTTTAATGCTGGTATTGAGAATGCTAGTACTAGTTTATTTGCAATTTTAATTGATTCCATGTCTTCAAGATTAAAATTGGATAGTAATTGTTCTATTTTTTCAAGTTTTGTTAAAATTAATTTTAGGAGGAATTCTAGTTCTTCTATTTTATCGCTTTTATTTTTCAATTAAAT
>CAZCCB010000059.1:0-6168 GCA_964497155.1 uncultured Nitrososphaerota archaeon | reverse complement strand
TAGTTCTATTGATGTTCTCTACCTTCTTCTTTTTCCTTAGCTTTTCTTATTGCCTCCTTAATTTTCTCTGGTTTAAATTTCTCTTTAGTTGAGAATTTTGATAGTAATGATCCTAATTCTCTTAGTACGTTTAATCTTGTTTCTAAATAGTTTCTAGTTAATTCCATAGCCTTATCTTCAGGCATTCCAATTTCCTTTAATTTTTTATAGAAAGTTGCTATATCTTCTCCTAATTCTTTTCCACTAACTGTTTCCATTAATGATTTAACTAAATCGATTACTGGCTCCCTAATTCCCTTGACGAAATCAATTATTGCTGAGAAGACTCCTCTTAATTCTTCAATGTCTTCTTCTTTCTTCTTTTCTTCTTCACTCATAATTTCACCTCCCAATGGTTATTTGATTGTTCATTTAGATAGATTTTTAATATTAAAAGTGAACAGTTGGTGGTCAGATTTCATTTTAATTTCATTACTGGAGCTTTACCAATAAATCCTAAGTCGGCAATTTCACTTGGCTTTAGGCTTGTTAATATTAATCTTATTCCTGAAGGTTTATTTTTAACTTTCAATATTGAATATATATCTTTAATTAATTTTTCAATTTCATTTTCATTTAAACTTGGAATTATTGGTAAGTCTATTCCAGCTACACATATTGATGCATATGATATTAAATCATAAACTGTTAATTCTCCCTTACCTCCTAGTTCCATTAATTTATTATCTTCAGCATATGGTAGCATTACTTCATTAAATCCAATTACATTTAATCCATACTTTACGATTATATTTCTAATTTCATTGTTTAATTTATATATTGCATGATGGGTTCCAGGTTTATTGAATTTTATTTTCCCATATTTTTCAATTAGATTTGCTATGCTCTCATTCATCCATGGTGATAGTGATAGGTCAATTCCATAATTCTTTATTTTAAATTTACTTGAAATCTGGCTTAATAGTTGATTTGCATTAGTGTAGCATTTAATTATTTCATTTTCAATTGAATTTGCATTTATTAAGTCATTGATGTATAGGAGTGCTGCTGAAATTCCATTTTCATTTTCAATTGCAGTTGCTGATGGAAAATATGGTGTAATGATATGTTTAGGTATTGAGAATGCTGTTTTAATGAATAGTTCATAATTTTGTTTTTCCTTAATATGAATTAATAGGTCTTTGAATTTCATGAGTTCATTTATTCCACCTGTAATTGAAATGAATATTCTTTTATTTTGCTCTATTAAATTATAAATATCTTGTGATGAATCATTGGATTTTATTTTTAAGGGTATTGTAATATAATTTATTTCATTTGGAATTGTTTTTTCAAGTTTATTTGCAAAGGTAATTGTATTATTCAATGTTTGTGGTGTAATTGCTAGTCTTATCGTCCATATTTTTAAATTGAATTTACTTGATGCTTCATTTATATTTGAAATTAATTCTTCCAGGTAATGGCTTAATTTTTCTTTAATGGTATTTGGATCTATGTGGATGGTTAATGCTCTAATCTTCATTTTAATCACTAAACTTTAATTTAAATTGATTTGATTTAAGATTTAAGATTGAATAGTGATATTACTTAGATTATTGTTGTTCATGAATTTTACTCCTATGAGTTCTTTGCCGAATTTTGCTGTTATTTTTAGTTTGATTTTCCTTCTATAAATAGCGTATATTGTTAGTCCTGTTATTATCCATAGGAAGCCTAGTATTCTTGCTGCTGCATGATAAATTACTACTAATAGCCACATTACTAATACTCCAATTGTACCTATAATTCCAATTAATGGTAATTCGATTATTCGGCTATTAATTTTCATTTTTATTGTTCCAGGTGTTTTATAGGGTTTATTTGTTTTCTTATCTATGTTTCTTAATATTATTAATGATATTAATACTATTATATAGGATAGTAGTGCTCCGAAATTGTATAGGCTTGATATGAATACTAGTATGTTTGGTTGTAGTGATCCTAGGAATACTATGATTATTGCTATTAATGAGAATAATATTATGCTTCTAGTTGGAGTTTTATATTTTGGATGTACCTTATAGAACCATCTTGGTAGTATTAGGAATTTTCCCATTGAAAATACTAGTCTTGATACACCTATTACTCCAGTATTTGTTGAGGCTACTGTTACTGCAAATGCAACTAATGCTACTAATATTGCTATTATACTTCCAATTAATGGTATTTTCTCAGCTATGACTGCTATTGGATTAAATTGTGCTTCAGCTAATCCTCTCCAACCTAATACTCCTAATCCAAGTATTGAGCAGCTTAAAACTGAAGCTATAACCATTATTACTGATAGTGCTGATGCCTTTGGAATATCTTTTCTCGGATTCTTTGCTTCTTCAGCTGCTTGTGCAATAGATTCTATTCCTATGAATGATGACATTGCAAGTGTTAGTCCATAGAGGAAGTTTTCGAATTTACGATTTAATATTCCAGTATAACTTACTTCATCTACTAGAAGTTGGCTTCCAATTTCATTTAAATTACTAATGAAAATACTATAATTCCAAGTTGTAATGAAACTTACTATTATTACTGAAGTTAATACTGTGAGGTTTATTGCTACTAGTATTGATGTTAATGCTGCTGATGGTTTAATTCCAATATAATTAATTAATATTAATGCTATTATAATGATTATTGCTATTAATCCTATCATTGAAATTGAAATTCCAAAAGTTAATGTTATTTTTGTATTTAGTAATTGTGGATATATGAAGCTTAAATATCCTGCAGCTGCAACTGAAAATAATGCTATATCTATAACATAGTCTAGCATTACTAGCCATCCAGCTAGGAATCCTGTTAAATCATTTATTGCCATCATTGCATAGATTGATGCTCCTCCAGCATATGGATATGTTGATGCTAATTCTGCATATGCAAGTCCAATGCAAGTATAGAGTATTGAGCCTAATAGGAATGCTAATGGTGTACCTCCAGCTGCATACATTGCTGTTACTCCAAGTGCAATATATATGTCTGCTCCAACATCAGCATATCCAATGGCAAATAGGCTTGGTAATCCTAGTCCCTTAATTAGTGATGGTTCCTCAACTTCTTCTCTGATTAGGCTTTTCCTCTCTTTCATGTATTATCACCTTGATAAGTATTTAGAGTTTGGAGGCAAATTTTAAGGAATTGTTGAGCTTCAATATATTTCTTTGACAAATATAAAACTCTTACTCTAATACAACCATTAATTCAAGTTATCCTCAAATAGGTTATTAGATTAAGCCTAAGAGTAATGATGCGAAGTAATTCATTAAATTGTTTGGTTTAAATATTGATTTAATTAGGCTGGTATAATGATCATCATAATCCAGTTCTCCTAGAATTTTCTTATGTAAATTAATTTTCATTGATCCTTTAGCAATAATTTTTAGTAATTCATAATCAGTATTTCTAATTAATTTTGCTAGATAATATGAATTTCTTAATTTTTTAATTAGAAATTTTACCTCTGATTCATATGCCTTAACTGCTTCATTGAAATTTATTTCACCATTTAAAGTCATGTTTAAATTTTTAGCTAGAATTTTATTTGAAATTGTTATTGGATATAATCCTCCACCAGTTAATGGTTTATTCATTTGAATTGAATCTCCAATTCCAATAATATTTCCAATTGAAATTTTCCCTACTGGTCCAGTTAATATTAATCCTCCAAAATAATTTATAAACTGATAAACCTTAATTTTACCGTGTTTTTCAAGTAAATTCACTAATCTATTCAATTTTAAGTTTAGATTTAATGTTGATTTTGATGCTAATCCAATTATTGCTTGATTATTACTTGGAATTGGAATTAGCCATGCAAAGAATTTTTCAGCTAGATTTGTGAGATAAACCTCTATTTCCTTAATATTGCATTTAGCTTTTAATCTTACCTGAAGCCCATGAAAAGCATTGCATTTACTTGTTAAACCAAGTTTTCTTGAGAAGAATCTTTTAGCTCCCTCAGCAATGACAATTATATCTCCCTTATAAAATGTGTTTTTAACTTTAACTTTACCATTAAAATTTACTTCTTCAACTCTACTTCCAAGAATTATTTTTGCCCCATTACTTAGAGCTTCATGATAGAGATATTTTTCTAATGCTATTCTATTAATTTTAATTGCGAGTGGATTTCCAATCCAGCTAATTATACCATGACCTGTATAAATCCTTAATTCATTATAATATTCTTCAATCAAATTTCTAGGACAACCTATGATTTTGAATGTTTTGGGACTAATAATTCCAGCGCAATGCTCTGGAATTCCAATATTTTTATGTTCTTCAAATAATAATGCTCCATCACCTATAAGTTTGGCTAAATGTAATCCTGAATATCCTCCGCCAACGATTATTATTGTCATATTTATTCAAGTTAGTATTTTAAATACTAATTTAATTTAAATTATATTTGGAATTATTGGAGAGATTTGAATTGAAGGCTTACAAGATCATTGTTAGGGGTAGAGTTCAGAGGGTTGGTTTTAGACGTTATGTTCTTGATTTAGCTCGAGAAATGGGTTTGAGTGGTTATGGAGTTAATTTGCCTGATGGTTCGGTTGAAATTTTTGTTCAGGGATTGAATGGGAAGCTTGAGGAATTTAAGTTGAATATTAGGGATGCTCCATTTCCAGCTACTGTTAGGGAGGTTAACGTTAAGGAGGCTAAAGTAAATCCTGATTTAAAGTATTTTCAGATTAAGTATGGTTCTATTGGTGATGAATTGCAGGAAGGTTTTGGTGCAATGCATAGTGTCCTCTTAGCATATTGGAATGAATTTAGAGATTATGTTAAAGAGTTTAGAGATTATAGAGAGGAATTTAGGGAATTTGCTAGGAGAACTGATGAGAATTTTAAGCTTTTAATGGAGAAGTATGGTGAAATATCAAGTAAATTAACTGTTATTCTTGAAACTTTAGTTAGGGAGTCTAAGGAGACTAGGGAGCAATTACGTAATGCTATTGAATTGCTTGCTAAAATGGTTGAAAAGCTAATTAATAGTAAATAGAATTAGTTTTATTTGCGGTGATAATTTGAGGAATAGGTTTAAACGTTTACTTAAAGAGGGTAAAGTTACATTTGGATTATGGATTACTATTGATTCAACTGATATAGCTGAAATAATTTCTAAACTTGGATTTGATTGGCTTGTATTTGATATGGAGCATGCACCATTAACTATTAAGGATATTCAGAAAATGATTCAAGTAATAAATGATAGTGAAGTTACACCATTAGTTCGCGTTGCATGGAATGATCCAGTATTGGTTAAATTGGTTTTAGATGTTGGTGTACATGGAATATTATTTCCATGGATTAGTAGTAGGGAAGAAGCCGAATTAGCTGTTAAATCAACTAAATATCCACCTAAAGGTATTAGGGGTTATGGTCCTAGGAGAGCTTCAATGTATGGATTAAAAATTAAGGAGTATTTGGCAAGTGCAGATGAAGAAGTAATGGTTATTGCTCAAATTGAAACTAGAAGGGCTATTAAGAATTTAGATGAAATATTGAGTGTTAAGGGTGTTGATGCAATATTTATTGGACCATATGATTTGGCAACTTCACTTGGATATCTTGGAGATCCAAGTCATCCTGAAGTTCAGGAAGCCATTAAGAATATTTTAGAGAAGGCATTGAAACATAATGTTCCAGCTGGAATATATATTCCGCCAGAACCAGAATTGGCTTTAAAGTATATTGATATGGGATTTAAATTCATTGCACTTGGAAGTGATGTTAGAATGCTAATAAGTGCATGTACAAAAGTTTTGGGTGAAATTGAATCTAAATTGAAAGTTTAGTGGGAGGGGAATTATGGAATTATATGATTTGACTAGGCATCCGAGATTTCAGGAATTTTTGGCTAATATGCTGATGACTGTAAAGCAATTTGAATCACTTGATGATGAAATGAAATTAATATTGCTTAGGAATTTTAAGAGATGGCTTGAACGTATGGGTGAAGGAGTAGCGGGGTCAGCAATTATTAAATGTCCATATTGTGGTAGAGCTTTTGAAATCAAAATTTCAATTAAAAGACTAGATTAACCTAACTTTTTATACATATATGGACTATTGGGTAATTTTCTATAACCAAGTTTCCTATAATAATCTCTAACGCCAATACCTGATAAA